>JACNJE010000005.1 GCA_014382705.1 Verrucomicrobiota bacterium | reverse complement strand
TCCACTTTTTTCACTTTTTTTTCAACCGCGAATGGACGCCAATGGACGCGAATAACCACGGAAGGCACGGAATACACGGATTTTAGGTAGGTTTTTCAACGCGTGTGTTTGGAAGATCTTCTGTGTATTCCGTGCCTTCCGTGGTTTCCCTGTCGCGCTTGGCCAAGCGCGGGGGTTACCACTCGTTTTGGGCGCGGTGGCGCAGGGCGTGGTCGGCCAGGACGAGGGCGGTCATCGCCTCGACCATCGGGACGGCGCGTGGCAACACGCACGGGTCGTGGCGGCCGCGGCCCTTGAGGGTCGTGTTTTTCAACTGCTCGTCGACGGTGTCCTGCTCGTGCATGACGGTGGCCACCGGCTTGAAGGCGACGCGAAAGTGGACGGTTTCGCCGTTGGAGATGCCGCCCTGCACGCCGCCGGAATCGTTCTTGGTGGTGCGTACCTTGCTGCGCCGGGCGCGCATCGGGTCGTTGTGCTCGCGGCCGGTCAGGGTGACGCCGCCGAAGCCGGATCCGACCTCGAACCCCTTGGAGGCGGGCAGGCTGAGCATCGCCTTGGCCAGGTCGGCCTCGAGCCGGTCGAACACCGGTTCACCCCAGCCAACCGGCAGTCCGCGTGCGATGCCCTCAATGACACCGCCGACGGTGTCGCCGGCCTTGCGGGTGCGTTCGATGAGGCGGATCATTTTGTCGGCGGCGACGGGGTCGGGGCAGCGGACGATGTTGGCTTCGACGTCGCGCAGTTTGATTTTGTCGGGGCCGATGTCGGCGACGATTTTTTTGACCTGCTTGACGAAGGCGAGCACCTCGACGCCGAAGCGTTGTTTCAACAGTTTTTTCGCCACGGCACCGGCGGCGACGCGGCCGACGGTTTCGCGGGCGCTGGAGCGGCCGCCGCCCTGCCAGTTGCGGAAGCCGAACTTCTGCTGGGTGGTGTAGTCGGCGTGGGAGGGGCGGAACTTGGTCTTCATTTCCGCATACGCCTCGGGTCGGAAATCGTTGTTGTGCACCATCATCAGGATCGGCGTGCCGAGGGTCTGGCCCTCGAAGGTGCCGGAGAGGATCTGCACGCGGTCGGCCTCGTCGCGCGGGGTGACGATGCTGGACTGGCCGGGGCGGCGCCGGTCGAGGTCGGGCTGGATGTCCGACTCGTCGAGGGCGAGCTGCGGCGGGCATCCGTCGAGCACGACGCCGACGCCGCCGCCGTGGGATTCGCCCCAGGTGGTGATGCGGAACAGGTGGCCAAACGTGTTTGGCATCCGCCCATTGTGCGGGAAAACCGTGCTGCTGGCAAATCGGGCCGGGCCAACAAAAGACTGGCGGCGCTTCGGGGATTTCGCGAGAGTGGCCGTGCGATGACCGGAAGAGTGAGTTTTTTGGGTCGCTTGCTTGTGGCGTTGGCCTGTGCCGGTGGCGGTCTTCATTTGGCCAAGGCGGCGGAGCCGGGGGCGGTGTTTGGGCATTGGCTGCTCGAGCCAAGCCGCCTTGAGGGCAACCGGCTCAAGGCGTTGACCGGGCCGGATGGCACGCCGGACGGGCTGGGCCGCTCGGTCCGATTTGCCGCCTCGCCGGGGCCGGGCCATGCGGCGTTCGCCGGGCAGCGTTCGCGCATCGAGGTGTCCCCGAACATCGCGACTCTGGAATTGCCCAGGCGCGAGCTGACGCTCGAGGCGTGGGTGAGCGTCGGGAAGCCGATGGAGTGGGGCGGGATCGTCGGGGCGCTGCAGGATAACGGTACATACGAAAAGGGCTGGCTGCTGGGCTACCGCAACGATCGATTCTGTTTTGCTGTGAACACCGAGGGGCACAAGTCGCTGACCTACCTGACTGCGGATCGGGCCTTCGAGCCGGGCCGGTGGTATCACGTCGCCGGGGTGTACGACGGCACCGCGCAACGGCTTTACGTGGACGGCGAACTGGCCGGGGAGTCCACCGATCAAAGCGGTGCGATCGCCTACCCGCCAAAGGCGTGGCTGACCCTTGGCGCCTATCAGGACGACGACGAGTTTTTCTCGATGACCGGGCAGCTGCATGAGGTGCGCATCCTCGCGAGCGCCCTGTCTGCGGCGGAGATTGCCACGCGCCACTTGGCCAAGCGCGACGCTTTTCCCAAGCCGGCACCCAAGCCGAAGCCGTTGGCGATCGCCTACGGCCCGTTTGTCGACTGGGTGGATCGCACGACAGCCACGATCCGTTGGGAAGTGGACGAGCCGATGGAGGGCCGCGTTGGTTGGACGATGCCCAGCGGCCAATCCATGGAACTGTCCAGCGGCCAGACTGGCACGCGCCACTTGGTGATGGTTCGTGACCTCGTGCCGGACGGGGAGTACCGGTATCAGATTCTCGGGAGTGCTGACGGCCGGCCGGCGCAAAGCAAGCCGTACAAGTTTGATTCCTCCTTTTACTATCGGCTGCCCGGCGCACCGCTTGGCCAAGCGGCATCGGCGGGGGAGGTCCGGCTCTCTGCTGCGGCCGATCAGATTCTCGAGTTGGCCGACGCTCGCGCGGGGTATTGCCTCGTGCTGGGCGGCGTGGACGGCAGCCTCGCGCTGGAGCTGGTTCGCAAATCCGACCTGCAGGTCGTGGTGCTGGAGCAGGACGCCGGAAGGGTGCAGCAGATTCGTGCCGCCCTTGATGAGGCCGGCGTGTACGGCGTCCGGGCCTCCGTGCTGGAGGGCTCGCTGGGCGGGCGAACGCTCGGCGCGATGCTGTTCAACCTGATCGTCTCAGAGCGGCACCTGCTCGAGGGCCAACTGCCCCCCGCGACCGGCGCCGAGAGCTTGCGCAGCCTCGCGCCTTCCGGTGGCACATTGGTGCTTGGCCCGGCGGGAGACCTTGGCCAAGCGCAACGCTGGCTTGGCCGGCCGGGGAGCCGCCTGATTCGCTCCGATGACGGCAAGGCGCGCTGGTTCGTCCATGAACGGCCACGCTTGGCCGGTGCCGGCGACTGGACCCACCAGTACGGCAACGCCCAGAACACCTCCTGCAGCGGCGATGACCTCGTAAAGGGCGAGATGGGTGTCAAGTGGTGGGGCGAGCCCGGCCCGCGCCCGATGCCGGATCGGGGGCCGCGCAACCCCGCGCCGCTCTCGCTCAACGGCCGGCTCTTCATCCAAGGCGACCGGATGTTGTTCGGGCTGGACGCCTACAACGGCACGGTGCTGTGGAGCTTCTCCAGCCCGGAAATGCGCCGCGCCAATATCCCGCGCGACAGCAGCAACATGGTCGCGGCCGGGGATCGTCTTTATCTGGTGCAGGGCCGCTACTGCATCGGTATCGACGGCGCGACCGGCGAGCGGGCGGTGCGCTTCCCCGTCACCGACGGGCGGAATCACGACTGGTCGTACCTTGCGGCGGTGGACGGCATGCTGATCGGCAGCCGGGTCAAACGGGGGGCGGTGTACCTCGGCGACGACGGGCAGTGGTTTGAGAACTTTGAAGCCGCCGACATCAACCGGGTGACGAGCGACCGGCTTTTCGGGGTCGACCCGGCGAGCGGCGTGCGCACCTGGGAGTACAGCGGCGGGGCGATCGTCAACTCCACCCTCACGATCGGGGACGGGGTGGTGTACTTCATCGAGAGCCGAGCCCCGGCAGCGGTGGCCAAGGCCGGGACGATTCAGCCCATTAATCGACTGGCCGACCAGCATCTCGTCGCGCTCGACCTCCGCACCGGCCAACCGAAGTGGGCTCGCGCGCGCGACTTCTCCAAGTTGCAGTTTATGACCTATCTCGTTTACGCCAACGGCACGCTCGTGGCCACCGGCACCGACAAGGACAAGCAGTTCCACACCTACGCCATCGCCGCCGTCGAGAAACAGGTACAGACCCCGGACGGCGAGCGGACGATCATCCCGCCGGGCAGCCTGGTTTGGGAGGATCATCACGCGGCCGGGAAGGATCATCACAGCGGGCACCTGCAGCATCCGGTGATCATTGGCGACACGTTTTACTCCGACCAATGGGCGTTCGATTTGCGGACGGGCAAACAGGTGCGGGATGACCTGCCGGAGCGGCGCGGCTGCGGCACCATGTCGGCGAGCAACCACAGCATGTTTTTCCGGCATTACTTTCACGGCATGTGGAACCTCGACACCAACAAGCGCACCCAGTTCGAGGGCATACGCAGCGGCTGCTGGCTTGGACTGATCCCGGCCGGCGGGATGCTGCTCGCGCCGGAGACGAGCGCCGGGTGTTCCTGCACCCACTCCATCCAGACCTCGGTCGGCTACCTGCCGAGGGCGCTGGAATAGGCTGTTTTCCCCTTTAACCTGCATTATTCATCAAAAAAGGTTTTCGGCGACTTAACTTATTGTGTATAAGTT
>JACNJE010000140.1 GCA_014382705.1 Verrucomicrobiota bacterium | reverse complement strand
TATCAGGCCACCGGCGAAATCCCGACAGCCCTTGGCTCCCGCCACCCTTCGATCATCGGATTCTCCGCCAGCCGCGACGGCAGCGGGATGGCGCTGACCCCGGCGTTGCCCGGCAGCTCGAACGAAAAGGTCGCCAGCCCCGTCGCATCGGTGACGTCGGTCCAGTTCTCCGGCTTGGCAAAGCGGATCAGCGAGTCCGGGGCCGGCTTGGCCAAGGCGGGCGGGGCGGTCCTGGCGGCAGGCGGCGCCGGTTTTTCCTTCGGGACGTTATAGGTGCGCCCCTCCCCGCCGGTGCCCGAAAACAACTCGAACAACAGCACGGCCAGAAGCATGACGACGATGAATACGCCGTCCCGAAAATAGTTGGGCTGTGGTTTTTCCACGCAGACAGGCAGAGAGACGCGCCGGGCGGACGACTCATTCATCCCGCCCCCGGCGGACGGAAGAGACTACCGGCGAATGCCTGTTTGGCAACCCTCTTTGCATGGCCAAAGTCGCTCGTTTTTTGCACTCTTCGGCCCTGCATGGAGACCCTGAGTTGATGGAGGATCTGTTTTATCCGGGGCCGTTTGAGTTTCGCATGGGGCTCGAGCGCGGCGAGCCGGCGGCATTTTTCCGCGCCTGGCCGGGCGATGAGGCGCTCCTGGCCCAGCGCCGGCAATGCCTCGCCGGGCACCCCGAGCGTCACGAAGTCCTGCTGCCGGAAGCAAAGCCGCTGCAGGCCGAGTTTGAGCGGATGCTGGCCGGATGGGGCATGGCGGCCGGGGCATCCGCGCTTGGCCAAGCGATCGCGCCGGACTGGCTGCTGCTCCAGCCCAATGCCGCCGGTATGCCGGTGCTGCTCGGCGGCTGTGTCTGCTTCCCGTCGTCGTGGGCGTTTGAGGAGAAGGTCGGCCGGCCGCTCGACTGGATTCACGCCGTTGTCCCGACGCTCAACGAAAAACTGGGTGAAAAGGCCCGGAGCTTCCTCACTAAGATGCCGGCCGGCCAAGCGTGGCTCCGCGCCAACTGGGGGCTCACCGCCAGCCCCGCCCTCAATCAACACCCCGCGCTTGGCCAGCCCGTGCTCACGCCGGCCGTCGGCTTGGGGAATGTCTGGTTTCGCATCGAGCGGCAGGCCTTGGTTGCGCTGCCGGAGACCGGCGGCATCCTGTTCGGCATCCGTCTCGAGGTGGTTCCGCTGGCTGAAATTCGGGCCAACGAGCCGGCGCGGCTTGGCTTGGTCGAGGCGCTGCAAACCATGCCCGACGCCATCGCCGACTACAAAAACCTCACCGCGTCACGGCCCCGGTTGCTCGAGCTGCTGGGCTGATCAAACCGCGACGGTCAGTTCCGGCTTGGCCCCGGATTGTTTCTCCCAGTCGGAATAGCGCCACACCACCTCGCCCTCCCAATAGACATCGGTTCGGTAATCCTTGGCAATTTCAATGGCTTCGCCGACACGGCGGCGTTTGGACGCCGAGGAGCCGTTCTCCTGTTTCACTGACACCATCTGTCCCATGGCGGGAAACGAAGCAGCATCAAGGCCAACTGTGGGCCGTTTCGGTTAACCGGTCGTTCGTTTTTCGAGGATGGCCATCGCGGTGGCTTGGTGTGCGGTGTGGCTGAGGCTGAGATGGACGATGCCGCCGCCTCTTTCCCTGAGCAGTTCCTTCCCCTTGCCGTGCAGGATGACGTACGGCGCGCCGGTGTCGCGGCGCGCGACCTCCATGTCGTGCCATCCCAGTTCGGCGGTGATGCCGGTGCCGAACGCTTTGGAGATGGCCTCCTTGGCGGCGAAGCGCGCGGCCAGGCTTGGCGCGGGGTCTTTGTGCTTTAGGCAGTAGTCGATCTCGGCGGGGAGCAGGATGCGCTCGATGAAGCGGTCGCCGAGGTTTTCGTGCGAGTCGCGGATGCGCCCGATCTCGACGGTGTCGATGCCGATGCCGAGGATCATCCCGCCTGCGGGTAGCCGTCCATCTGTCCGAGGATTTCGCGCACCGCTTGGCCAAGGCCAACGGTGATGGCGCGGCTGACGATGCTGTGGCCGATGTTCAACTCGTTGAGGTGCGGCACGGCGAAAATGCCGCGGGTGTTTTCGTAATTGAGGCCGTGCCCGGCGTTGACGCCGAGGCCAAGCGACTTGGCCTGTTCGGCGACATTGGCCAAGCGCTGGAGTTCGGCGGTGCGCTTGGTTTTGTCGCTGTACGCCTCGGCGTAAGCGCCGGTGTGCAGCTCGATGAATGGGCTGCCGGTCGCTGCGGTGGCCTCGATCTGAGCGGGGTCGGGGTCGATGAACAGGCTCACCTCGATGCCGGCTTGGCCAAGCGTGTCGGCGGCGGCGGCGATGGCGTCGATCTGCCCGGCGACATTGAGCCCGCCCTCGGTGGTGACCTCGGCGCGGTTCTCCGGCACGAGGCAGACGGCCTCCGGCTTGAGGCGCAGGGCGATGTCGATCATCTCCGGCGTGGGGGCCATCTCGAAGTTGAGTCGCGTCTGCACCGCGTCGCGGATGGCCCAGATGTCGCGGTCGAGAATGTGCCGGCGATCCTCCCGCAGGTGGGCGGTGATGCCGTGCGCGCCGGCGGCCTCGGCCTGCTGGACGGCATCGACGGGGCACGGCTCGCCGTGGTCGAAGCCGCGGTAGCGCGCCTGGCGCAGCGTGGCGACGTGGTCGATGTTGACGCCAAGTCGCAGCATCGGGAAGTGATCGCTACTTTTTATCCGCCGGCTTCGCGGGCTTCTTCGGCTTGGGCGTGCGTTTTTTCTCCGGGGCCGGCGGCCACTCAAGCGTCGGCGCAGGGAAGCGCGGGTTGTCCAGCCAGCGGGTGAGCAGGGAAAGCTCGAGCGCGGACAGGCCCAACTGCGACTTGCGGGTGATTGTGAGCCGGTTGCCGTCGATGGCGGCGTCGGTGATGGTGTTGCCGAGTTTCAGGCTCAATGCGGTCAGGAACGCGATGCCTTTGGTGTTGTTGACGAGCTGCTCGCGGCGGTCGGACAGGATGGCGGCGAACTGGATCAGCAGTTTCCATTTCTCGAGCCGCTGCCCGGTGATCTCCCAGTTGTAGTAGACCAGGTTGTCCTTGCCGGTGAACTCGTCGAGCATCTCTTTCGGGATCGGTTTCTTGATGGGGTCCGGCGGGAAGACGCCGCCGACGATGTAGCCCTCATCGTCCGAGTTGCCGACGGTGACGTATGGCGCGAACAACGGCACGTTGCCCCACGTGATGGCCGGTTTTTTGGCGTCGTGCTCGATCTGGCCGATGAATTTTTCGCCCCGGCTGCCCGGTTTCCTGAAGTCGCCCACGCGCTTGGCCAAGCCGGCGATCGCCTCCTTTGGCTCATCCACCTTCACGGAGAAAAACGACTGGAACTTGGTGCGTGACTGTGACCACGCGAAGAACTGGTCATTGGCCGCGTGCAGCCCGAGCAGTGAGAGGATTGGCCGGGCGGCGAGCAGGCCGGCGCCGCGTGCGGCGGTGAAGCTGGCCATCGGCTCGGTAATGGTGCGCGTGGGGATCTCCCAGTCCGGCACGCCCGCCGGCAGCGGCTCGTCGAACTCGACGACCACCTTGCTGTAAAAATTGTCCTTCCTCAGGCGCGAGGTGATCTGAATCGTGTTCGGCGCGTTGGCCAGCCGCTCGCGGATCCCGCCGGGCAGCGAACGGCCGTCCACCGTGATGCTCAAGTCGTGCTCCCCGTCGGCGGGAAAGGGGCGGCCGGTGTCGGCGATCCGCTCCGCCGCCTTTTTCAAGTCGTTGAGTGTGCCCTGCCCGGAGCCGAACAGCAGCCAGCCGTCCGCATAGCCAAAGCCCTGGGTGGAACCGTTGTCGAAGTCCACGCGCCAGCCGGTGAAGCCGGCGACGGTCTGCTCCAGCGGCTCGCCGCCGCGCTGCTGGGCCAGGCGCCGGAGGGTCTGCGTCCACAGCCCGCCCCGTTTTTTGTTCATCGCCGTGATGAGCGCGACATCCGGTCGCCCCCCGGTCGGCGCAACACCGAGAAACAGCTCCCCCCGCCCGAGGTCGGGCAGCAGCTCGCGCAAGCTCGCCTCGCGCTCGGCATCGCCGCCGCCGAGCCGCTTGGCCAGCTTGGCGAGCGCCTCGTTGCGGAACGCCTGGGTTTGTTTGAGCTGCCAGACCGCGCGCAGGGTCTTGGCGTCGTCGCGCTTGGCCAGGTTGTCGATGCCGGCGAAATGCGCCTTCAGCACAGGCTCGGCCTGCGCACAAGCCAAGCCAAGTGCCGCCATGGCAGTCGTCAGGGATGCGTAAAATACACGCTTCATGGGGGACACTCCCTGCCAGAATCCGCCGGGGAAATCAACCGCAAAGCATGCTCATGTCAAAACTCTTTTAAAATGTCCTCTTTAAAACTCAAGTTAAAATGTCCTCATG
>JACNJE010000150.1 GCA_014382705.1 Verrucomicrobiota bacterium | reverse complement strand
CGGCCAAGGTGGACCAGGAAGAGGAAATCCAGACCATCATCCACGCCAGCTAGAGCGGCGCGGTCGGGCGCCTTTTTCTGTTGGATCGAGCATCTGTTTTGAGGCAGTCTTCGCCCGACATGCACCCGTTCAAACTTGTCGCAGTTCTTTCGTTCCTGTTCGCTACGGATCATGAACCGGCCTGGGCTGCTGAGCGTCGTCCCAACATCGTGCTGGTGCTGACCGACGACCAGGGCTTCGGTGATGTCCGGTCGCACGGCAACAAACTGATCGACACGCCGGTGCACGATCGCATCGCAGCGGAGGGGGTCCGCTTCAACCGTTTCTTTGTCAGCCCGGTCTGCGCCCCGACACGCGCCAGCCTGTTGACCGGCCGGTACCACGTCCGAACCGGGGTGCACGGCGTGACACGCGGCCACGAGATCATGCGTGCCGACGAGGTCACCATCGCCGAGTTGCTCAAGGATGCGGGTTATGCGACTGGCGCGTTCGGCAAGTGGCACAACGGCTCGCAATATCCGCATCATCCGAACGGGCAGGGGTTCGATGAGTTTCTCGGTTTTTGCGCCGGGCACTGGAACAACTACTTTGACACGACGCTCGACCACAACGGCACCATGGTAAAGTCAGAAGGCTTCATGATCGACGCGCTGACCGACGCGGCGATTGCGTTCATCGAGTCAAACAAGGATCGGCCGTTCTTCTGCTACCTTCCGTACAACACCCCGCATTCGCCTTGGCAGGTGCCGGAACGGTATTGGCAAAAATACCGTGCCAAGGGCATCGACGACCCCTCCCTCGCCTGCGCCTATGCCATGTGCGAAAACATCGACGACAACATGGGGCGACTGCTCTCCAAGCTCGAGGCGTTGAAGATCGACGACGACACAATTTTTATTTTCCTCACAGACAACGGCCCGAACACCAACCGTTACAACGCCGGCATGAAGGGGCGCAAAGGCAGCGCCCACGAGGGTGGGGGACGCGTCCCTTTGTTCATTCGATACCCACGGCGGATCGCGGCCGAAACGGTCGTCGAGCCGGTCACGGCGCATATCGACCTGTTGCCGACGCTGATGGAGTATTGCGGCGTGCGCGACTACAAGACCAAGCCGCTCGACGGCAGGAGCCTCATGCCGCTCATCGAGGGCAAGCCAAGCGCTTGGCCAAGCCGCACTCTGTTCACCGTCTGGGGCGGAACCCGCCTGCAGGAGGGGCGGCGAGCGGTGCGCACCGACCGTTGGCGCGCGGTCAATGAGCGCCGCGGCTGGGAATTGTACGACATGATCGCCGACCCGTCACAAACGCGGAACCTTGCCCAGACCAAGCCGGCATTGCTGGCCAAGTTTCGTTCCGCCTACGATGCCTGGTTTGCGGATGCTGCCTCGGCCGGGTTTGACCCCATCCCAGTTCACGTTGGCCATCCGGAGCGGGATGAAGTCGTGTTGGAAGGCCACTACGCGCGCCTGTTGCCGGCGGGGAACAGGCGGGCCGATCCGGCGTTGCACGGCATCAGCTACCACGGCCGCTCCGGCTGGGCCAACGACTGGGTGGACAACTGGAGCAGCACCGACGCCCACCCGTACTGGCCTCTCAAAATCGTGCGCGGCGGGAATTACAGGGTCGTGCTGAAATACGCCTGCGCGAAAGACGATGTCGGCAGCCGGCTCCGCGTCGAGGCGGGTGGCCAGTCGCTGGAGTTGAACGTCGACAGGCCGTTCACGCCGGTGACGATCCCCAGCCCGGATCGCGTCGGCCGCAAAGAGGCGCCCGAGCGCACTTGGGGCAGCCTCCCGGCCGGCACGCTCCGCTTGGCCAAGGGCAACACCGTGTTGCGCGTGCGGGCGCTGGAGATCCCCGGTGACGAGGCGTTGGAGCTTAAAGCCGTGCATCTCACCCGCGAGCCTTGACTCGACCGGCGACCCCTGACGCGGGCCAAAGAGCTTGGCCAAACGCTGACTTCAAGCGACAATGGGGCGTGCGCCTCAACCCAAACCCGCCGCTCAGCGTCTTCCGGTTTTATGCAATCGCCGGGCTGTGCCTGCTTTCGGGAGCGGTCACTCCGCACGCGGATGAATGGATCGCCGCCGAAGGCTACCGGTACCGGGCGTTGACCGTCTCGACCAACAGCCAGCCCGGTTTCACATTGATGCCGGCGGACTCAACCGGAGTCGGATTCGTGAACCGCTTGGCCAAGGAGCGATACACGACCAACCAGATTTATCTAAACGGCTCGGGCGTGGCTGCCGGTGACTACGACGGTGACGGTCGATGCGACCTGTTTTTCAGCGGGCTCGATTCCGAAAACAAGCTTTACCGGAACCTCGGTGACTGGCGGTTCGAGGACGTCACGGCAAAGGCGCGTGTTCGCGGGAAACTGTTTGCCTCCACCGGTGCCTGTTTCGCGGATGTCAACGGCGATCGCCGGCCCGACCTGGTCTCGAACACCGTCGGCCAAGGCACATGGGTGCTGCTCAATGACGGGCAGGGCGGCTTTCGCGCTGTCCGTCCTTTCAACGGCAGCGGGGGCGGCATGTCGCTGGCGTTGGCCGATGTGGATGCCGACGGCGACCTCGACCTGTACGTGGTCAATTACCGCACGTTCACCGTTCGCGACCAGCCGGGAATCAAGCTCCGGGGCAGCGATGTCAACGGCGTGCCACAGGTTGTCTCCGTCAATGGCAAGTCGCTCGAGGCGACCGGTTCCGTGGGGCGATTCACGCTCAAGAGCAACGGGAAAATCCTTGAGAACGGGCAGCCGGACCGACTCTACCTGAACGATGGGCGGGGACGGTTCACGGCGGTGCCGTTCACCGCCGGGGCGTTCCTCGACGAGGACGGGCGGCGCCTGGCCAAGCCGCCGTATGACTGGGGTCTGTCCGCGATGTTTCGCGACATGAACCGGGACGGCCTGCCCGATCTTTACGTCTGCAACGACTTCGAATCCCCGGACCGGATCTGGATCAACCAGGGCCGGGGTGTCTTTCGGGCGATCGACCGTCTGGCGATTCGCAAGAGCAGCCATTTCTCGATGGGGATCGATTTCGCCGATTTGGACCGGGACGGCTTGGACGACTTTATCGTGGTGGACATGCTCAGCCGCCGGCACGACCTGCGGCACACGCAGTTGAGCAACCGCAAGCCGCCCGAGCTGCGGTTCGGCGTGTACAATGACCGGCCGCAATACAGCTACAATACCGTTTACCTGAACAACGGCGACGACACCTACGCCGAAATCGGGTTCCACTCCAATCTCGCCGCGACGGAATGGTCCTGGACGCCGATCTTCATGGATGTGGACCTCGACGGCTACGACGATTTTCTCGTCACCACGGGACACCCGCTCGACATGCAGGACATGGACGTGACCAATCACGGTGAAGCGTTGAAGCAGCAACGCAAGCACACCCCGCGGGAACTGCTCGAGATGCGGTTCATGTTCAAGCCACTCATCCTCCGGAACCTCGCCTTCCGGAACGAGGGCGGACTGCGCTTTGCAGAGAAGAGTGCCGACTGGGGGTTTGACCAGGCGGGCGTCTCTCACGGCATGGCGCTTGCAGACCTGGACAACGACGGCGACCTGGATATCGCCGTGAACAATTTCAACGAGTCGGCCGCAGTCTACCGGAACAATGCACCGGCCCCGCGCATCGCCGTGAAGCTGCGCGGCGCGGCGCCGAACACGCGCGGTATCGGCGCCCGGATCACAGTCGAGGCACCCGGCCTGACGCAATCTCAGGAGATGATGAGCGGCGGCAGGTACCTGTCGGATGACGAACCGATCCGGGTGTTTGCCGCGAGCCGCCCGATAAAAAAAATCACGGTCGCCTGGCCAAGCGGCAACGTCAGCAGGCTCACCGGGATCAAGGCCAACCGGGTGTATGAAATCGACGAGGAAGGCGCGGTGCCGGCGATCAGCGAAACCCCCCGCAAGCCAAGCCCGTTGTTCGAAGACGCCAGCAAACTGCTTTCGCACACGCACACGGAAAGGGCCTTCGACGATTTTACACGGCAACAGTTGCTCCCCAAAAAGTTGAGCCAGGAAGGTCCGGCGGTCGCTTGGCTGGACTGGAACAACGACGGGTGGGATGATGCCGCCGTCTCCGCCGGCAGCAGCGGCAAACTAGGGTTGTTCCTCAACGACACCAAGGGCGGTTTCACGAAAACCGCCATCCCGGCGCTTGGCCAAGCGAGTCCCCGCGACCAGGTCGTCTTGCTCGGGCTCCACTCCACGGCAAGCGGGTTGCTCCTGCTCCAGAGCAACTACGAGGACGCGCTGGCATTCGGCCCGGCGGTAAGGTTGCACACGCCCGGAGATCCCGAACCCCGGGATCTGTTGCCGGCCGGGCCGGTGGCGTACTCGGCCCTCTGTGCGGCGGATTACGATGGCGATGGGGATCTCGACCTGTTTGTCGGCGGGCGCTGCCGGCCCGGAAGTTACCCGGCCCCGGTTCGTTCCGTGATCCTGCGAAACGATAACGGCCAGTTTGTGCAGGACAGTCGACAGGATGCGATGCTCCGGGAAATCGGCTCCGTGTCCGGTGCGCTTTGGACAGATCTGCTTGGCGACATCCGCCCGGAACTGGTGCTGGCGTGCAACCCCGGCCTCATTCGGGTGTACCGGAACAACGGCGGTGTGCTGGAGGAAGCCACCGACGTGCTTGGCCTCGGAAACCGGGTCGGCTTCTGGAACAGCGTCTGCGCCGGTGATTTCAACAGAGACGGTAAAACCGACTTGGCCGCCGGCAACATCTGCACCAACTCTGCCTACGAAATCCGTGACGGGGGCGTCATCACGTGGCACCACGGCGACCTGTCCGGCGGCGGCGAGCATGAACTGTTTGAGTCGTACGGCGCCGGACAGCCGTTGCGTTATCTGCACGAGGTGCTCCACGCCATTCCGTTCCTGCGGGAACTGTATCCCACTTACGCCGCCTATGCGGACGCCACCGCAACCGACATTCTCGGCGAACAAAAAGCAGGGCTGGGGGTTGTTCGGATCAACACGTTTGAGTCGGTTTTGATGTTGAACCGGGGAGCCAGTTTTGACGTCACCCCGTTGCCGCTCAAGGCGCAACTCGCGCCGGTGTTCGGGATGGCGGCGGCGGATTTTGACGGGGACGGCAACGACGACTTGTTCCTGGCGCAGAATTTTTTTGGCACGCGCCCGGATTTCCCGCGGATGGATGCGGGGCGGGGGCTGTTACTGAAGGGCGACGGGGGCGGAAACTTCACGCCGATGTCCGCCGTGGAAAGTGGCATCCGCCTGAGCGGCGACCAAAGAGGGTGCGCGGTGGCCGACTTCGACCGTGACGGCAGGGTGGATCTGCTCGTCGGGCAAAATGCGGGCCGGACGAAACTGTACCGCAACCGCTTGGCCAAGCGCGGGCTGCGCGTCCGCCTCGTGGGCCAGCCGGGGAATCCGCTTGGCGTGGGGGCCAAGCTCCGGCTCGGCAGCGCAACGGCCCTTGGCCCGGCGAGGGAAATCCGGAGCGGCGGGGGATATCGCTCACAAGATTCCGCCGTTAGCCTGTTGGGCTTGGGTGACAAATCACCCTCGCGGCTGCAGGTCGCTTGGCCAAGCGGAAGAGTCAGCACGGCGGCAATCGAAAAGGGCGTTACGGAAATCACCGTGGAGGAACCGGCTCGATGAGCCCCCGCAAGGCCAAGCCGCTCCTCGTCTTCGTTGCGTTTGGCCTTGCATGTGTGCACAACGGCGATTGCCTAGAGTGGCAGGCAGAAGGCGGTGGCATCCATAGCGCGCCGCTTGAGGTGCCGCAAAAGGGCCGGGTCGGGTTCCGGCGGGTGCCCGCCGCGGAATCGGGCGTCCGGTTTTCAAACCAACTCGACAACGAGCGCTCCATCCGCAACCGCAACCTGCTGAGCGGCTCGGGGGTGGCCGCCGGGGATTTTGACGGGGACGGCTGGTGCGACCTTTACTTTTGCGGGCTCGACAACGGGAACAGGCTGTACCGCAACCGGGGCAACTGGATGTTTGAGGACGTTACCGGGACGGCGGGGCTTGGGTGCGACGGACAAGACTCGACCGCCGCTGCGTTCGCCGACGTGGACGGCGATGCCGACCTCGACCTGCTCGTCAACGCGCTTG
This sequence comes from Verrucomicrobiota bacterium, assembly GCA_014382705.1. Classification (GTDB taxonomy): domain Bacteria; phylum Verrucomicrobiota; class Verrucomicrobiia; order Limisphaerales; family UBA1096; genus UBA1096. Next base: position 16,925 of record JACNJE010000150.1, on the reverse strand, counting down.
GCAACGGCACGCGATTGTTCCGCAACGATGGCCCGTCCGGGTTTGTCGAGGTGACGAAGGAATCCGGCTTGGCCTCATCCGCCGGGAGCATGTCGATGGCGCTGGCGGACGTTGACGGCGACGGTGATTTGGATTTGTACGTGGCCAACTTCCACCCGGCCACGATCAAGGACCGGCCGAACACAAACATCCGGGTCAGCATGGTCAACGGCCGCCCGGTGGTCGCCTCGGTCAACGGTGTCTCAACAGAGGCGCCGCAACTGAAGGGGCGTTTCGAGATTTCACAAAGCCGCGACATCCTTGAATACGGCGAGCCGGATTTCCTGTTCCTCAACGACGGCAACGGCGTTTTTTCGAGGGCCGATTACCTGGAGCGTTTCCGCGACGAGAAAGGCGTTCGCCTGGCCAAGCTGCCGATGGACTGGGGGCTCGCCGCGCGGTTCGAGGACATCGACCGGGACGGGGATCCCGACCTGTACGTCTGCAATGATTTGTTCACGCCGGATCGAATCTGGATGAACGACGGCGACGGCCGGTTTCGCGCCATCCCGAAGCGGGCGATCCGGAACACCTCGACCTTCTCGATGGGGGTGGATTTCGCGGATTTCGACCGGGACGGCGACACCGATTTTTTCGTGGTGGACATGCTGAGCCGGGAGCACGAGATGCGGCATCTGCAAGTCTCGGAGATCGTCGCGAACAACGAGCCGCACACCTTGCTGCAAAGCCGTCCGCAGGTTTCGCGGAACACGCTGCAGGTCAACCGGGGCGACAGCACGTTCGCGGAACTCGCCTACTACGCCAACGTCGAGGCGTCCGGCTGGTCGTGGGGGCCGATCTTTCTCGACGTGGACCTGGACGGTTACGAGGACATTCTCGTGACCAACGGCCAGTTGCGGGATTTTCAAAACGCCGACATGGCGGCGGAGATTGAAGCGGTGAAGCAACAGCGGAAGTTGTCGCAGAGCGACATTCTTAGGCTGATTTCAAAGTTCCCGGCCTTGCGGACGCCGAACGCCGCCTTTCGGAACAACCGCGACGGCACCTTCAGTGACCATTCGGCCGACTGGCGGTTTGATGAACCGGGAATCTCGCAAGGCATGGTGTTGGCCGACCTCGACAACGACGGAGACATGGACGTCGTGATGAACAACCTGCTTGAGCCGGCCGGGCTTTACGAGAACCAGGCATCCGGCCCGCGGGTACGCGTCGCGCTGCGCGGCGTCGGTGCGAACCGACACGGCATCGGAGCCAAGGTTGCCATTCGGCAAAACGGCGGGGTGCAGCAGCAGGAAATGATTTCGGCCGGCCGTTATCTGTCATCCGACCAACCGATCCGCACCTTCGGGGTGGAACGCGGGGCATTCGAGATCAGCGTCACTTGGCCAAGCGGAAAGGTGACCGAGGTGAAGTCGGCCAAGGCCAACCGGGCCTACGTGATCCCGGAAGCCGGCGGCGTGCGCTTGGCCAAGCGTAAGGCGCACCCGCCCAATCCGTTGTTCCGGGATGTGTCGGCAGCCATCGGCCACCGCCACCATGACCAGCCGTACGAGGATTTCCGCCGCCAATTGCTGATGCCGTTTAAGTTCAGCCAACCCGGCCCGGCCATTTGCTGGCACGACATCGACTCGGATGGGTGGGATGACCTGATCGTTGGCGGTGGCGCCGGTCAACGCCTGGCCATGTTCCGAAACCGACGGGACGGAACGTTCAAGTCGATCACCTCGCCCATCCTGAAACCGGCAAACTGGGATCAGGCCATGGTGCTGCCGTTCACGGCGAACCAGGCCGGGCCGGCGCTGATCGTGGGCGTTTCCAACTATGAGTCCGGCTCGCCGGAGTTGCCGTCGGGCATCATTTACGACTTTGCAAAACGCGAGGCCGCCAAGTTCCTCAACGGCCAGACCGGCAGCACCGGGCCGATGTGCCAGGCGGATCTCGACGGCGACGGCGACCTCGATCTGTTTGTGGGCGGACGAATACTCCCCGGTCGTTACCCGGCCGCAGCCGATTCGGTCCTGCTCGAAAACCGCGACGGCAAACTGCACGCGGCCCATCGCTGGCCGGCGTTGGGAATGGTGCAGGGCGCGGTGTTCAGCGACCTGACCGGGGACAACCGACCGGAGTTGATCCTCGCGCTGCACTGGGATTCGCCCCGGGTGTTCCGCTGGGAAAAAGGAAGCTGGAAACCCCACGAGTTGACCTCCGCCCTTGGCTTGGGAGCGCACACCGGCTGGTGGAACGGCGTGGCCACCGGGGACTTCAACAACGACGGACGGATGGACATCGCCGCGACAAACTGGGGCCTCAACTGGAGGCGCAAACCCAGCGCAAAAAACCCGGCCCGAATCTACCACGGCGACATGGACGGCGACGGTGTCTCGGAAGCGATCGAGGCGGTTCGCCGCGACGGGCGTTGGCAACCGGAGCGCCGCTTCGGCATTTTGCGCGCGGCGATGCCGCTCGTCGGGGAGCGGATGAGCGGCTTTGCGCAGGTCGGTAGGAGTTCCGTCGAGCAGGTGTTCGGCGAACTGCTGGCGAATGCCGCCGTGCTGGAGGTTGTTGAGTTTCGCTCGATGCTCTTTTTGAACCGGGAGGGCGGGATGAAGGCAATCCCGTTGCCGGACGAAGCGCAATGGGCTCCCGGCTTCGGTGTGGTGGCGGAAGATTTCGACGGTGATCGGCAGTTGGACTTGTTTGTGGCGCAGAACTTTTTTGCCACCAACCCGGAATATTCAAGATGCGACGCCGGCCGGGGGCTGCTGATGCTCGGCGACGGGCGGGGCGGTTTCCGCCCGCTGCCGTCGAGCGAGAGCGGCATCGCGGCCTACGGCGAGCAGCGTGCCTCTGCCGCGGCTGATTACGACCAGGATGGCCGCGTAGACCTCTCAATCGGCCAGAATAATGCGCCAACGAAACTCCTGCGCAATGCCAACGGCAATCCCGGCTTGACGGTTCGCCTGAAGAGCGGCGGTCGTAACCGGACCGCCATCGGCGCCAAGGTGACGCTCCGGATTCCCGGCGATCCAGCGGTGACGCGGGAGGTGCAATCCGGTTCCGGTTACTGGGGCGTGAACAGCCCACTGCTCGTGTTGCCCGGCCCGGACAAGCAACGGGAGGTGACTGTCGCTTGGCCAAGCGGCGGCACGACAACTTACAAGATCCCACCCGGTACAAGGCGGGCGGTGCTGCACGAGGACGGCAAGGCAACGATCTCACGAGAGCGATGAGACTTCCGGGAAGCAAAGTTGGCCAAGCGTGGTGTCGATTGTTGCGGCTCGCGTTGATTGGCTTGGCTGCGCTGCCTTCCGGTTTGGCCGCGCTCGACTGGGAGCAGCGCGGGAACCACCGCTTGGCCAAGCTGACCGTCAAGCCAAGCGAGAGGAGCGGCTTTCAACGGTGGTCGCCCCGCGAAACCGGGGTTGCTTTTGGGAATCGGCTGACGCGCCAACTGGTCGCCAAAAACCGGAACCTGGCCAACGGTTCCGGCGTCGCGATCGGCGACGTGGATGGCGACGGTCTGCCTGATCTGTATCTTTGCGGCTTGCAGGTCGATAACCGGCTGTATCGCAATCTGGGCGGCTGGACGTTCGAGGATATCACCCCCCTGTCCGGGACCGCCTGCCCGAGGCAATACTCCACCGGCGCGCTGCTCGCGGATGTCGATGGCGACGGAGACAACGACCTGTTGGTCACCGGCTTGGCCAAGGGGACGCGATTATTCCTGAACGACGGCACCGGCCGGTTCACCGAGAAAACCAATTCCGGGCTGTTCCCCAAGCTGGGCGCCACCTCGATGTCGATGGCCGACATCGACTCGGATGGCGACCTCGACCTGTATGTCGCCAATTATCGCACGACCAATTACAAGGATCGCCCGGCCGGAGTGAATCCGGAGGTCCGGCAGGAGAACGGCGCGGTGATTGTCACGCCGGCCAGCCGGTTTGTCGCGCTCAAGGCACGCCGCAAAGACGGGGTGCATCTTGTTGAGCTGGGGGAACAAGATTTCCTTTATGAAAACCTCGGGATGGGCCGATTCCGGCCGGTCAACTGGATCGGTGGCCGCTTCCTCGACGCCGGCGGGGCCGCCCTCAAGAAGCCCCCGCTCGACTGGGGATTGAGTGTGATGATGCGGGATGTCAACGGCGACTCGCTCCCGGACATCTACGTGTGCAACGATTTTTTTTACTCCGTGGACAAATTCTGGATCAACCAGGGCGGGGGCGTTTTCCGGCAGGCCGGCCACGAGGTCATCCGGAATTTCAGCATGTCCTCCATGTCCGTCGATTTCGCCGACATCAACCGGGACGGGCATGACGATTTTTTTGTCGCCGACATGCTCTCCATGCGGGGCGAGTTTCGCAAGACACAGCGGGCAAATGCCATGAGCGGGGAGTTGAACCTGCCGGTCACCGACGCGCGGTTTCAGCCGGAGTTCAGCCGGAACACCCTGCAATTGAACCGGGGCGACAACACCTACGCGGAGATCGCCCAACTCGCCGGGGTGCACGCCAGCGAATGGACATGGGCCAGCCGGTTTTTGGATGTCGATCTCGACGGTCACCAGGATTTGATTGTGACAAACGGCAACGAGTCGGATGTCCTCGACGCCGACATGATCGCCGTGGTGGCCAATTCACCGCGAACGCGGGAGTCGCATCTGAGAAACATGATGCGCTTCCCAAGGCTCGAGACGGCCAACCTGATCTTTCGCAACCGGGGGGATTTGACATTCACCGAAATCGGTGCCGAATGGGGCTTCGGCCAGGTTGGAATCTCCAACGGCATGGCGGCCGGGGACTTGGACAACGACGGCGACCTGGACCTGGTGATCAACAACCTGAACGCGCCCGTGTCCCTGCTGGAGAACATCGGGAGCAGCCATCGCGTGGCCTTCCGACTCAAGGGCGAGGCGCCCAATACCTCAGCGGTCGGGGCAACGGTTTCGCTAACATCAGGGGGCATCCGCCAACAGCAGACCGTCATTGCCGGGGGGCGTTACCTTTCCGGGGATCAGCCGGTTTGCGTCTTTGGCATCCCGGGCCCAAGCCGCTCCCTGTCCGTTGAAATCAAATGGCCCGACGGATCGTTTTCAGAAATTAAACAGGTCGCCCGCAACACCATTTACGAAGTCAATCAGTCAAATGCTGAACTTAGACTTCACGAGGCTCCGAATCGCGTCACGCCGCTTTTCCGCGACGCCTCGGCTCGCCTCGATGCGACTCATGTTGAGAACCGGCACGGCGTCACCGCCCAAACGCCGGCGACATACGGTCTGGCTGAACTGGGGCCGGGCGTCTGTGTGGCGGACGCGGACGGGGACGGACTCGACGAGTTGTTCATTGGAAGCGGCAAGGGCGGAACGCTCGTGGGCCTGAAGCTTGGCCAAGCCGGTGGGAAACAGGCCGTCACGGCTGCCCGGCTTGGGTGGGGAGGGAGCACAAAGCTGATTCGTGACACCGCCACGGTTCTCGCGCACGAGACGCCGTTCTCCGGCTTGGCCCTGCTGGTGGCACTGTCGAATTACGAGGACGGCTTGGCGGTTGGCCCGGCGTTGAATGTCGTCTCGCCGAATGGGACAACGGAACTACTGCCCGCATCCCAGGACGCGCTTGGCCCCGTCTCGATGGCCGATGTTGACGGGGACGGCCACCCCGACTTGTTCGCCGGCGGCAGGGCGCGTCGGAGCGACCCGTTTTTGTCGGCCGACTCAGTGCTGTACAAGGGGAATGGCGACCGCTTTACACCGGCTGCGGGGGGTGGGGCGTTCAAGGGGATCGGCCCCGTGTCCGGCTCGGTGTTTTCAGACATCGACAACGACGGCGACCCGGATTTGATTCTCGCGCGGCAATGGAATTGCCCGATGCTCTTCCTGAACAACGGGGGGCACCTTAAGGACGCCACCGAGGAATGGGGGCTTTCCGGTTTTCACGGGCTTTGGAACGGCGTAACCACGGGCGACTTCAACAACGACGGCCGGATGGATCTGCTGATGACCAACGCCGGCCGGAACACCGGCTACAACGAACATCTCCCGCGCGAGGTTTGGTTGCATGTCTCGGATTTCGATCACGACGGCGTTGTCGATGGCATCGAGTCGGTTTGGGATGCGCACATGGCCAAGCGTGTCCCGTTGCTCGGCCGCCAGAGGCTGGCTTCACTGTTGCCGTGGATCACCGGGCAGTTTCCATCCCACAAGGCGTTTGCCCAAGCGGACATCGAAACCCTCCTCGAGCCGGCCGGTGCGACTCCGGTGATCCTCAAGCTGAACACCCTCGACACCACCGTTTTCCTGAATGACGGCGGCTCGTTCAAAAAAACCGGGCTGCCGGTTGAGGCACAGTTCGCGCCGGCGTTCGGCTGCGCCGTGGCCGACTTCGACGGCGACGGGAATGACGACGCCTACCTTGCGCAAAATCATTTTAACGTCGACACCGAAACATCCCGGCTCGACGCCGGGCTTGGCCTGGTGCTGCTGGGGGACGGACGCAGTGGATTCACGGCGCTGTCTCGAACGGAGTCCGGCGTAGCCATCCTTGGCCAAGCGCGCGGGTGTGCCGTGTCGGACTTCAACGGCGATGGGCGTGTCGACATTGTCACCGCGCAAAACAACGACCGGCTGAAACTGCACCTCAACGCGACCGGCAAAGCCGGGGTCTCGGTGCTGCTGCTCGGGCCGAAGAACAATCCGCAGGCCGTGGGCGCCTCCGTCCGACTGGAGCAGGATGGCGCGCTTGGCCCCAAGCGGGAGATTCGCCTTGGCGCCGGGTATTGGTCACAGAACAGCTTGGCCCAACTGTTCGCCGGCGTGGGCAGCGCCGCCAAGCTCCACGTCGCTTGGCCCGACGGAACGTTTGCCGTCGTGGCCATTCCCGCCGGCGCGAAAAGCATGCAAATCTCAAAACCGGATGAGGTTCGGATCGTACGTTAAAAGCCAAGCGGCGATGGTCGCGCTGGCGTTTTGGCCGCTTGGCCAAGCGCTGCCCGCTGCCAACTGGGTCGAGGCGGAAAACCACAAGTGGCGCTCCCTTGATGTCGCGCCCGGGGGGAGCCCCGGGTTCAAGCGACTCGCCCCTTCGCGCACCGGCGTCCGTTTCAGCAACCAACTCGACGTCGAGAAATCGCTCCTGAACCAGGTCTACCTAAGCGGGTCGGGGGTGGCTCTGGCGGATGTCAATGGCGACGGCCGGTGCGACATTTACCTGTGCGGACTGGACAACCCCAACCACCTTTACTTAAACCGGGGCAACTGGAAGTTCGAGGAGACCGCCGTCGCCTACGGCGTGGAATGCGCCGGCAACGACTCGACCGGTGCGGTGTTCGCCGACCTCGACGGGGACGGCGATCCCGACCTGATTGTCAACACGGTTCACTCCGGCACGCTCATTTTTCGAAACGACGGGAACGCTTTCACCCCGGTACCCGATCCCGGTTCCGGCCTGGCGTCGGGCCGGGGCGGCATGTCGCTCGCGGTTGCGGATGTCGACGCAGATGGGCGACTGGATTTGTACGTCACCCATTATCGGGACACGACACTGATGGACATGCCGAACACTCATTTCAATTTTCGCACCGCCGGGGGGCGGCGAATGATATCCAGTGTCGACGGCGTACCGGTCAAGGGATCAAAGTACGAGAACCGGTTCAGGCTCAACGAGCGCGGTGGCATCGAGGAAAACGGCCTGCCCGACGTGCTGTACCGCAACCTTGGCCAGTTTCGGTTTGAGCGGAACGTCGTGGGCGGCAAACGGTTCCTGACCGCGGAAGGGGCGCCGATGCCCGGCGTGTTGCTTGAGTGGGGCTTGTCGGTGATGTTCCGGGATGTCAACCGCGACGGCAAGCCGGACATTTATGTCTGCAACGACTTCGACGGCATCGACCGGCTTTGGCTCAATGTTGGCCGTGGCCGGTTCCGTGAGGTGCCGTCGCTGGCGTTGCGGAAGACCAGCATGTTCTCCATGGGGGTCGATTTTGCGGACATCGACCGTGATGGGCTGGATGATTTCCTCGTGGTGGACATGCTGAACACGCGCCATCGCACGCGAAAAAACCAGATGATCCCCCGCGTGCAATACCGCCCCGTGCCGGGCCGCTACAACGACCGGCCGCAACGGATGCGCAACACGCTGTTCCTCAACCGGGGGTTCGGCCTGTTTTCCGAGATTGCCCATTATGCCGGCATCACGGCGTCGGACTGGAGCTGGTGTTCCGTGTTCATCGATGTCGACCTTGACGGGCTGGAGGATGTGCTCGTCACAAACGGCGTGGAGCGAAACGCCCGCCATCTGGACACGATCATCCGCTTGCGCAAACAGCGCGAGGGCAGGGAGATGAGCAAGCGGGAAATTCTGCTGGCCCGGCGGGTTTTCCCGGCGCAGGCCACCGCCAACGCGGCGTTCCGAAACCGGGGCGGCCTCCGTTTTGCCGAGAGCGCCGCCGAGTGGGGTTTCGACGACAACGACATCTCTCACGGAATGGCGTGCGGCGACCTCGACGGGGACGGCGACCTCGACCTGGTCGTCAGCAACCTCCGCGCCCCAGCCGGGGTTTACCGGAACAACACCGCCAAGCCGCGTATCGCCGTCCGCCTGGCCGGCCCGCCGGGCAACACGGCCGGCATCGGTGCCCGGATCGAGGTCGAGCACGCTGAACAAACGCAAAGCCAGGAGATGATCGCTGGCGGGCGGTATCTCTCCTCAGATGACCCGATGCGGGTGTTTGCCATGTCGCGAGGCACTGCGCGGCTGAAAGTCACCTGGCCCGACCTCACGGAAACCGTCGTTGGCCAAGCGGAACCGAACCGGCTTTACCAGATTCGTTATCAGGCCGCCCCGGCGAAACCGTCCCGCGACGAAGCGGCGTCGCCGCTGTTCAGTCTGTTGAAGTTTCCCGAGGCGCGGCAGCACGTCGAGTCAGCAGCCAGCGATTCCAAAAATCAGCCGCTCCTCCCGTGGTCGCTTGGCCAAGAGGGGCCGGGCGTTGCCTGGGGGGATCTGGACGGAGATGGGTGGGAGGATTTGGCTGTCACGAACGGACGGGGTGCCTCGACGCTGCTGTACCGGAACGAGGCCGGGAGGAAGTTTACCCTGCTTGAGTCGGAAACGCCCCTGCCGAAAAGTCCGCGCGACGCGCAGTCTGTGCTGATCACCGGGGAGCTACTGCTGCAATCCTTTTCCAATCACGACGACGGGCTGGCCTTTGGCGACATGGCCACGGTCAGCCAGGGCAATGGCGCGTTCCGCCAAAAACTCGCGGCCAAGGCAGCCAGCGCCGGTCACATGGCCATGGCGGATGTGGATGGCGACGGCGATCTGGATTTGTTCGTCGCCGCCCGCGCGCTGCCGGGCAGATACCCGCAACCGACCGCCTCGTGGCTTTACCTGAATGACGGCGGCGAGTGGCGGGAGAGCGCTGCGTGGTCGTCCACGTTGCAGAACACCGGGATGGTTGCCGGGGCGGTGTTTGCCGACATCGATTCCGATTCCGCCCCGGATCTGCTCCTGGCCTGTGACTGGGGGAGTCCCAAAATCCTCATCAACGACGGCAGCCGGTTCGTCGACCGAACGGAAGAACTCGGCTTGGCCAAGTTCACCGGGTTTTGGCGTGGCATCGACGCGGGCGATTTCAACGGGGATGGGCGCATCGATTTCGTCGCCGCCAACCGAGGGCTCAATTCCGGCTACACGGCATCGACGGCGAGGCCGTTTGTCGCGTATTACGGAGACCTCGACGAAGACGGCCGGGGGGAAATCATCGAGACTTTGCGGGAAAACGGGAGCCTCCATCCGCGGCGGAATCTCTCCGCGCTCAACAGCGCGATGCCGTGGCTCACCGAACATTTGCGCGATTACGATCACTTTGCCCAAATGACCGTCGACGGTTTGTCCGGCCCGGCGCGCTTGGCCAAGGCGGCGCGCGTCGAGATTACCACGCTGCAAAGCATGGTGTTCCTCCGGAGTGACAGCGGTTTCGAGGCGCAGCCGCTCCCACCCGAGGCACAGTTCACGGCCGCCTTTTCGCCGGTGGTGGCGGATTTCGACAACGACGGCAGTGAGGACATCGTCCTGAGCCAGAACGAATTCGGCGTGCACAGCGAGGAGTCCCGCCAGGACGGCGGCTTTGGGTTGCTGCTGCTGGGGCGGGGCGATGGATCGTTTAAAGCCGCGAACATCCGGGAGAGCGGGCTGGCGGTGTTCGGCGAGGGGCGCGGCGCGGCGGCGGCGGACTACAACCATGACGGCCGAACCGACCTCGTCATCGGCCAAAACGGGGCCAAGCCGAAACGGTTCCTCAACCAAACCAAGCGCCGCGGGCTGCGCGTCCGCTTGCAGTCCGGCGGGGCCAACCGGGACGGGGTCGGGGCGCTGCTCCGGCTGGAATCAGGTCGCGCACTTGGCCCGGCGCGGGTGGTCCGGCTTGGCTCCGGTTTCCTGTCGCAAAACGCCGTCACGCAGGTGTTAGGCGGGGCGAACCAGGCGGCGGCGCTGCTCGTCGCTTGGCCAAGCGGCGGGAAGGAACGCTTCAAGCTCGCGCCGGGCCAGTCGGAAATCACCGCCGTCAAGGGGCAGGGGAGCGCGGTGGTCGACTAGACGATCGCGTTGAGTTCGTCCACGGCAATGCTCCACTCATCGCTGCACCGCTCATGGTCGTCGTTGATCTGCATCAGCTCGCGGTTCAACTGTTGCGCCTGGCCACCGGTGGCGTACGTCTCCGGCAACTCGAGCAACGAGGTGATCTCCCCCTGTCGCTCCTCAAGGGCGGCTATCCTGGCCTCCAGCTTGTCGATGACGGCCTGCTTGCCCTTCCGTTTTTTCGACAGCGCCTGCCGTTGCTCGGCCTCGCGGCGTTTTCGGGTCTTGGCATCCCCGCGTCCGGCCGGACTGCCGCCCTTCATCGGCGCGCCGTTGGCCAGGCTGGTTTGCGCGGCGCGGGAGGATTGCTGGCCGGTTTTGTCGAGGAAGTAGTCGTAAGGGCCGGGGTAATGCCGGAGCTGGCCCTGCTCAACATGAATGACGTGCGAGGCGACCTTGCGGATGAAATGCACGTCGTGGCTGATGAACACCAGCGTGCCCCTGAACTGTGACAACGCCTCGATCACTGTGTCGATGCTGCCCATGTCAAGGTGGGTCGTCGGCTCGTCGAGCAAGAGGAAATTGGGCGGGTTGAGCAGCAGCTTGGCCAGGGCGAGACGGCTTTTCTCGCCGCCACTCAAGACGCCGACCTTCTTGAACACATCGTCGTCAGAGAACAGGAACCCCCCCAACAACGTCCGGGCGGACTCCTCCGTCACGTTTACCGGCGTGTCGAGCATTTCCTCGAGCACCGTGCGGTTCAGGTCCAGTGTCTCGGCACGGTGCTGCGCGAAATAACCGGGCTGAACGTTGTGCCCCAGATCCCGTTCCCCGGCGTCGTGGCCAAGCACCCCGGCGAGAATCTTGAGCAGCGTCGACTTGCCGGCGCCGTTCGGACCGACCAGCACGATGCGCTGCTGTCGTTCCACCTCGAGATCGAGTGACCGGTAAACCTGAAGGTCGCCGTACGCCTTGGCCACTCCCCTGAGGGCGATCACCCGTTGGCCGCTGCGGGCCGGTTGGGGGAACGTAAAATTCATCTTCTTGCGCGAGACAAACGGCGCCTCGATCTTCTCCATCCGCTCGATCTGCTTGAGCTTGCTCTGCGCCTGGGTGGCCTTGGTGTTCTTGGCGCGGAAACGGTCCACGAACTTCATCAGGCGCTCGATCTCTTTCTGCTGGTTTTCGTAGGCCGCCAACCATTGCGCCTCGCTGGCCTCGCGCTGCACCAGGTAGCGCTCGTAATTCCCTGTGTACCGGGTGGCGCGGCCACCTTCCAGTTCGACAATGTGATGCGCAATCTGGTTGAGAAACTCGCGGTCGTGGGAGATCAGCAGGATCGCGCCGGGGTAACCGTGAAGATACCCCTGCAGCCAAATCAACGAATGCAGATCGAGGTGGTTCGTCGGCTCGTCCAGCATCAGCAAATCCGGTTCCTGCACCAGCAACCGGGCCAGGTGCGCCCGCATGATCCAGCCGCCGCTCAACTCCTTGGCCAAGCGGTCGAAGTCGCTCTCCTTGAACCCGAGTCCACCCAGAATCTGGCGCGCCTTGGCCACGAGCCCGCCGCCTCCCGCCGCCTCGAAAGTCTCATAATCGTCGTTCGTCGGGTCGCCGCCTTGCGCTTGGCCAAGCGCGCCAAGCCGCCAAGCTGCCGCGATGAACTCAGGGGAAAAGGAACAGGCCAGCTCAATCACCGTTTCATCGCCGATGGGTGCGCTTTCCTGCGGGAGAAACCCAACCCGCGACCCGCGCTCCATGGCGATCTCCCCGCTGTCGGGCGACGTTTCGTCGAGGATGATGGACAGCAGGGTGGATTTACCGGAACCGTTCCGGCCGACCACGCCGATCCGGTCCCGGCGATTGACTTGAAGGCTGGCGTTCGCAAACAACGTGCGCCCGGCGTAGGTCTTCGAGATACTTTTGATGGACAGCATCGACTTTTCTTAGCGCACTAAGGGAGCAAAAAATGGTGCCAGAGGGGTGATTTGAACACCCGACCAAAGGCTTATGAGTCCTCTGCTCTACCACTGAGCTACTCTGGCATCCCTAAGGGAGATCGCTCGAAATGAGCGGGGCAGAATGTGAGCAGAACAGACCCCCCGAGGCAAGCCCTTTCGTTAAACGGCGCGGTGACCCGTGTTAACTCAAGACCCTCTTTCGCGACGCGGTTCCGCTAGGGCAGTCTCCGCCCCACCGGGAGGACCGGAACCCAACCTCGTCCCCTTGTTCGAAGAATGGACAAGGGGGAACTTACCCCTCCCTGTGCCAAGGAATCCGCACGCCGGGGGTGCCTGCGGGCGGGGAGTCACGATAACCAGCCACGACGCCGGGTTGGAAACCATCACGCGGTTGGCTTGCCAAAGAAGAGCTCGTGAAACTGGTAATCGATGGCGATGGAATTGGGGAGGTGACAAGGAACTTCGTGAAGCAGGCCAATAAAAAGGAGGCCGGTGGCGGCGGTAGGGAGGGTCTTGTCGATGTGGCGGGCGATGAACCGGTCACGATGTTCGCGCACCGCCAGGAGATCGGCGGCGGGCGGGGGGGCACTGGGGTTCTGGAGGAGTTGTTTTTGGATTTCGTACTCCTGGATGAGAAACTGGGCATCCTCGGTGCCGTGCAGGGTGGCGCCTCTCCCGACGAGAGACCGGAGAAGTTGGTGATTGCGGCTGCCCTGCCCGGCGAGGTCGCGGACGATCTCCGGTTCCTTGCCGCAGACCGGCAGGCTGTCCTGATAGAGGTGGGCCTGGGTGAAATCAAGCGGCAGGGCGAGAATGCGGTCGTGCAGGGTGTCCCAAATCTGCTCGACGGTGAGCTTGTGCTGCTCGTACTTGGCTTCCCCCTTGCGTTCCCGGTGGGCCTGGGCCAGGCCGGGTGCCAGCGAGCCCATTTCCATCTCGGTGTGGATGATGGGGATATGGATCAGCGTGCGGTCGGCCATGTCGGTCGTGACCGGAGGGTAGTAGGGTGTAGGGTGGGGGTGCAAGTGTTATGGAACAGGTATCCCTTGACCCGGCTGTTCAACCTGACGTGCCGTGGATTTATCCTGAGAAAAACCCGAAGGTCCGGCGACCGGAGAGCGAGGGCAGAGGCCGCCCGCTGGTCATGCCGGCTGGAGAACCTGAGCAACGGGATCAACTGAAGGACGGCAAACCTTCACTTCATCGCGACTCCGGCACCGTGGCAGGTGGGGCAGTAGAGGCTGGCCCCGGTGTCCGGGTTCACGCCTCTGCCCCCGCAGTGGCGGCAGGTGGCGTTGGCCTTGGGAACGGTTTGCCGACCGCGGCCGTTGCAGGCGGTGCAGGTGAGGCCGGTGCCGGGATAGACGCCGGTGCCATCGCAAAAAGCGCAGCGAACGTGCGGGGCGTGGATGGCGTTGTCCCCCCGGCCGCCGCAGACGCAGCAGGTGGATAGGTGCGAGAGGATGTTGAAGGGGTCGTGGCCGGTGCCGCCGCAGAAGGCGCATGGGATGCTCTCCAGTCTGGCACCCGCCCGGACGGCTGACGGGGCAGCGATCATGCCGCTTCAATCTCTTCGGCCCATTTGTCGAAGCTCATTAGCCGGTTGAAGAGGTCGTCGGCCTGGTGATGGAGGCCGTCGTCCTCGTATTGACGGGCCATGCCCAGCAGGCACTCGCGTGCCTGGGCCGCCTCGGGCGCGCCGAAGTGTTCCTCCATCAACTGGAAGTACAGGCGGATGGCGGTGTGGCTGTTCCCCTCGGCCTCGGTTTGCCGTGCACGGTTAATCAGGCGGGTGAGGTAGTTGAACCGGGGAGTGGCCGGAGCAGTTTCGGTGTTTATCATGATGTTTCCTTTCATTTGCTGAATAATCACTTTGAGACGGGCAACGCCCTGGCCTCGGCGAGCTGGGCCTCCAGCTCGGTGACCCGGGATTGCAGTTTCTTGATGTCCGTACCGTTGCTCAAATAGTCAGGGTTGTTCTCCCACCAGGCGATTCCCATTTCGCGGGCCTTGTCCACGGAGGCGATAAGCAGGCGCAACTGGATCGTGAGCAACTCGACATCGACCAGCTTGATCTTGATGTCGCCGGTAATGACAACCCCCTTGTCGAGCACACGCTCGAGCACGTCAAAAAGCGTGTGGGAGTCGGTGGACTGGGTAATGTTGCGTGAGGTGGCCATGTGTCGCTAAAAGAGTTTGCCCAAGGGGCCGAGGTCGAGGTTCAACTGATCGTCGGTGAGGCCGTAATGTTTTTTCAGGTCGGCCATCTCGGCGTGGAGGGCCTTGAAGGTGCGGCCGAGCCGCTCGATTTCCTCGTCGGTCAGCGAACCGGCTTCCATGCGGCGGAGCGCCTGGCGCTCGAGCAGTTCCTGAACCAGCTTCACCAGCGTGAGGACGAGCTGGCCCATGCCGCGGCGGAGGTTCTCGGGGTCGAGGTCGACGGTCTTGCGGGCGCGGCCGTTGCCGTTGCTTCGGCCGGCGGGCTTGTCCTGCCTCCAAAATTCCTCCTCGCCCGTTTCGGCCGGCTCGGTGTTGGCTCGGTTGGGGTCAATCATTTCAGTTCGTCTCCGGCACGGCCGGCAGTTTGTTCTCAGCGCGCAGTTTCTTGGCGGTCTCGGTGGAGCAGAGCACCAGCTCGACGGAGAGGTACACCAGCTCGACGTCGGCGACGTTGAGGGTGATTTCGCCCCTGACGACCACGCCGGTGTCGAGTAGGTTGTCGAGCGCGTCGCACACGGAGCGTTGGCCGGGGGCGGGCAGGCCGAGGCGCAGGTTGGCGGCGCTTTGCAGGCGGGGCCGGGCGAGGACGGCAGGTTCTTGGGTGTTCATGTCAGGCAAAGCATTGGTGGCCGAGGGCACGAAGGCGCTCGATTCCGGTGGGAGCGACGTCCTGCTGAGCCAACGCCAGAAAGGGCAGCTTGGGGAAGGATTTCTGGTAGCGGCCCAAGTACCGCAGGCATTGGCGGTGATGCCGGGCGCAGACGGGGCAACCGTTCCCGGTGGGGGTCACCATGTTGAGGATGGCACAGGAAAAAGCCATGTTCATCCCGTCGAGCGCGGCGATAAGGTCACGCGTTTCCGCCAGCGAGAGCGCGGTGGGCAGGGTGACCGGCATCACGCCGCAGACCTTGGGGTCGTGGATTTGCTTGAGCAGCGCCTTGAGGTCGCGGGAGAGGCCGATGAGCGTCTCCTGAACGCGGGGCGCGAAGAAGAGCGTCTTGTAGCGCAGCAGCACCTCGAAGAAGCCGCGAATCCACGCCCGCACCAGCTCGGGCATCTGCAGCAGCGCCAGAAAATGGCCGGTCGGCGCGGTGTCGATGACCACCCGCTGGTAGTTGCCCGAGGCGAAATGGCGGTTGAGTACGGAGAGCGCCATCAACTCGTCGAGGCCCGGCGGGGTGAGGTCGAGCAGGTGCTGCATGGCCTCGCGGTCGAGCATAGCGTCCACGCTTTCACTCTCGAAAAGCGAGTCGAAGAACTCGTCCACCTCGTCCACGAACGTGGTGCGCAGGGTCTCGAGGCAATGCTCGGGGTTGATCTGCACCGCGTCGAGGCGGTCAGTCACCGGCGTGGGTTCGCCACCGATGGGAACCTGTAGCGCGTCAGCCAACGAGTGGGCCGGGTCGGTCGAGAATAGGAGCGTGGTGCGCGGATCCTGTTCGGTAAGCCAAAGGCTGAGCGCGGCGGCGACGGTGGACTTGCCCACGCCGCCCTTGCCGCAAACGAAGTGGGTGGAACAACCGACTAGGTACCTGCGCAGCTTGTGATCGAAGGGCGCGGGATGAGGCCGGCGCTTGGCCACCGTATCGGGCGCGGCGGGCATCTCGAACTCGATGGGTTTGCCGGACAGGAGCGAGCGACCGATGGCGTGCAGGCGCTCCAGGCCGCGCGGTTCCTGCTGCAGCATCGGCACCGGGAACAGTGGCAGGTCAAACTCGAGTTCCGCACGCCATTGCCACGGTGTTTGGCTCTTGACGCGCCGTTCGCACTGGGCGCACCCGGGCACGAGTGGCAGCATCCGGTTGGCCACGATGCACGGTACGTCCATGCCCATCGGTTTGAGGATCTCCAGCAGGCGGACGGTTTCCCCGTGCGCGAGCGGTGTGGCGGTCATGACCGGGAGAAACATCGTTTCCTGCGAGTCATGCAGGATGCCATCAAGCAGCGCGAGCATCTCGTCCAGCTCTTCAATCAGCCGGTCAGACTCGTCCGGCGAATAGTGGCGGGCCAAGGATATGGGGCCGAAGCCGGGGCCGTGAAGAAAGTGGTAGCGGAACTCGCGTCACAGGGGGTGCTGGCTAGGGTAGGGCACGACGCCGGGCCAGGGAGCGGGTGGGGGGGGGGTGGCGGGGTTGCGGAAGCTAGTTCCCCGGTGGAGATGGATGGGGCACAG
>JACNJE010000071.1 GCA_014382705.1 Verrucomicrobiota bacterium | reverse complement strand
TGCTCCCGTAGCTCAGTTGGATAGAGCGGGTGTTTCCTAAACACTAGGTCAGAGGTTCGAATCCTCTCGGGAGTGCCATCTTTCGTCGCCTGTTTGCAGGGGTTTTTGAGGGTTGCCCTTCAATCTCGTCCTTAATCTTCTCATTTCTTTCCGAGTTCAGTGTCAGATAGTGTCAACTTTTGACTCTCTCGTTTGGAAGTCATACTTCACTAAACAATTCCTCACTCATCACCGAACGGCGTTGCTGCCCTCCCCTCCTTGACCCAGTTGGCTGCCACAGCCACAATCCCTCCCCCGTAAATCGTATCAGTTCAAACCATGTCTCTTTGTTCCAACATCATCCCGAATTTTTTTGCTGTAGCCTTTTTGGGGCTAAGTGTGTTGCCTTGGCCGGTTTTGTCTGCTGAGCCGGTTGGTTTTCCAAATGGCGAAAGCCAGCTTGTGAACCGCCTCGAAGCCGGTAAGACGCAAACAGTCGTCACATATGGTACAAGCCTGACTTCGGGTGGTGCTTGGGTGAACCAGTTCGCAGCAGCATTGGAGGCGCGTTGGCCCGGCAAGACCACGGTCGTGAACAGCGGAGCCGGCGGGATGTGGTCTACGTGGGGTGTCGAAAACCTGGAGACACGCGTCATCGCAAAAAAACCAGACACGCTGTTCATCGAGTTCGGGATCAACGATGCCTATCTCGATTACAAGACATCGGTGGCCAAGGCGCGCGCGAATCTGGAAAACATGATCAAGCGGGTGCTCACTGCCAAAGCGGATACCGAGATCATCCTGATGACGATGAATCCCCCGATCGCCAATCACCTCAAGGCACGTCCGGAGATCAAGCATTACTACGAGATGTACCGACAGGTGGCCAAGGAGCAAGGGCTCAAGCTCGTCGACCACGCGGTGCATTGGGAGCGGGTTCTCG
Organism: Verrucomicrobiota bacterium; assembly: GCA_014382705.1. GTDB lineage: Bacteria > Verrucomicrobiota > Verrucomicrobiia > Limisphaerales > UBA1096 > UBA1096. The sequence goes on along the minus strand of JACNJE010000071.1, from coordinate 3,525 downwards.
AACATAACAAAAACGTGTTTCACCGTTATGTTCCCGATGGGATCCATCCGAACGCAGAAGGCTGCGGCGATATCACCACCTCGACGCTGCTCAACTGTCTCGGCGTGCCCCCGATTACCGCGCCGGACAAAATCAAAGTGCTGATGGTGGGCGGACGCGGGTCACACGATTGGTCCGGTTTTTATGACATTCTCAACCCGTTGCTCGCCAAGGCCGGGGATTTCGTTCTCGACCTCACGCTGGAGATTGACTCGCTACGGGAGCCGTACATTTCAAATTACGATGTGGTGTTGTTTTACGGCCCCGGTGGTGATTTTACCGACCCCAATCAGGAAAAGGGGCTTCATGATTTTGTGAAAAACGGGGGCGGCCTTGCCGGGGTGCATGCCACGGATGCCTTCAAAAAATCCGACGTGTATTGGCGGTTGATGGGCGGTCGTTTTACGACACATCGAGGCGGCGAATTCACGATCCGCATCATGGATAAAGCGCACCCGGTGACTGCGCCCTTTGGCGACTTTCGCATCCACGACGAGACTTACCAAAACGAGTATCATCCCAAGTTCAAACTTCACAATTTGTTTCGGATGGATCGCGGGCAGGAGCAGCAATCGATGGGTTGGGTGCAGGATTACGGCAAAGGCCGCGTTTTCAACACGACTCTCGGCCACGACGGGAACGCGTGGAAAAGCGAAGCGTTTCAGGCGATCGTCCGGCGCGGCATTTATTGGGCTGCCGGCCGCGAACCAAAATAACCAAGCGGCCTACACGCCGAGCGTCCAGTCGCCGCGGTAGTCGATTTTCTTGAGGAGTTTGTCGGCCTCCGGATCCCCCACGATGGTTTCATTTTTCGCATCCCACTTGATCGGTTTTTTGAGGGCGTCGGACACGTAGGCCAGATGCCCGGGCGTGATCGACCGGTGGCCGGTTTCAGCCGGACAAATGCACTCCTTCCGGGTCAGGATTCCGTCGACAAAATTCCGCCGATGATCGTCCGACTTATACGCCTTGATCTTGCCGGGGTTGAATTCCTCCTTCGTCCACTCCGGATTCGAGGCCTGCAACGCACGCCGATCCGTGTAGACCCAGCCGTCTTGCCCGAAAAAACGGATGCCGCGACCGACCTTGTTTGAGATCACGATCGTCAGTCCGTCTTCGTACTCCGAGCGAACGGTGTAATCGATCGGGCTATTGAAAAGCCCCTTTTCAGGGTAGCGGAAATTTTGCGCCTCGACCTTGATCGGGCCGCTTTTGTCGAGGCCAAGCGCCCAGTGTGCGATGTCGTTGTGATGCCCGATCCAATCCATGAGTGTGCCGCCGCCGTACTCCAGCGCCCAGCGCCAGTTAAAATGAAGCCGCCCGGAATGAAACGGCAGCTTACGGCGCGGGCCACACCAAAGGTCGTAGTCCAGATGCTCTGGGATTGGTTGCCCAGCGTTCACCTCATCCGACGACTCGCCGGTGGGCAACCCGACCTGCACCTCCTTCACTTTGCCGATGTGACCGTTCAAAACCAACTCGGCTGCCTTCCTGAAATTCGGTTTCGACCGTTGCTGCGAGCCGACCTGAAAAATGCGTTTCTGTTTTGCGACCTCGCGATAGAGCACCTGCCCTTCGCCAAAACGGTGCGTGATCGGTTTTTCGCCGTAGACATCCTTGCCGTTGCGAAGCGCCTCAAGACAGATAATGGCGTGCCAATGATCGGGAGTCGCGACGACCACAGCATCGATGTCCTTGCGGGCAATCAATTCGCGAAAATCCTTGTAGGTTTTACACCCGTTCCCGAAAAGCTTTTCGGCAAGCGCCTTGCCCTTGTTCGCCTGCTGATCATCAGGATCGGCGACGGCCACGAACTGCACCTCGTTGCACGTCCGCTTGAAGTCCGTCATCAGGTCGCGCCCTTTGCCGCCCGAGCCAATCAGGCCAAGTGCCACCCGCTCGTTTGCAGCCGGTTTGTCTTCCCCCCCGAACACCGAGGCAGGAATAATTGTGGGCGCAACAAACACGCCGGAGGATTTGAGAAATGACCGTCGATTCAACTTGGCTTTCATGTCGTTATCACAATTGCCCTCTCCGAGATTGGCTGGGTGCACGCGCGAAGTCTGCCCCCAAACCAAGCGCTTGGCCAAGCACAATTCTTTCGAGAGGCGCCCATCATCAACGGTCCCCACTTCCATCCCTGTCCGGCGTGTGGCAGTCTCTCTGACCAAGCGCAAACACAAAAAACCATGGTTGAATTTCAGTTACTTTCCGTCCCGATCGGCCTGATTCTCGGTTTGGGCATGGCACGAATCATGACCGGCGCGATCACCGCCGTAAGAAACCGGGAACACGTCAAGCTGCACTGGCTGCCGTTCATCTGGGCGACCAGTTTAATGATTCAACTTCTGATTTTCTTCTGCGTTCTATGGGATTTAAAAGTAAACTTCGAGAACGCTGGGATGGAGTGGACTTGGTCCTATTACGGCCCCCAAGTACTTCATTCGGCCTTGATGTTTCTCGGGGCAGGTTTGGTTCTGCCAGCCTCCCGTGAGCCGAACATCGATTGCCTCCTGAAGGATTTCAACCAACACGGAAAGTTGGCGCTGATCCCGTTGATGGCCATGCATTTGCTCGCTTGGCCAATGAACATGTACATGAGCAATGTACCGCTTTTTGACAAAGCCAATTATTTGAACATCGTCATGATCGTTGTGATCGCCGTTGGGTTCAAGGCTACCCGTTTAACTTGGCGGGCGGCAGCCGCGACCATCTACCTCTCAATCCTGATTGTCGCGTCACTCACGGTGTGGTCACGACCCGGCCATACGGAGGAGTTATTCATGCACAAACCGATCTCCGCCTCCCAACCTGATAAGTCGACATATCCTCTCCAGCACTACCGAACGGGGCACCCCTACCAAAAACCGTTGGCGGGGTCGGGCTTGCGGCCGGCCCAGTTGTGCAGGTCGGGCGGGAAGACGAAGATCGCGGCGTGGCCGTCGCCGAAGAGGGTGTTCAATCCGCGCACTCCCAGTTTGTGCCACTGGGTTTTTGGTGACTTCTCGGCACGGTTCCCGTGCCATGGCCAATCGGCCTGAATCAGCTTCGTCGTCGGTGCCTTGGCCAGGTCGGACTCGGTCAATGCCTTTTGACCGGGCGCAGCTGTGACGTGCTGGACGCCAAACCCGTCCCATGACCACTGCACGAGGTAGCTTGTGCCATAGTAGTTGAAGCAGGTTTTTTCTGCGGCCGGCTTCGTGTTGGGAAAGTGTTCGGGATGCAGCACGTCGCCGGCATCGCTTGGGCAGCGATATACCTCGGCGGTGGCGGTGTATTTGTTCAACGGCCGCTTGTCAAAGTCGGCGATGCTCCTGTTGTTGCTCTGGTAGCCGGGGCCAAGGCCCAGTTTCCCGCCGCACGTCGACCACGTCGGGTGGATCGGGAACGTCTCAAAGTCGTCCACGTACATCATGAAGGCCAAGCCGATTTGCTTGTGGTTGTTCAGGCAGGCGGTGGAACGCCCCTTCTCCTTAGCCCGGGCCA
>JACNJE010000044.1 GCA_014382705.1 Verrucomicrobiota bacterium | reverse complement strand
AAAAAACGCAACGAGCCCCGACGGGGCGGCACAATACGAACATGGATGGACAGGAGTTTGGGGCGGGGTGGAACTCGCCCCTCCCGGGCTTGGCCAAGCGGTGGGTTTACTTGAAGTAATACAGCATGAAGACGGCGCAGGCTGCGAGCAGGCCACCCCAGAGTTTGTCGTCTTTGAAGATGTTGCCCTCCTTACCCTTGAGCGCTGTATTGATGAACATTGACCACGTCCAAGTTGACGCAATCAACCCCGCAACCAACGGCGAGGCGGTTTCCCACCACATAAGAAAACCAAGCAGCGCATAAACCAGCAGGGACAGGGCCAATTTGGTGATCAACGTGCGCAGGCTGGCATTGCTGAATACTCCCAAACCGACAAAAGTCAGGCTGGATTTTTGCTCATCGGCTTGTGTCATTTTACTGACGATGATGTTGGCCAAGGTGGCGAAAATTGCAGCGACGAATACTCCGTGGAAGAAGTTCAGGTTCGCGCCGAACATGCCGGAGAAAAACTCGGTCTTCCCGAGCGTCACCCCGTAAACGGGAACCACCGCATAAGAAACCACCACGCCGGTTATGATCGATGCAAAACCGCCGGCCGCTGTCGCCCCTTTCCACAGCATGCCAACCGCAAACGCCACCACCACGCCGCCGACCAGCTGCGACTGATGCGATGCGACGTAAGTGAAAAAGAGCTGCTTTGTGTTCGGGTCGAACACGACGATCGTCAACAGAGCGCACCCGGTCACCATCACGCCGATCAGAATCCGCCCCATCCGGATGAGTTGCTTGTCGGTGGCTTCCGGGTTGACGAATCGTTTGTAGAAATCGAACGTAATCAGCGTCGCTGCCGAGTTCATCATCGAGTCGACGCTCGACAGGATGGCCCCGATTAAGCCAGCCGCAACCAAACCCACCAAGCCGGCGATGCCAGCCGGGGCGACCACTTCGCGCAACAGCAACGGGAAAGCCGTGTCGCCGTCCACCGCGACGCCGGGCATCCTCTCGGCGAAAACGTAGTACGCCGCGATGCCAGTGCCAATCGAGATGAACGGAATCATCAACTTCGTAAACCCGGCGGTGATGATTCCCACCCGCGCTTCCTTGTCGGTCTTCGCCGCCAACGCCCGCTGCACGATGAATTGGTTCGCGCCCCAGTAATAAAAATGCAGCACCATCAGCCCGCTGAGCATCCCGCTCCACGGCCGTTGCGGATGATCCGAAGGCAAATACAAATGCACCAAGTCCTTGCCTTTGGCGTCGAGCGCGCGCATGCCGTCCCAACCGCCAATCTCGACGCTGTTAAATGTGAACCAAGCCACGATCAGTGCCCCGGCCAACATCAGAACCGATTGCAAAACATCCGTCACAATCACCGCTTTTAGCCCCCCGACGATCGTGTAAACGCCGGTCACCAGCGCCATGATCAGCACGCCGAGAATATAGTAAGTCTTGTCGATTTGAATGGTCTGCGCCTCGCCGCCTGCGCTGGCCTTAAGCACTTCGTTGATGTGCGCTTGGTCAACGAGCAAAAAGTTCACCGACCGCGAGCCGATGTAAAACGCGGGCAGCATCATCACCATCGTAATGATCAACACCATGATGACGGAATAAGCGACCCGGCTCTTGTCGTCATAACGCCGACTCAAATAATCGCTAAGCGTGTAAATGTTGAGTTTGCGGTAGACCGGCAAAAAGCAGTAGCAGAGCAGCAACAACCCGGCGATGGCGGTAATCTCAAAATGGCTCTCGGCGAAGCCCAGCGTGAAGCCAACCCCCATCATCCCCACCATGTGATTGGCCGAAATGTTCGACCCGAAAATGGAGCCCGCCACGCCCCACCACCGGACATTTCGGCCGGCCAAAAAAAATTCCTTCGTGGTGGATTCCTTGCGTCCGGCCCAGAGGCCAAGCGCCATGACTCCTAGCAGGGAGCCAAAAAAAACGACAAAATCCAACGTTGTTAAAAATGTACCGGTAGTTTCCATGAGTTTACGGTTGGTCGATCAGCCAAGGGGCGGCGGCAGCATAAGAGCCGCTTGGCCAAGACGCAACCCCGCTTGGCCAAGCGGATCGGATCTTCTCCGACTTGAGTGTCAACGGTTCAAGTGGCGACTGCGGTGCCGGTCAGGTCCGTCCTCGAGACTGAAGAAGGCCTGATGCAGAATTTCCTCCTCATGCTCAAGCGCTGTGCCGACGAGGTCTTTCCCCTCGAAGCGGTGATCCCACCCGGCCCCGGGAGCTTCGTATCGCTCGTTCGCACAACGGCTGGCTTGGCGCAGAAAAGCGCGAGCAGAGTCCTTCCGGGCTGCTTTGCCATTGACCTTCCCTTCCCCATCCAGCAGCGCGTCGATCACATAACTGCGGAGCAGCTTTTCGTGCAGGCGCGCGTAGGCTTCCGGCTTGGACAGGTAGTCACAGCCAACGGGCCGGCCGTTCACACACACCACCATGCCCTGTTGGCCCGGCATGAGTTTTAACGACGCCAGACAGTCGTCGAGATCCCGGCGGCGCGCATCGTACACGTCTTTCATCGCACTGCTCGGCGACTGGTGTTGCGCCTTAGCCTGCAACTCACTGATCTCTTCCCAAACCTCTCCTTGGTTCGCCCTAGCTCTCTTCAACATCTTATAGTTTTTCGACACCGAGGACGCCTTGCTGGCACGGGCCTGCCGGTTGAGCACGGTGTCCGATTTTTTGAACTGGGGCGACACGTATGACCAACGCCCGGCCTCGGTGCAACTCACCGGGATCTTGGTCGTGGTGTTGCCCAGCAGCAGGAGGGAGGTGTTCACCACCCGGTTTTGCTTTGCGCCGATCATTTCCTCCCCGTCGATGATCAGCACCGGCCGCCTGCCCCGGTTCTTAACCAGCAGATCCGGCACCGAGCCGTCGGTGTCCACTTCGGCCACCTCCACCAAGTTTCGATCCAGCGCCTCGTCCAGGGGCAGATAGTCCACTTTGGGAGACGCCTCCCGATGCAGCGGGAAAACAGTAATGTTGCGATAACGCCGCGCGCGGCCCAGTTCCATGTCCTTCAGCAGGGTAGAATCAAACATGGACACAAGTTAGCACACACCCTGGGACAAAAACGGTCCCACCGCCAAACTTTCTTCGGAGCTTACGTTGTGGACGGGCGCATAAAGAAGAGCCGGTGATGCAACCGGCTCGCCTGGAAAGGGTTAAGGGCTGGTGTTACAGCGCCGAGGCGACAAGGTCGCCGACCTCGCTTGTGGAGTAGCCCATCTTGCCGGCGCCCAGGTTTTTGATTTTTTCGCGGGTGACGCGGATGACGGTCTCTTCGATGGCCTTGGCCGCTTCATCCTCCCCCAGATGCTCCAGCATGAGTGCGCCGGAGCAGATGGCGGCCAGCGGGTTGATCACGTTTTGGCCGGTGTACTTCGGGGCGCTGCCGCCAATCGGCTCGAACATGCTCGTGCCCTTCGGGTTGATATTGCCGCCGGCGGCGATGCCCATGCCGCCCTGCACCATCGCGCCAAGGTCGGTGATGATGTCGCCGAACATATTGTCGGTCACGATGACGTCGAACCATTCCGGGTTTTTCACGAACCACATCGTGGCGGCGTCGACGTGGGCATAGTCGCGCTGGATGTCGGCGTAGTCTGCGTCGCCGATCTCGTGGAAGGCGCGCTCCCAAAGGTCGAACGCATACGTCAGCACGTTAGTCTTGCCACAGAGTGTGAGCTTGTTTTCCTTGTTGCGCTTGCGCGTGTAGTCGAAGGCGTAGCGCAGGCAACGCTCGACGCCGCGCCGGGTGTTGACGCTTTCCTGGATGGCGATCTCGTTCGCCGTGCCCTTGAACACAAAACCGCCGGAGCCGGTGTACAGCCCCTCGTTGTTCTCGCGCACGACGACGAAATCGATGTTCTCCGGTTTTTTGTCCTTCAGCGGACAGAACCGCTCATCGAACAGCTTGACTGGGCGGAGGTTGATGTACTGCTCCAACTCGAAGCGCAGACGCAGCAGGATGCCTTTCTCGAGGATGCCCGGCTTGACGTCGGGATGCCCGATCGCGCCGAGCAGGATGGCCGGAAACCGGCGCAGGTCGTCCGCCGCGCTTTCCGGCAACGCCTCGTTGGTGCGCAGGTAGCGCTCGCCACCGAAGTCGAATTCGGCGTAGTTGAGCTTGAAGCCAAACTTCTGCCCAGCGGCATCGAGTATCTTGATGTTTTCCCGGGTGACTTCCGGGCCGGTGCCGTCGCCGCCGATGACGGCTATGTCGTAACTGTTCATTTTCGAGGGAATGCCCCGCGAACCGCGGGACGGCGGAGCCTAAGGCAAGGCCCTTCCCCGGGGAAGCGTTATTTCGGTCTGTCGAGCAGCGACGCGGCGTTTTGGCGGGCGGCAGCGCCTCCGCCGCCCCGCATCCGGGTCAACTTCTCCTCTCTGGGTGCTCCGTCCCGCGGCCCGTCGCTCGTCCACGGCCCTCCCTCAACGACCCCCCTCGCGCGCACTGAGCTGGGCG
>JACNJE010000154.1 GCA_014382705.1 Verrucomicrobiota bacterium | reverse complement strand
CCGGCTTTTCTCCGAGGGGTTGGGCCGCAGGATTCCGGCGTAAATGTCGCGAGTGACCCCCGCGCTGAGCGCGTGCAAATTGCTGTCGGCGGTGCTCATAGCCGCCGCCATGATTGCGATGATCACCAGCGTGGCCAGCAGCAGTCCCGCCGGGCCAAGCAGCTCCGGCAGGTGGCGCTTGAGCACGACGACCATGATTTGATCGAAGTCACGCGGCCCCGCGCCAACGTCAGGGTGGGGCAGGGGCTTGCCGCCCTTGGGCAAGCGCCCCGGCAGATCGGCTTCGCTGACGGTGACCGCTTGGCCATCGACCTGCACCTGGTAGTCGAAGGCACCGTCGGCACCTGGCTTGGCCACGGGATAAAGCACTTGGCCGCCCAAGCCGACCAGCATCACGCCAAACAGAAAACAGGCCGTCAGGCCAAGCGCGAAAATGACCGCGCTGCGCCGGAGCGCCTTGGCTGACTTGGCCGCGTAAAAGCGCATCCACTGCGCCGGTTGGATCATCGAGCCGAGCGCGCCGAAGATGCAGAGCGTGAACAGTTTTTCCGGAGTGAATGAGCCGGTGGTGCCGGGAACGGAAAGTGAGGTGCGCGGCAACTCACTGACCTTGTCGAAAAAAGCGGACGGCCCGCCGAGAGCGGCCACGGCGGCGGCACCGGCCAGCAGCATCCCGCCCATCAGCAGCGTGCCTTGCAGCGCATCGGTCCACGCAACGCTGCGCATACCGCCGATCATGATGTAAAGCATCGTCACGAGCGACAGCAGGCAGGCGCCGATCTCGAACGCGTGTTCGCCTCCGAAAAGCTGGCTCGAAATAATCCCGCCCGCTTGAATTTGGATGACGACGTACGGTACGGCGTACAAAAAACCGATCAACGCCACGAGGCACCGCAGCGCCACCGGGCTGCCGTAATGGCTGCAGATCAGGTCGGCCGGCGTGACGTGTCCGTGCGTGCGGCCCAGTTTGCGAATGCGATTGCCGAGGACGTAGATCGCCGCGCCGCTCAACGGGACGTTCAGCGCGAACAACGCGAACACGACCCCCTCCTTGTACACCATTCCCGGCGCGCCGAGCATCGCCGCCGAACTGAAAAACGTGGCCATGATCGTCAGCGACGAGACCAGCCAGCCTTGGCCGCGCCCGGCGAGGTAGTAATCCTCCTCGCCGGCCTGGCGTTTGCGGAAACCGTAGAGGCCGATCCCGAGCAAAAAAAGCAGATAGCCGGCGAGGCAGAAGTGCGGGAGCCAGCCAAGGTCAGTTGTCACGGCGGTCTCCATCAATCGTCGCTGGGTTTCCAGATGGTGAGGCAGGCCGTCACCACCACCGCAGCCTGCACGCCGTACCAAAACAACCCCCAAGCATAGATCACCGGCAGTCCGAGAAAGAGCAGGCTGTCGCGGGCGGCGCTTGGCTCGGGGTTGACCAGCCGCAGCCCCGGCCCCGGCCCCATCACCATCGCCAACGCGAACAGGAGGAACAATCCCAAGCCAAGCCGGCGACGGCGCTGGATCGGATTGGCAGCGGTGGGTTCCATGGTCGGCCGCATCATTCTAATCACCCGATCCGGGCTGTTGGGATTCGTAAAACCAGAAGCCTTCTTTCAAGTCTTCCAGTGCGTCATCGGAAATGACAACGTGAATCATGAACGACCGATGGTGTGTTTGACATCGTCCCAATCTTGGAGTCTGGCTTCGCCGGTTTCTACTCGCTCGCGGCGCTCGTCGAGCAAACGCCGATGCGCTTCCGGGATTTCAGCGTTATCAATCTGTTCCCGCAAGTCCAGCCAGATGGGTTCCATGATCTTGAGTTTCTCGGTGGCGGGAAGTTTTTTGACGTCAGCGACCGTCATGGTGAGTTCAGGATAAGTCTGAATTAAGTGTCATGCCAGCGCTAATTCCGGCTTGAACTTTCTGGATTGATTCAGCGTGAGGTCGCTTGGCCAAGCGCGGTTGTGATTGTTGTGATTAGTTGTTTCACTTCCCTGCAGCTTTCAATTCCGCGCCCGTTTTGGCTCCGTGTTTGCGGAGGAGGGTGGCGATCTCCGGTTTGCCCTTGGCCCAGTCAAGCGGGGTGTCGCCGTCGGTGTCTTTGGCATTGGCGTCCGCCTTGGCGGCGATGAGTGCGGCAACGATCTCGAGACGGCCCTTGTAGGCGGCACCGTGCAGGGGGGTCCATCCGTTTGCATCGCGAATCTCGGTGTCGGCGTCCGCGGCGAGGAGCAACCCGGCAATCTCCGTGTGGCCGTTGTACGCCGCCCGGTAGAGCGGCGTGCGCCCGAGGCCGTCCTTGCTGTTGACATCCGCGCCGCCGCCCAGGTGCCGCTTGACGGCCTCGACGTTGCCGTTTGCGGCGTCATCGGAGAGCGCACCAAGCTTGACGGCGGATTGGCCACCGTGACTGCGGAGGACAGCGGCCGCGTTCTCGTCCGCCAACTCCAGCGGGGTCAACCCGGCGGCGTTCTTGGCGTTCACGGCCGCGCCGTTGGCGATGAGCAGGTCGATCGTTTGCCCGTGTCCGCCCCGGGCGGCGCGGTGCAGAGGGGTCAGGCCTTCCGCGTCTTTTTCGTTGACCGTCGCGCCGTTGGCGAGGAGCAGGGCGGCGATGGCCCGGTGCCCGCCCGAGGCTGAGTGATGCAGCGGGGTGACGCCGTCGTTGTTTTTCGCATGGACATCCGCCCCGTTGGCAACAAGCAGGTTGGCGGCTGCGGTCTGGCCCGAGCGGGTGGCGTAGTGCAGCGGTGTGGCATTCCAGTTGTTTCGTAAGTTCACATCCGTGCCGGCGGCGTGGTGCTGCTCGATCGCGGCGGTGTCGCCCTTCCAGGCCGCTTGGTGGATCGAGACGCCCGGCGGTTCGACCGGTGGGGTGGCCGTCTGTTGGGGGGAGGTGGCACAACCCGCGAGCAGCCCGGCACCGATGAGTGTGATGATGAACGGATTCATGAATTCAGACCGGCGGACGATAGCCAACGCGTCGGGATCGTCCAACCCCAAACCGTGCCGGCGTGGCCAAGCGGGGCCAATTGCCTTGAGTCGCGCCCGGTCCGGCAGTAAGTTGCCCGTGTCAGGGCCCACGGAGTGCGGACTTACGAACCCCGCCAGGGCCGGAAGGCAGCAACGGCAGTTTGCTTCGTATTTGCCGTGGTCACCCTGGCGTTTTCGAATCCTCCAAACTTGCCCTTGGCCAAGCGCTGTTGCACGCTGCGCCCGTGAACCTGTCCCAGCTCTTTCGTACGGCGCTCGTGGCCTTGGCCGCACTCGGCTTGGCCAAGCCGGCCAGCACGGCCGCCGCCGACAAGCCAAACATCGTGATCATCCTCGTCGACGACCTCGGCTACGGTGATCTCTCCTGCTACGGCGCGAACGATCTCAAGTCGCCAAACATCGACTCGCTCATGGCCGACGGCGTGCGGTTCGATTCGTTTTACGCCAACTGCCCGGTCTGCAGTCCGACCCGCGCCGCGTTGTTGAGCGGCACCTACCCGGACATCGCCGGTGTGCCGGGGGTCATCCGCACTCACCCGCAAAACAATTGGGGATGGCTGTCACAGGACGTCACGCTTTTGCCGGAAGTTTTGAAGGATGCCGGGTACCACACGTCGCTCATCGGCAAATGGCATCTTGGTCTCGAAGAACCCAACACGCCCAACGGCCGCGGCTTCGATTATTTCAAAGGCTTCCTCTGCGACATGATCGATGACTACTATAAGCACCGACGCCACGGCATCAATTACTTTCGCGAAAACCGCCGGGAGATCGACCCGCCCGGCCACGCCACCGATCTCATCACCGAGTGGGGCGTCGACTACGTGAACAATCGCAAGGGCAAAGGCGAGCCGTTCTTCATGTACCTCGCCTACAACGCACCGCACACGCCAATTCAGCCGCCGCCGGATTGGCTCGAAAAAGTGAAGGCGCGCGAACCGGGCATCAGCGACCGGCGAGCCAAGTTGGTCGCGCTCATCGAGCATATGGATCACGGCATCGGCCAGGTGATCGACGCGCTGAAAAAGAACGGCCAATACGGGAACACGTTGACGATTTTCAGCAGTGACAATGGCGGACAGGTCAACGTCGGCGGCACGAACGGCCATCATCGCGGCGGCAAACAGGACATGTACGAGGGCGGCCTCAAAGTGCCAACCTGTGCCGTTTGGCCCGGAAAAATCATGCCCCGCACTCGCAGCCATCTCGTTGGGATCACAATGGACTTGTATCCGACCGTGTGCGATGCGGCCGGGGTGAAGGTGCCGGATTACGTCGAGGGCAAAAGCATTCTCCCCACGATGCTCGGCAAAAAACAGTCGTTCGACCGAGATCTTGTTTTCGTTCGACGCGAAGGCGGCCTGCGCTACAACGGGCAGGACTACCACGCCTTCCGCCGCGGCGACTGGAAGCTGGTGCACAACTCTCCGTTCGAACCTTATGAATTGTACAACCTGAAAACCGATCCGTTGGAATCGGAAAACCTCGCCAACTCCAACCGCAAAAAGTTCACCGAGTTGGCCACCGCACTGCGCCTTCACTATCAGCGCGCCGGTAAAACGCCGTGGCAAAAACCAGCCGAATAACCTCGCTTGGCCAAGCGAAAAAACACATATGAAACCACTGCTCTCTCTCGCCCTGTCGCTTGGCTTTGTTACGCTTGGCCAAGCGGCAGAAAACCAGCCCGGAGCCTTGGCAAAGCGCCAGAATGGCGTACCAAAAGGCAAGGTCGTTCAAGCCAAGTGGACGGACTCCAAACATTATCCCGGCACGGAACGCGACTACTGGGTTTACATCCCCGCGCAGAACGACGGCAAGCAACCGGCAAATCTTATGGTGTTTCAGGACGGCGGCGGCTTCGTGCGCGAGAACGGCCACACCCGTGTACCAATCGTTTTTGACAACTTGATTCATCGCGGAGAACTACCGATCACCGTGGGGTTGTTTGTGAATCCCGGCGTCGTCCCGCCCGCCGAACCCGGCAATCAACCCCGGCGCAATCGTGCCTTTGAGTACGACACGGTCGATGGCCAATATGCCAGTTTCCTCATCGACGAACTGCTGCCGCACGTCGTGAAAGAGCACGAATTAAAACTCACCGACAAACCCTCCGGTCGGGCGATTTGCGGGAACAGTTCGGGTGGAATTGCTGCGTTCACCGCTGCTTGGTTTCGGCCTGATTTTTTTGGTGGTGTGGTCAGTCATATCGGTAGTTTCACCAACATCCGCGGCGGCTACGTGTACCCCGCGTTAATCCGTAAAACGGAGAAGAAAAACATTCGCATCCTGTTGCAGGAGGGCCGGGGCGATCTCGACAACCTCCACGGACACTGGCCACTTTCGAATCAGCAGGTGGCCAAGGCGCTCGAGTTTAAGGGGTACGATTACAAAATGGTGTGGGGCGATGGAGGGCACAGCGGACGCCATGGCGGTGCGATATTCCCCGACTCCGCCAAGTGGATTTTCAGTAAACAGTCGCCCAAGAAAGCTCGGACCGAAAAAGCGGAGCCGGTTATCCCGGAATACGAGTTTTCGGCTGACTCAAAGCGTCAGGACGGTGTCCCTCGCGGTAAGGTCACCAAGCACATTCTCGAGAGTCGCGTTTTCGAAGGGACACGCCGTGAGTATTACGTTTACGTACCGGCTCAATACGATGGGAGTACACCATCGAGCGTGATGATTTTTCAAGACGGCCACGCCTACGTGAAGGAAGGCGGCGACGTGCGAGCACCGATCGTGTTTGACAACCTTATCCACAAAGGCGAGATGCCGGTGACCATCGGGATCTTCGTCAACCCCGGCCACAGAGGTGACGCATTCCCTGAAAATCGTTGGCGGGCAAACAATCGCAGCTACGAGTACGATTCGCTCGGAGACCAGTACACGCGCTTTCTCCTCGAGGAACTCCTCCCGGCTGTCGGCAAACATTACAACCTTTCAGACAAGGCTGAGGATCGTGCGATCTGTGGCGCGAGCAGCGGAGGTATCTGCGCCTTCACCGCCGCATGGGAACGCCCCGACGCATTCAGTAAGGTCTACAGCATGATCGGCAGCTTCACCAACATCCGGGGCGGCAACATTTATCCAAGCTGGATACGCAAGACTGCCCCCAAGCCGATCAAAGTCTTCCTTGAAGGCGGCGAAAATGACCTGAACAACTCACACGGCGACTGGCCGCTAGGCAATCTGCAAATGGCCGCCGCCCTCAAGCACATGAACTGGGACTACCGTTTCGTCTACGGCAAAGGCAAACACAACCTCCGCCACGGCGGCACCCTCCTCCCCGAAGCCCTCCGCTGGCTCTGGAACGGAGAGCAACAAAAGTGACTTGTTGAGAGGCGCAAACAAAAGTAGCTTTCGGACATGAGTACAGTTGAAGAGATCGAATCTGCGATTCAACGGTTGGACACAACAGACCAACAAAGAATCGCTTCTTGGATGGTCGAAAAACTTGAAGATCAAGCCGATTTAAAAATTGCGTTAGCATCATTGGCTGAACCCGGCGAAAACACACCTTGGGAAAAAGTGAAACAAGAGAATGGCTTATGCGATTGAACTGCGCCCACGAGCGAGACGAGCGTTTAGCAAACTTTCTCATGAAGCCAAAACTCGCGTTCAACTGGCAATCAACAAACTCGCCGACACGCCCCGACCGCCGGGATTCAAACAACTACGAGGCAACCCGTCATTACTAAGAATTCGCACCGGAAACTATCGAGTCATCTACCAAGTTTTTGATGATCGATTGGTGATCGTTGTGGTTGATCTCGGACACAGACAAGGAGCATACAAAAATTTATGAGACATTTTTTATTCGCAGGATTCATGGCATTGAGTGGTACGCTTATCGCCCAAGACATGCCGCTCTCGCAAGTGCTGATTCCCGGCGAGGATTGGCAACTTGTCTCGGCCCGAAACGGGTTTACCGATGCGCCGACAGCTGACGATCGGGGAAATTTTTATTTCTCGGATATGCGCAGCGAACACGGGTTGATGAAAATCATCCCTGCCATCAAGACGAGTTATTACCTCAAGGGAGCTACCGGCATCAGCGGTATGAAATTTGGCCCGGATGGCAAGCTCTACGCCTGTCGCGCCAAGGCCCGGGAGGTGGTCGTCATCGACCCGAAAACCAGTGAGATGACAGTGCTCGCAAAGAACGTTCGACCAAACGACCTCGTCGTCACGCACAAGGGCTATCTTTACTTCACCGAGACCCCAAAAAAACAGGTGACCTTCATCAACACCAAAACCGGCGAAATCAAAGTCGCCGACCAAGGCATCAACGGGCCGAACGGAATTTGTCTCTCCCCCGACCAAGGCACGCTCGTGGTTTCGGATTTCCGAGGTAAACACTGCTGGGCGTTTCGCATCGAACCGAATGGGGCGCTCAAATTCAAACAGCCATACATGACCATGCGCCGCAAACCGGATCCGACTAAGCGCGACATTCTTCCGCAATTCCAGCCGTCGTGCAAAGGCGACGGCATGATTACCGACGCCTACGGGCGCTACTACGTCGCGACGGAATTGGGTGTGCAGTATTTCGATCCTGCCGGTCGAATCAGCGGCGTGATTCCCGGCCCGCCGGGAATCAAAGGCATGACCAGCGTGGCCTTTGCCGGGCACAATTTGGAGTACCTTTACATCACCTGCTTCGATAAAATCTACCGGTTGAAAACCAAAACCCGAGGTATCCTCTACCAAAAAGGGCCGCAGAACTACCCGCCCAAGCTCAAGAAATAAGCCAAGCGCTTGGCCAAGCGGCATCGAAAGAAGGCCGACTGGTCATCGGCTTGAATTCTCGGCAGAATGACCGCGATGCTCAAGGGACTCTTTACCGCACTCACGCTGACTGTTTCTGTGACCGGCGTATTGGCGGCCAAGCCAAATGTCATTCTCGTGATGGCCGACGATCAGGGTTGGGGCCAGACTGGCTACCAAAACCATCCCGCACTCAAAACACCGCACCTCGATGCGATGGCAGCGAATGGCCTGCGATTCGACCGCTTCTACGCCGGCGGCCCGGTCTGCTCCCCCACTCGCGCGACGGTGCTGACCGGGCGCACCCACGACCGAACCGGGGTGTTCGATCACGGCTACGCCTTACGCCTACAGGAAAAGACGCTTGGCCAAGCGATGAAAAACGCCGGATACGCAACAGGACATTTCGGAAAGTGGCATCTCAATGGTCTGCGCGGGCCGGGCGCGCCCATCTTCAAGAAAGACACACACCACCCCGGGGTGTTCGGTTTCGACGAATGGCTGTCGGTCACGAATTTTTTTGATCGCAACCCGATCATGAGCCGCAACGGAAAAATCGAGGAACACGACGGCGACTCCTCCGAGATCATCGTCGACGAGGCACTCAAATTCATCCAATCCAAGACCGCCGCCCAGCAGCCTTTTTTCACCGTAATCTGGTATGGCACGCCGCATGACCCTTGGGTGGCGGATGATGCCGACAAAAAAGCGTTCACCCTATTGAGCGAAAAGGCGCAGGAACATTACGGTGAACTTGTCGCGATGGATCGCAGCATCGGCACCCTTCGTCAGGGATTACGCAAACTGGGTATCGCGAAAAATACGCTTGTGTGGTTTTGCAGCGACAACGGCGGACTGCCGCGATTTGACCCACCCACCACAGGCGGTCTCCGAGGGTTTAAGGGCTCGATGTATGAAGGAGGTCTGCGCGTGCCGGCGGTCATCGAGTGGCCGGCCGGCATTCCGGCATCTCGCATCACCCGATATCCCGCCGGGGCCGTGGATATGTTCCCCACCTTGGCCGAGGTAGCCGGACTCAAAAAGAACACCATGCTCAAACCGCAGGATGGGCAAAGCTTAGTTAAGCTGTTTTCAAAAGAGATCGGGCAGCGCAAAAAGCCGCTTACGTTTCGAAGCCGGGGCCGGTTGGCCGTGATCGATAATGACCATAAAATGATCGCCCAACCCGATGGCAACAAAACGCAGTACGAACTATACAACCTCAAACACGACCAAGCCGAACAAACCAACCTCGTTGAAAAGGAGCCCAAACTCGCCAAGCGATTGCGCCGCAAACTCAACGCTCTTGACACCTCCGTGACGGCAAGTGTTGAAGGCCATGATTACCCGGAGAAAAAAGTTGCCACACAACCGCCGCGAATTTTCTGGTGGGAGAGCGAAGCGTATCGCCCATACTTTTCCGAATGGATCAAACGCCCAGAATATGAGTCGCGACTGAAACGGTTCCTCGGCCAACAAGGGAAAAAGAATTAGCCATGACCTTGCGCATCCTTCTTCTGCTCGCCCTGAGCTGCGGCTGGGCCAAGGGCGAATCGCAAAAACCGAACGTGCTGTTCATCGTCATCGACGACATGAACGACGGCATCTCCCTGCTCGACCCCAAGTCGCCCATCAAGACCCCAAACCTCGAGCGCTTGGCCAAGCGCGGCACCCTCTTCACTAGAGCATACTGCATCTCTGCGGCCTGCAATCCGTCACGCGTCGCGACGCTCACCGGACTGCGCCCCAGCACCAGTGGCGTGTACCGAAACAACAGCGACTGGCGCAAGGCACTGCCCAAGCGCAAGACCATCATGCAGCAATTTCGTAGCGCCGGTTACGCCGTACGCGGAGCGGGAAAAATTTTTCATCACAAGCTCGAAGGGGCCTTTCACGACAACGCTTCATTCGACGATTTCCTCCCGATGGCGCCGCAAAACATGCCGGCAAAAAAACTCAACAACGCACCGGAATACGGGTCGCGGAATACCGACTGGGGCATCTGGCCGAAGGACGAAAAAGACACCATCGATTTCCGCACGACTGAGTACTGCATTCGCAACCTAAAAAACCCGCCCAAGAACAGGCCGATCTTTCTTGCGTGCGGCATCTTCAAACCGCACTCACCCTTTTTTGCGCCACCCAACTATCACGAAGCTCTTCCGCCGATCCCCAAACCGAAACGACTCGAGAACGACTGGAGCGACCTCCCCTCCGGCGCGCAAAACCTGATGAATCGCACGAAATGGTTCTGGCGTGGCATGAGCCAACTCGAGCGAAAAACTCCCGGCTCCTACGCGGCGTTCCTCGAGGCCTATGCCGCGTGCTGCCGTTTCGCTGACGCACAAGTGGGCCGACTACTCGACGCGCTGGATAACAGCCCCATCGCCAAGAACACGATCGTCGTACTTTGGTCCGACCACGGATTCCACCTCGGCGAAAAAGATCATATCGAAAAGTTCGCACTCTGGGAAAAAGCTAATCATGTCCCGTTCATCATCTCCGCTCCAGGTGTGGCGAAGCCCGGCTCCGTATGCGAAACGCCGGTTGATCTGACGGTGCTATATCCCACCCTCCTGGAATTATGCGGCATCCAAACAAGCGACAAATGCGACGGGCCAAGCGCCGTCCCGCTGCTCCGCGATCCCGGTGCTTTGTGGCCCTACCCGGCCATCAGCACGTACGGCAAGGGGAACCACACCATCCGAACCAAGCGCTGGCGCTACATCCGCTACGCCGACGGCTCGGAGGAGTTGTACAACCACGACTACGACCCAAATGAGTGGACAAATTTGGCGAAGCAACCCTCCATGGTGCCAACCCTTTCAAAACTCCGCGCCCGCATCGCGCTTGGCCAAGCGGCCGACGCCGTCTCAGACCTCCGCAGATAAGCCAGCTTGGATTCCTTTTTTAGTGGCAGCACCGTCGCGGTTCGCTACGCTGCAGCGCATGCGAGTTTCTACTCTATTTTTAATTGCCGCCTTTTTTTATGTCGCCCCGTTTGGCCAAGCGGAGGATACGAAGCGAAAAAAGCTACCTCTCATTTTTGAGGAAGATTTTGAAAAAGGTCACGATCGCTGGGAAGTTACGGATGCCAAGAGCTGGACTCACCGAAAAGTCGATGGCAACCACGTCTTTGGCATCAACCGCCGGAATAGTGACTACAAACCAAAGGTTCGCAGCCCATACCACGTCGCGCTCATCAAGGGGGTTGAAGTGGCCGACTTCGAACTGACATTCGACGTGAAAAGCACGAAGGATACGGGAGGGCACCGCGACTGCTGCGTGTTTTTTAACTGGCAGGATGCGGAGCACTTTTACTACTGCCACTTCGGCGCGAACCCCGATCCGCACAGCGGGCAGATCATGATCGTCAAGGACGCCCCGCGCAAAGCCATGACCGACAACAAAAACAAGACGCCGTGGAAAAATGAGACGTGGCACAAGGTCAAAGTCGTCCGCGACACCAAGAAAGGCACAATTGAGGTTTACTTTGACGATATGACCAAGCCGCACATGAGCGTGGTCGACAAAACCTACGGCAAGGGCCGCATCGGCATCGGGTCATTCGACGACATGAACGATTTCGACAACATCAAACTCCGGGGCAAATGAGATCAGTCATAAAACGCCTGTTTGTTGCACTCGCCATTAGTTCGTTCGCGTTGCTTTTGCGAGCGGAAGCCAAGCGGCCGAATATTCTGTTCATCATCGCCGATGACCAGTCGCCGTTTGACCTGAAAATCTACAACCCGAAATCAGCCCTCCAAACACCGAGCCTTGATCGACTCGCAGCGCAGGGCATGGTGATCGACGGCGCGTACCAAATGGGCTCGTGGGTCGGCGGCGTCTGCACCGCCTCGCGCCATATGATCATGAGCGGCCGCACGGTGTGGCACATCCCGGACAAACGGCGGCGCGCCATGAATCCCAACATCAACGATCCGAAACTGGTTCCGCCGAACTTGGCCAAGTTCACCATCCCGGCTGTGTTCAATCGTGCCGGCTACGACACCATGCGCACCTGCAAACGCGGCAATAGCTACGATGCCGCCAACGAGCTCTTTGCCGTCCGCCGCGCCGCCACCAAGCGCGGCGGCACACCGGAAACCGGCAGCGCTTGGCACGCCGAGCAGGTTTTGGATTACCTCAAGCAACGCGAGGCCACCAACGACAGCGATCCGTTTTTGATCTACTTCGGCTTCTCGCACCCGCACGACATCCGCGACGGCACACCCGAACTGCTCAAAAAATACGGAGCGGTGAATCATCGCGACAAGAAATCACTGCCTCCCGCCAATGCGAATCAACCCAAGCTCCCGATAAATTGGCTGCCCAAGCATCCCTTTCACCACGGCCATCCCGGGCTGCGCGACGAGGTAAAGGTTTCCGGCGTGTGGGAGCGGCGCGACGAGCGCACCATCCGCAATGAGATTGGCCGACAATTCGCCTGCAGCGAACACATCGACATTCAAATCGGCCGCGTGCTGGACAAACTCGAGGCCATGGGCGAACTCGACAACACCTTCGTCATTTACACCGCCGACCACGGCATGGCCATCGGCCGGCACGGCCTGCAGGGCAAACAGAACCTATACGAGCATACCTGGCGCGTGCCATTCATCGTGAAAGGTCCCGGCATCCAGCCCGGCAGCCGCGCGCAGGGGAACGTTTACCTGCTCGACACCTTGGCCACTCTCTGCGATCTCGCCGGAATCGGCATCCCCACGACCAACGAGGGTCGAAGCCTCAAGCCGGTGCTGCTTGGCCAAGCCGACACCGTGCGCGACACGCTCTACGGCGTTTACTGCGGCGGCACAAAACCCGGCATGCGAAGCATCCGGCGCGGCGACTGGAAACTGATCAAGTACGACGTGATGGACGGCCAAGTCCGCGAAACCCAGTTGTTCAACCTGAAAGCCAATCCCCACGAATTCATCGCGGAACACCACGAACGCCGCCCGTTCTCAGAGCCGCACCCCTCGCAGTTCAACCTTGCCGACAACCCAAAATTCGCCACCCAGCGGAAGCAGATGGAGGTGTTGCTGCGCAAGGAGATGCAGCGGCTGGACGATCCATACCGGTTGTGGGATCAGTCCAATTGATAAACAGCAACATGAAATGCCCCATGCCGTTCAACAGTTGATTGCGTGTTGTTTCCAAACGGTACACCGGTTTTTAAGCGCAGCGGTTTTTCTGCTGGCGACGTTCCTCGCGCAGGGGGCGACTGTTTCCGTCGGCGTGTCCAAGGTGGACGTGACGCCGACGCATCCGGTGTTGCTGGCCGGTTACGGGGGGCGGACGACCGAGCACGACGGCGTCGACACACCGCTCTGGGCGCGGTCGATGGTGATCGGCCAAACCCAGCCAGCGGTGATCGTCGTGCTCGACAACTGCGGCGTGACTCAGGCGATTACGGATCGCCTGGCCAAGCGCTTGGCCAAGCGCGGCGTGGCAGCCGACCGGCTTGTCGTCGCGACCACGCACACGCACAACGCCCCGACGTTGGTCGGTTACGCGCCGATCGTTTGGAAAGGCCGCACGACCCCGGAGCAGGATCAACGGGTTGAGGCGTACACGCAGTTTGCCATCGACAAAATGGAACAAGCCGTCGCCGAGGCCTTGGCCAAGCGCGAACCAATGACGCTCGAGTGGACCCAGGGCCGCGCAACGTTTGGCGGCAACCGGCGGGTGGTCAACGGCGGAAACTGGGCCGGGTTCGGGCATCAACGGAACGCTCCGGTCGACCATAGCCTCCCGGTGCTGGCGGCACGCGATGCGAACGGCGCGGTGCGCGCGGTCTGGGCGAATTATGCCTGCCACTGCACGACGGTGGGCGGGCGCAACCGCATCAGCGGCGACTGGGCCGGATTCGCCAACACGTGGATCGAGAAGGAATTTGGCAATGCGGTGTCGCTGATGACGATCGGTTGCGGCGCGGACGTCGGCCCGCAACCCAGCGGCAACCTCGCCATCGCGGAGGATCACGGGCGGGCCATCGCCACGGAAACCAAGCGGCTGCTTTCGGAGAAAACGACCGCGCTCAAGGGCGCGCCCACGGTCACGGCCCGGCAAATCAAACTGCCGTTGGCCAAGCCCAAACCTCGCGGGCATTGGGAGGAGCAACTGAAGTCCGGCGGGTTCCACCACCAACTGGCCAAGGCGATGCTGGCCAAGCTCGACGGAACCGGGGCGGTTCCGGCGGAGGTGAATTACCCCGTGTCGGTTTGGAAATTCAGCAACGACTTGGCGATGGTGTTTCTCGCCGGTGAGGTTGTGGTGGATTACTCGGTGCGGCTCAAGCGCGAACTCGATTGGTCGCGACTCTGGCTCAACGCGTGGGCCAACGACATGCCCGGCTACATTCCCTCCCGCCGCATCCTGCGGGAGGGCGGCTACGAAGCCGACTTTTCGCAGGTCTATTACGAGCAACCCGGGCGGTACGATCCTGCGGTCGAGGATCAGTTGGTCAGCACGATCCGTGACATGGTCGGCTCTGAGTTCTGGGCCAAGCCCGGGCAAACACCGTCGCCGTACCACAAACCGCCCAGTGGCGAGTCGACGGCGTTCAAACGGCTCGCGAGTTGGGCCGGTGGCGACCGGTCGGAGGTGGAGCAACAGTTGATTCAAAAACTGCAACGATATATGCGTATCGCTCAATCGGCCGTGGTGCGGCTGACCTCGACCGATCAGGAGGAAACTGAGTGGCACAACTTCGCCGGCGACTTCGTGCATCGCTCATTCATTCGTCAACAAAAAGTTGGGACGGAACTCGCTTGGGCAACACCGCCGTTTTCCAAGCTGGCCGGCAGCACGCTCGTCTACGGATTCAGCGGCGGGATCGGCTGGATCACCGAACCGAAAACCGGCGGCTTCGCCCTCGCCATCGGCGGCGAGGAGAAACTCCGGTTCGACGTCACCAAGGAACCGGCCCGCTGGGTTTCGGAAGACGGTTCGGTCGAACTGATTTATCTGCCGACCTGGACGAGCAGCGTGGACTCGGGCGGATTCTTTTTCGTGACGCTGACGCCAATCCCGGTCAACGATGACGGAGCCGTGGAGTTCGCCGTCCGTTCGCTTGGCCAAGGCTCTAAACGCTGGTTTGCCCTCGACACAAAACAACCCGACCCGGCGCTCCTCCAAAAACTCGCCCTAGCATTGGACTGACCGGTTCAATCAAACTTCCGCTTCCGGTAGGCGCCCATCTCGGGGGCGTCTTTGTTGACCTCGGGGCCGAAGTAGCGCAGGAGGACCAGCGGCTCGGTTTCGCTGGTGTTCTCGAAGGTGACGCCCGCTTTGGCGCCGGCTTCGGTGCAGAAGTATTCGTCTTCGGTCAGCTCGTGGAAGCGGATGAGTTTGGGACTGTTGAGCGGCTGGCCGTTGATGGTGCCTTTGCCTTGCACGCAGATGCCGCTCCACGCGCCCTTGTCGGTGATGGTGCATTTGACGCCGGGATCGACGGTGAGTTCCTTGGCGGTGAAAAGTTGCTCGCGCTTGATGCGGCCGTAAACGATCCAGCGATCGACGTAGCCTTCTTTTCTCGTATCGGCCACGGGAACCGGCTCGAGGTAATGGCTGTCCTTGAAGTTCTCATTCGTGTTGCCGGTCCAGTCGAGTTGATTGACGATGAAGTCGAGGTCGAGGTGCTTTTTCTTCGGCATGTCTTTCACGAGCAAACTCCACGGCACCTCGCGGCCCTCGACGAGGCTTTGGTACATGCCGAATACATCGCTGCCCCACTGCGGCTCGTAAGTGCAAAGGCTCCCGGGCGCGTGCAAAATGCAGGGCGGGATGAGCCAGCCGGTGCCGGGCTTGAGTCGGTAGGCGCGGCTGAGGTCGAGGATGCCGTTGTCGCCCTTGTTCCAATCCTCGAGGCACTTGCGCACCTGCGCCTTGGTCGTGCCCGGCTCGAGGCCCATGAAGGTGTACGGGAAATTGTTGCCGACGTTGTTGTGTTGCGGCGGGAAATAATAACTCTCCGGCTTGCCTTCCTGCCCGACCCGCTTGGCTTGCTTGGCATTTTGGTGCATGTGATGCGGGATCGGCCCCATGTTGTCGAAGAACTTCGAGTACACCGGCCACTTGCCGTATTTTTTCCAGATTCGCTTGCCGATGATGTCCGCGCCGCACTCGGCCACGGCGTCGCGCAGCGTGAACCGGTTGCGCCCGTGCACCACGTAGCTGAGGCCCTCGTCCGGCACGCGCCCCTCGTTGGCCGCCTCGGTGGTGGAGCCAAACCAACGCTCGTCAATGCCGCCGCGATTCAAGCCGTAAGCGTACGTGTCGTCCGGATGCAGCTTGAGCCGCAGGCCCGGCTGCAGGAACGAGCGCGGCACCCACGCCGGCGCCAGCCGCAGCAAGCCGCCGGTCGACTCCAGCGCGGCATCCACATGCTTGCGGACATTTTTCCTGATGGTGTTGAGTTGTTTGACAGATGTGAGTGGCATGATGTTTTTCAAAAGAACAGGCGGCAACTTGGCCAAATCAGCCGCCCAAGTCGAGTGCAGAACTTGGCCAAGCGTCGCCTGCCGTCGATTCGTTCGGGTCAGGACGGCAGACTTGCGCGGGAACCGTTGTCGGTTCAAAATACTCGGCCCGCATGAATGCTCCTCTTAATCCATCCCATGAGCTGCGCTTCGGCACGTCTGAACGAGCGGTCCTGTCGCGGCGGCAGTTTTTGAAACTGGCCGCGCTGGGCGGTGCAACCGCCGGTGTGATTCCGCCTGCCTTGGCCAAGGGGGCGTTCAAGCTCAACTACATTCTCTCATCTTCGATGTACGGCACACTACCCCTGTCGACGATCATGCCCGAAGTGGAAAAGACCGGGGCGAGTACGATCGACATTTGGCCGCGTGTGCACGGCAGCCAGCGTGAGCAAATGGAGGAAATGGGGCACGACCAATTTCGAGCCCTGCTCAAGCAGCATGACGTTCGCCTTGGTTGTATCACCCGATACGATCTGGGCCCGTACAACCTTCAACCGGAGATGAAGGTTTGTGCCAAATTGGGCGGCGACCTTTTGATCTGCGGCGGGAGCGGCCCGAAGGGATTGAGTGGCGGCAGTTTGAAAAACGCAGTGAGGATGTTCGCTGAAAAAATGAAACCTCACGCCGAGGCCGCCGAGGCGGCCGGAGTCAAAATCGGGATCGAAAACCACAGTAGCAATCTAATCAACACTCCCGACTCATTGAAGTGGCTGTTGGAATTCTCCCCATCGAAAACGATCGGTATTGCCATGGCGCCGTATCATCTGGAATCGCTTGGCCAAGCGGCGACCGACCTGGCCAAGCTCGTCAAGCAACTGGGGAACCGCCTCTTCATGTTTTATGCTTGGCAACACGGCATGGGCTGCATGAAGAAACTTCCCAAGGAACAGGAACTACTTCAAATGCCCGGCCGCGGCAAGTTGGATTTCACCCCAATAATTCGTTCACTCAAGTCGTTCGATTACTCCGGCTACACTGCAATCTTCATGCACCCGGTCCCCCGCGGCATCCCCATCCTCCCTACTGCCGCCAAAACTACCGCCGAAATCAACCGCGCCCGATCCTACTTGGAAAAGTGTCTTACAAAGAGTTAACTCGTTTGCAGCCATGAGCGATACGAAGCAAAAGGTTCTGATTATTTTTGGGGATGCCGCTGAGACGGTGGATACAATGTACCCTTATTTCCGCCTGATTGAGGGTGGCTATGAGCCGGTGCTGGCTGCGCCTGAAAAGCGCGACTACCAGATGGTGATGCACCAGAACAAACCGGGCTGGACGATCACCAAGGAGTGGGAAGGTTACACAATGCCGGCGGACATCGCGTTCAAGGATGTGAAGCCGGAGGATTACCTCGGCATTTTTTTCAGCGGCGGCCGCGCGCCGGAATACATCCGAGAGGACGCGGATCTCCTTCGCATCACAAAATATTTCTTTGAAAAAAACGCGCCCATCGCCAGCGTGTGCCACGGGGTCGAGATCCCCGCCCGCGCCGACTGCGTTCGCGGTCGCCGCATGGCCACGGTGCCCAAGGCCCGGTTCGACCTCGAGGTGTGCGGCGGCACGTTTGTGGACGAGCCGTGCGTCATCGACGGCAACCTCGTCAGCGGGCGCACGTTCTGGGATCACGGCCACTACATGGGCGCGTGGATGAAACTCCTCGCCGCCGCCCGCGCCGCCGCCAACTGACCGCTTGGCCAAGCGCTTGGCCAAGCAGAAAACGAATGACACCGGGCTGGGGATCAGAGAGAGATACAACCAAGTATTCCCGCCGCCGCCGGATAAGAGCTCCGACTCATGATTATGCGATTTGAGCTACCCCCACGGGTGATGTTTGGATGCGAAGTAGCCTATGCGGTTGCACTTTTGCCAGTGCACCTTGGCCAAGTTCAAATCCTGGAAGATGGTTTCGATGGAAAACCAGTCGCGGGGCGGGAGTTGGGTGGGAGGCAGGCTGATCTGCTGGCCGTTTTGTTCCAGCGTAGCCTCCACAAAGGACGGGCACGGTTCTCCGGGCGACCAGGCCAAGCGGACGAATGCGTTCCTGTTGTGGGTGGCGGCGAGTTGGCGGGCCAGTTGCCGGGCGCGCAACGGACCAACCCTATCCACCTTGTGGGGATCCTTCCCGCACAGCGCGCCGCCGCCAATCGGGATGTCCGGGCCGTAGTGGTCCACCACGAGCTTTTTGCCGGAGAGGCCATTGTCGCCCTCGGGGCCACCCTGTTTGAAATCCCCGGCACCGTTCAGGAACAGCCGGTTGGGCTTGAAGGTAGATGACAATCCGTTGAGTTGATGGTTCTGCTCAAGGTCTTGGCATATGGATTCGAGCACCGGTTGCAGGATGCGGTGTTGCTCCTCGTAGTACACCCTGTCGATATGCTGGATGCTGAGCGTCAGTCGCTCCCAGCGCCAAGTCTCGTTGCCGGTTGCATCCGATGTTCGGATCAGGTGAGGCAAAACTTTGAAGTCCGGCCCGAGTGAGTTTTTGGCGTCGCCAGACAGACGCCACTCGAGCAGCGCACGGCCGATCCGGTTGGCCACAAAATGGGCGGCGGGCAGGTGCTGGGTGGCACGGTTTGGCGTGGCGTACCCGATCACCACATTTTGGTCATCCGAGCAGGAGCGCAACTCGGCTTCATCTTCCGACAGAACTTCCCGGCACAAATCGTCCATCACCACCAACGATTCAGGCGAGGGGTTCCACGGCTCGCCGTAGCCGGCATGACGATACACATCCCGGACGATTTGCTCCAACGGCGGAACCGGTGGTTGGTTGCCCGGTGGCCTGTACGCAACGCGGCCGTCAATGAACACCTTGTTCGTGTGGACGGCCACTTCCACGCCGACCAACGCGCGGGAGTCGATGGCCATGGCGTGATCCACAATTCCCTCTGCAATGGCGTCCGCGAGGCGATCCGGATGTCCGGGGGAGACGTGTTCCGCAAAATGATGCGTTTTAGTTTTCATGTTTATTAAGTTTCGGGTTCAGGCAAATGTTCGATGTGATGGGCGACCGGCTGGAGTTCGTTGGACACGTTGTCCCCGGTCAACCCGATGTAAAACCGGATGCCCCGCTCCTTGAGTTGGGTGAGCAGTTCGTGTTGCGGCGGGCCGGTGTATCCGTCCGTGATGATCAGCACCCGCTTGGGGCAGTTCCGGGCGGGGATGTTCACGAGATGATTCAGGACACAGTTGATCTCCGTGCCGAATGTGTTCTTCACCGACTGCTTGGCCAAGGGACGCTTCGGGCTGAAGGCGTCCACCACGGTGCTGAACGCGAAGAGGCAGACTTCGCCTTTTCGGTGCGGTCGATCCAGCCCCCGGCCGAGCATCGGCAACAATTGGGTCATCGAGCCGCTAACGTCCAGGTAGGCATGGGCGGTTTCCTGCGGGGCCAAGCGCCGTTGCTGCTGCGCCAGGATTCCCTGGTAAAAGAGAGGTTGATTGCCGGTGAGTTGCTTCCAAGCCGCCGCCCGGCGATCCCGCAACTGGGGCAGCACGGTCTGCACGTCACGGGTGCGGGTAAGTTGTTTCCACGAACGCGGGCTGCGGGAGTCGCCGGGTTTCAGCACCCCGGCGCGCCTCAGCAGTTGGCCAAGCGCGCGCAGAAATGCCGGCGTGGCGGAGGCGTTGCTCGAGAGAAAGAAGTCGGAGGGATCACGCCCCTCGTCCCGGCCGGCAATGGGGTTGGGCGGCGGCGGCCACCCTTCCACAACCTTGCGGATCACTTGGCGCAAGGCTTCATTGGCAATCGCCGATTCATCCTCGTTCCCGTTGTGGGATTTCCCGGAATGATCCCCCAGCAGCACGATCGGGATGCCGGAAGCCCTCAATTTCTTCTCCGACAAGCATTTGGCCAAGGCGTTGAACACGTCCAGATAGGTGGTGCTCTCGTGGTGTTCACCGTAAAGCAGCTTCACGGCCCGGCGTTCCGCGCGGCTGGTTCCCGGCGGCAGGGTGGCCGGGTTGTCGGGCCAACCGGGGGGAGGGGCCAACAGCCGTCCCGGGGAGGCGTCCCACGGGTTCAGTTTCTGGAAAAACCGGGTGTAGACCGGATCCCTGAACTGCTGGCAGAGCATGGAGTTAATCACGGCGTCGAACACAAAATTGTGCAACCGTGTTGCGCGGGGGAATAAACGGGTGTGCCCAAGGATGATGTGATACAACTCATGCATCACGAGCATGAACAAATCCTCATCATTGGGGCAACACTCCGCGACGAACTGCGGGTTCAAATGCAGTCTCGGCTGGTGGGAGCATTCCACGCAGGCGGTGGGACTCCGGTCGCTCTCGACGATGTCGAGCAATTGCAGCAGCCGATCCATCTGAAAACTGGCCGCCGGGAGGACGTTGAAGATGCGTTCCCGGAGGAGGCATTCGCTTTTGGTGGCTTTTGAATGGAACAGGGAATTCATTTGCGGCCTCCATTCGCTTGGCCATTTCGATGCGCGGTTTTCCACCCGGGCGGCACGCATCGGTTTGCCCGGAAGATCACCCGGGGGTCATCCCACAGCCATTCCCCAGCGAGGAGATGATCGGGCGAGAAGTCCGGGGGGCGATGGCTCAGGTAAAGATTGCCGATACGGCGGGACAGCAGCATCAGCGACAGGGGCAGATCGGCGCACACCCGGCGACGGGCCAGATTGGTGCGTTCTTCCCCCTTTGTGGAGTTGGGAATCCATATGCCGATGTACACTCCCTTGACAGCGTTCCCGGCCTTTTCAAGCTCATCCAAGGTGCAGCCCGCCTTGGCCAAGCGCTTGGCCACGCTCCTGCCTTGGCCAAGCAGGGTCTTAGTTTCCGTGACGGGCCGGTTGCCGAGAATGAGGCCGTTTAACATCAGGCACCGGGGAAGGCTGATCACAGTGACGCCGTGAACCGCCTTCACTTCGATGCGTACCTTCGTCCGTGGCGGCACGCTCATATTGTGCAGCACGCCTTCAGGCCCCGAAAAACTGCGGCCCAAGAATGGATGTGTCGGGATCATGGGCTTAACGGTTGGCTGTTGTCCGGCAAATTCGCGGGAGAGCCAGCCTCCTCCAGTTCGCCGTGAAGAACCGTTCGATCTCGGCGGGTGTAGTGCCCGAATAGCCGTCCGGAAGCAGGCCGTTGAGGAGGTTTTGCGTGTAGGCGACCCGTTGCTTGTCGATGTTGTTGCGCGCCATGGGCAGTGAGGCACAAAGTTGCCCCACCACGCGGGCTGCCCCAGCCCGGCCTGAAAAGATGGTGGTCTCGTCATCCCTTGGCTTGAGGATGCGTTGGATGTCTCTGGACAAGGTCTCCACCACGGTGCCGGGGATGTTGCGGTTCTGATGCACGGCCAGATAAGCCAGCAGCGAGGCGGCGGTCCGGTGCGCCTCGGTGGGTTGGCTGGCCACACCGTCCAGGATCAGCCGCCCAACGTCCATGTCGCTGAGCCGGTCGCCAAATTGGACGGAAAGGATGAACCGTTCCCACGGGTTTCCCACTTGGAGCAGCTCCCGCCATGGATCGTTTTTCTCCAGTTCAGCCAACTCCCACGCCTGCCGGTGCGCGGCGAGCAGCACGCTTTGATCCAAGGCACCGGCTTGGGCGAGTTGGGGAATGCCGTGGCGCAACGCCAGCAGGGCGGACGTGTTCCAGTCCGCCTCCGCGCCAGTTCGGTTCTGCAAGGCAACCCGTGCAGCCTGTATCGCCAGAATGTTCCGGTGCAGGATGGAGACTCGGCGAGCGGAAATGTAGAAGTTCCCGTTGCCCAGCAACCGCTCCAGACCGATCAGGTATTCGTGCAGGGTCGGTGACGGTGCCTTTTGCAGTGAATTGAACAGCTGCCGAATTTCGCTGACCAGCTCATCGGGCGGCACGGGGAAAGCATGTTCCCCCCTGAATTGATCCGAGAGGATGTCCCCCTTCTGCCTGTCGGTCAGATCCTGCCAGGCGGGTGTGGCGATCAGGAATGCAAACCGATCCGCCAAGGCGGGGTCGAGTGGTTCAGCACCGAGATAGAATTCTTGATCCGCATCCAAGTCATCCGGGTTTGGGGGCGGGTTCATCGCCGCCCAGCGATAGCGCAGGCGTTCCAAGGCAACCCCCTGCACCCGCTTTTCGTGGATGATTGGAAACAGCTTGTTCTGCAGTTCCGGGCGGGAGCGATTGATCTCGTCGATGAACACCACCTCGGCATCCCAGATGGCGGTCTCGGTGGAGATGTAGCGGAGACTGCGTTGATCCTCGGCCGGCACGGGGATGCCGACCAAGTCGTCGTAATTGATCAGGCTCGCATTGTAGAAGCGGTACTCCAATTCCAGGGCCTTGGCCAAGCGCTCCAGTAGAAAACTCTTGGCCGAGCCGTGCCGCCCGATCAGCAGCAGCGGATCCTCGCTGGCCAAGGCGGCCAGCACCACCGGCTCCAAGTTCGCCCAGCCCTCCAGGCCAAGCGGCTGCGTGAGCAGCGATAGTTCCTTCGGTTTGGTGGCCTTGGCTTTGGCCTTGGTTTTGAGCTTGGCCTTCGGCTTCATGCCGCATCCCTCCTTGGCTTGAGGTTGTCGTTGCCATACGCGTGAAAGAGGCTGTCCCTCAGGAACCGGGCGATGATCACGTCCCGGGTGTTCAGCGAGAGCCTGCACCGTTCGCTGGTGTAGTCAGGATGATGAAGTGTGAGGTGGCACCACCACTTGCCATTGTTATTCCAGAGGTGATGGTTGGCGTTCTTCCGGTTGACCCGGACCGACAGTTTCGTTTTATTCATATGCGCTATCCCTTTCGTTCAAGCGCATCAGGTCCAGACACAAAAAACCACCGGCCCTTGCATCAGGGTGGTGGTCATGTCCCGTGGAGACATTCTGTTCAAGACCCGCTCGGGCCTTGCACATCTACAACAGCCACCGGCTGTCGATCAAAGCACCTTGGCCTCTCCCGGCCAGGTTGCCGCACCCACGAGGGGTGCTCCTGATGCACGGAGAGAATCTATGGCAACCACGCTTTCTCTGCAATCAAAAATTGTGTCATAAAACTCAGCCCGAGATGCCTCATTAAAAAGGACAACGACAACGGGAAACGTCTCCGCTCACACCTGTTCTCGTTCTTCCCCTTACGGTATTTGGCTGACACCGGGCGGGGGAGTCCCTTACCTTCTCCCGGCCTTATGGGGGACAACTTGACAACCGGTGTGCGCTTGGCCATGTGGTGCGGGCCGCGCAACATTTCCACCGCGCTGATGCGCGCGTGGGGGAACCGGCCGGACACCTTCGTCGTCGATGAGCCGCTGTACGCGCATTACCTGCGCGAAACCAGGCTGCCGCACGCGATGGCCTCGGAGATCATCGAGCGTTACGAGGCGGACTGGTAGAAAGTCGCTGGCTGGCTCACCGTCCCGACCTCGGCGGGCAGATCCATTTTCTATCTAAAACAGATTAGCCACCACATGCTTCCGGTCGTCGGCCGCTACTGGCGTGTTCGGGTTTCGAGGGGGTTCCTCGTCCGCCGTGCCGGCGCGCTGCGCACGGCC
>JACNJE010000121.1 GCA_014382705.1 Verrucomicrobiota bacterium | reverse complement strand
ACTCCCCCAGCCCCTCTCTTCAACCCTTCAATTCCACTGAAAACGTCGAAGAACCTTAATTTTTGACACTGCCCGTTTTTCGTTGCCTCAAGCGCTTTGCGGGGATTGAATCCTCCGCGACCTGACCGATCCGCATGAACCAAGCTAAGCCCAGAGGAACGATGCGTTGGCCGCTTTTGCTGGCGGCGCTTGGCTTTGCGCTTGGCCAAGCCGGCTGCGGCCCGCGCGAACCGGAGCCGGCCCCGGCCCCGCCGCCCGAGCCGCAACCGGCGCCGAAGGTCGAGACGCGCACGCTGCACGAGCTGGCCGCGAGCGACGACACCGACGCGCTGCGGCAAGCGTTACGGCTTGGCCAGGCTGCCGACGCGCTCGACCCGCTTGGTCAAACGCCGCTGCACGTTGCTGCAATCGAAAACAAGCCGGCCAACATCGAGGCGCTGCTCGCCTTCCGCGCGAACGTCCACGCCAAGACGCAAAAGGAAAAAGTGGACGCGCTCTACCTCGCCTGCGCTCACGACAGCCGCGACGCCATCAAGCAGCTCGTGGCCAAGGGCGGCAAGCCGGACTCGGCCGCGCCCAACGGCTGGACCGCCGTCCACGTGGCGGCGATCAATGGCCGCGACGCCGTGCTCCAGTTGCTGCACGACCTCGGCAAGGATCTGAGCCCGCTCTGCCCCGACGGCACGCCGCTCGATTTCGCCCGCATCCACAAGCGAGACGCCACTGTGCAATTGCTCACCCGTCTCGGCGCGAAAAAGGGAGCCACCTTCTCGGTGCATTTGGCCGCGCGCCACGGCGACCTCGAGGCGCTCGACGGCTGGGTGAAACGCAACCGGGCCAACGTCCATTTTCGGGTCAAAAAACACCGGGCGACTCCGCTGCATTGGGCTGCCGAGGCCGACCAGGCCGGGGCCGCTGAGCTGCTGCTCAATCACGGCGCGGACAAGTCGGCGCGCACCGACGGCGGCTGGACGCCGCTCCACTCCGCCGCCGCCAAAGGCAGCACCAACGTCATCGCGCTGTTGCTCCAGCGCCGCGCGCCGGTGAATGCCATCAGCCAAAGCGGCACCCCGCTCGACCTGGCCAACGGCTACCAGCAGCCGGCCGCCGCCGCGCTGCTCGAGGCCAAGCGCGGCCGGGCCGGGCGCGAGGTGTCGATCCACATGGCCGCCGCCAAGGGGGATGCCATCGCCGTGCAGGCGTTCCTGCGCCGGGGCGTCAAGGTGGACGTCCCTGGGCCGCTCCACCAGAGCACACCGCTGCACTGGGCCGCCGGCGCGGGCAAGGTGAACACGATGGAGATGCTGATCTCGCTCGGGGCCGACGTGGACTCACTGAGCGACAGCGACGCCACGCCACTCCACCAAGCCGTGCTGCACAACCGGCCGGAGGCGGTGGAACTGCTCATCCGCAGCAACGCCGACTTGAACGCCCGGAACAAGTCCGGCCACACCCCGCTGGATTACGCCACCGCCAACGGCTGGGACGCACTCGCCCGGCTGCTGCAGTCCGCCGGGGCGGTCAGCGGCAAGACGCTGTAGCGTTCAGAGCGGCGCGTTGGCAAGCGTGTCGGCGACATGACCGAGTTGTGCCTCCGACAGTTCCGGATAGACCGGGAGGCTCAACACTTCCTCCGCCATTTTTTCGCAGACCGGCAGCGACTCGCCGAAGCTGGGCAGGGGCGCGAAGCATTCCTGCCGGTGCAGCGGCACCGGATAATAGATCGCCGAGCCGATGTGGTTCGCGGTGAGGTGCGACTGCAGCGCGTCGCGTTTGCCGTTGGCCACGCGAAGGGTGAACTGGTTCCACGTGTGGCCGCGTCCGTCGATTTCGCTGGGCAAGACCAGCCGCCCCCCGGCGACGTGATCGCACTGGGCCAAGCGCTCGAGATAGTGCGCGGCGTTGGCCCGGCGCTTGGCCACGTAACCGGGGAATTGCCCCAGCTTGGCACCGAGCAGCGCGGCGTGCAGCGGATCCATCCGGAAGTTGCCGCCGATCGTTTTGTGATAATACTTCGGCGCGCCGCCGTGCACACGGAGGATGCGCGCCCGCTTGGCCAGGTCGTCGTCGTCGGTGGTGATCATGCCGCCGTCGCCGAAGCCGCCGAGGTTTTTCGACGGAAAAAAACTGAACGCGCACAGGTCGCCCATCGTGCCGACCTGCCGTTCGCCGAACGTCGCGCCCATCGACTGCGCAGCGTCCTCGAGCACGGCCAAGTCGTGCGCCTTGGCCAAGCGCTGCACACCCTCCATGTCGGCCGCTTGGCCGAACAGATGCACCGGAATGATCGCCTTGGTTTTGTCTGAGACACGCCGCTCGGCAGCGGCGAGGTCGATGTTGAAATCGGCATCGAGCGAATCGACGAACACCGGCGTCGCGCCGGTTCGGGCGATCGCGCCCGCCGTCGCGAAAAACGTGAACGACGGGCAAAGCACCTCGTCGCCGGGGCCGATGCCGAGCGTCATCAGCGAGAGCAGCAGCGCGTCGGTGCCGGAGCTGACGCCGATGGCGTGTTTGGCCCCGACCGACTCGGCGGCGGCCGACTCGAATCCGGCCACCTCCGGCCCGAGGATGAACTGCGACGAGTCGAGCACGCGCGCGAAAGCATCTTTCAACTCGGCGGCGAGCGGCTGGTTTTGTGCGCTGAGATCGAGCAGCGGGACGTGGATCGGTTCTCCCATGGGCGCGGCAGTATTCACCGGCGAGTTGACCAAGCGCAAGTGCATTGCCGTTGACACTGCCCCGCCGCGAGCCGACGCTGCGGCCGTCCGATCCATGAAATTGATTTTTTCCATCCTCCCGATCGTGTGCGCGACGGCGCTTGGCCAGGCGGCCGAGCCGGCCAAGCTGAAGCTGCACTGGGCCAAAAACATGCTGACGATCAGCGGCGACCACCTGCCCGGCAAAGAGATGAACATTCATTATCTCGAGGCGTATTGCCGGGACAACTCGCAGACGACCGACTGGGGGCGGCACACCGTCGTTGGCCACAAAACGCGCCTCGTCTCCCGCAGCGCCGACGGCTCGCAGCTTCGTTTGCAGTGCGACGTGAACGACGGCGTGACGGTCGGGCACGTCATCACCGCCACGCACGACGAGGTCGATTTTCGGCTCACCGCGCACAACCCGACGTCCAAGCGCTCCGAGGCGCACTGGGCGCAGCCGTGCATCCGCGTCGGGAAATTCAGCGGCACCGGCGCCGACGCCACCGCCGACAAATATGCCTACATCAAAAAGAGCTTCGTCTATCTCGACGGCAAGCGGGCGATGATGCCGACGCAGGGCTGGGCGACGGAGGCGCGTTACATTCCCGGGCAGGTTTGGGCCGGGCCGGGCGTGCCGCGCGCCGATGTCAACCCGCGCCCGCTGCATCCGGACGTGCCGGGCAACGGACTGATCGGCTGCTTCAGCGGCGACGGTTCGATGATCTTTGCCACCGCGTTCGAGCCGTATCAGGAACTGTTTCAGGGCGTGATCCGCTGCCTGCACAGCGACTTCCGGCTGGGCGGGCTCGCGCCGGGGGAGACGCTGCAAATCAACGGGAAAATCTATCTCGTCAAAAACAACGAGGCCGCGCTGCTGAAGCGGTACCACAAAGATTTCCCCACGCACAAATCCCTGCATCGGCCACAGAAAAAGTGACGCGCTTGGCCAAGCGCAACGGGAAGGGTTCGTTGGCTGACTGGATTTGTTCTGTTTTTGCCGCGCGCAGCTTGACTTGGCCGCACGCATCGGCGACAAAAGTCGCGGTTCATGCCGGATCATTCATCTGCAAGACAGCCGCTTTCGAACAAGGAGAAACGGGACTTGGACGTGGAGATTTCTTTTCTGGAGGGTCTCACCCAGCGTGACCCCCAGTACGTCGAGGCGCTCCAGTTGCTCGGGGACAACTACACACGGCGCGACCGGTTCCGCGACGGGCTGACGGTCGACGAGCACCTTGCCAAGCTGCTCCCCGACGACTCGATGGTGTTTTACAACCTCGCCTGCAGCTACTCGCTCACCGACCGGATCGACGAATCGATCACCGCGCTCAACAAGGCTGTCCACCTCGGCTACAAGGATTCGCGATGGATGGACGAGGATCCCGACCTCAACAACGTCCGCACCGACCCGCGCTACAAGCGCATCCGCCGTCAGCTCGAGGTCAAGTTCAGCAGCCACTGACCCGCGCCCGGCGCCATGAAGGTCACCCACCAGGGCACGTCGCGGCATTACCGGACGGTCTGGTTTGACAAGGCGCGCAACCGCGTCCGGCTGATCGAGCAGCGGCTGCTCCCGCACCAATTCAAGATCGTCTCCACTGCGGATCACGTCGAAACCGCCCGGGCCATCACCGACATGATCGTGCGCGGCGCCGGTGCGATCGGTGCCACGGCGGCGTACGGACTGGCGCAGGGCGCGCGGGCCTTTCGCGGGCGCGGACTCAAGGCGTTCGAGCGGCACGTTGCCAAGGTGCACCGCACGCTCTCTGAGGCTCGCCCCACCGCCGTCGATCCGCTCAACGCCATGCGCGGCATGCTGTCGCAAATGACCGGCGACACCGTTGCCGGGCGGCAGGCACAGGCTCTGGCCGCCGCCGAGCAGTTCGCCGAAGAGGACGTCGCCCATTGCGAGGCGATTGGCCAACACGGCGAGCCGCTCATCCACGACGGCGCGCGCGTGCTGACCCACTGCAACGCCGGCTGGCTGGCGTTCGTCGACATCGGCTCTGCCACCGCGCCGATGTATGCCGCGCAGGCCAACGGCAAGTCGTTTCACGTTTTTTGCGACGAGACGCGGCCCCGCTCGCAGGGTGCCACCCTCACCGCGTGGGAGCTGGCGCAGCAGGGCATCACGCACGACATCATCGCCGACAACGCCGCCGGCCACCTCATGCAGCGCGGCGAGGTCGACCTCGTCATCACCGGCAGCGACCGCACGCTGGGCCGCACCGGCGAGGTAGCCAACAAGATCGGCACCTACACCAAGGCCGTGTTGGCCAAGCGGCACGGCATTCCGTTTTACGTTGCCATCCCGCTCTCGACCATTGACTGGGAACTCGAGTCCGGCCAAGCGATTCCCATCGAGGAACGCAACGAGGAGGAAGTACTCAGCGCCTGGGGCACGACACCCGGCGGACGGCGCCAACAGGTGCGCTTGGCCAACCCCGGCAGCACCGCGCGCAACCCGGCCTTCGACGTCACGCCGCCGGAACTGATCACCGGCATCATCACACCGCTCGGCATCTTCAAGCCGCGCCAACTCTGGAAACACCGCGCCAAGCTTGGCCAAGCGGCGGCTGATTCCTGAGAAATCCGCGCTTGGCCAAGCGCAAAATAACCCGTTGCGCGGCCGGTGGGGCGGGTGTAGATTCTCCCCTCGCTGCCAATTTTACCCAGTAAAACCATGAAAAAACAGACATCCCCCACCACCATCGCAGGGCTGACCTTGGCCGCCCTGCTCTCCGCCGGAACCGGCTTGGCCAAGGCCGAGCCACACCACGACTTGGCCCACCAGATCGAAGCCGAACTGGTTCAGATCGAGGTCGAGGCGCTGCTCGACAAATACCGCGAACTGACCAAGCGCATTCACCAACTCGGTCTCAAGATAGCCGAGTTCGAAATCGAACTCGAGATCGCCGAAGGCGAAGAAGCACGCGCCGAGTTGGAATCACACTACGTCCGAGCGCACAAGACGCGTAAATTCATGCACCAAGTGCGGGA
Source organism: Verrucomicrobiota bacterium (assembly GCA_014382705.1). Taxonomy (GTDB): domain Bacteria; phylum Verrucomicrobiota; class Verrucomicrobiia; order Limisphaerales; family UBA1096; genus UBA1096. The sequence continues at coordinate 18,607 of JACNJE010000121.1, read as the reverse complement.
ACAAACCCGGGAGAAACTTCAGCACCTGGCTGCTGAGCTGGCCCACCGTCCCCGCGAGCACGGGGAGGAACGCCATCGCGACGAGGAACACCAGCATTCCGCCGAAGGCTTCCGGGGACGACTGCACCACCTCGAACGCGAAATCGAGGAATTGCGCGCACATGGCAAACACGACCGCGCCGAACAACTGGAACGCCAAGCCAACGAAATCCGCGAACACTTCGCCCAGCGCGAACGGCGCGAACACGGCGAAGGGCGCGAGCGGCACCGCGAAGACGCCGGGCTGGAGGAGCGCCTGCACCACATGAAGCGGCAGATCGCGGAACTGCGCGAAGCCGGCAAGCACGACCGCGCCGAACTGCTCCAGCGCGAAGCCGACGAACTGCTTCAAGCCCACCGGAAACGCAACGAGCCGCGCCGCCGGGAGGGACGCGGCGAACGAGAGCACGCCCAGGCGGAGTTGCGTCAACACCTCGAGCAAACGCGGGCCAAGCGGCGGGAGGCCATCGCGCATCTCGAGGAATTGGCGGTTGCCGCCAAGCAGGTCGAGGGCGACAGCGAGGAGGCGCAGGCCAAGCGCCACCGGCTGGAGGATCGCGCCGCCGAGGTGAAGGCGCACCTCGGCGAACTCGACGGACGACTCGAGGAACTCGAACACGCCCTCCAGGAGCGCCGCCGCGGCGCGGAACGGGAGGGCCGCGACCGGGAAGAGGAACGGGGCGAGGATGAGGTGAGGGAGCGCGAGGAGTAGGCCCGCAGGTTACTTGCTTTTTCCAATCGAGTCGGCCAGGCGCGCGATCTCGCCGCCAAGCCGTATGCGCGTCATCTTGGCATTGAGCTTCTCGCTCAGCGAGGCGCACAGCTTGAGGAAGCAGTCGGTGCCAGGCTCCTCCTGCAGTTGATGCCCCGAAAAATCCTTGAAGCACTCCTGCCGCAGATTCGTCAGGTCATCCTGCAGCCGCTGGAGTTTTTTCATGTCGTTCCCCTTTTGTTCCGTGTCGAGCATCATCTGCTGCTGCTCAATCTTGATGACCTCTCGGATATAATAGTCCAGCCGCCCCTCCTTGGTTCGATCTTTCTTCTTCCTGTACCACTGATAACCAAAGAATCCCGCGACGATGATCGAAACAAAGAAGGAACGCATGCTCTCCCACATGTCGACGATTTCCGGCTTGAGCAGCGTGCGGCTCTCCGGGTCGTACACCCAGTTCGCCCCCTCGTGAACGGGGAAAAACGGGCGGGCGCTGGCAAACGGCTTGCCCTGCTCAAACAACTCGCCCAACTGGTTCTCCTTTTGAAATGTCGTGTTCAGAATCTCCTGCGTGATTTTTTCCACGAGACTGCCCGGCACATCATCCCGCGTGATGAGGTGCGCGCCGGTCGCCACGGTCCGGATGTCGGACTGCGGCACCGCCTCGCCCTCGAACTGGTAGATGCCGCGCGGCACCTTGAACGGCGACAGGTGCAGCTCCATTGCCGCCAGCGCCTCGTTGTTCGGGATGCCGAGGAAACGCGCCTTTCCGTTGCGTGCCAGCGTCCGGAACACGTCCGCCTGCATGCCGACCGTGATAAACGCCGCATCCACCTCGCCCCGGTCGAACGCCCCGATCAATTCCGTGTACGCCAGGTTGCGATGATTCTCCCCCGGCTCCAGGTTGAGACTGCGCAACAGCAAACGCGACATCGGGTAGTCGGCGGAAAGCTCCGGCCCGAGGTTGACAACTTTGCCCTCCAAGTCCCGCAGTGACTTGATGCCGCTGCCCTCTCGCACGGCGATGTGCAGCGGCTGCGAATAAAGATTCGCCACAAACGCGACATGCCCGAGCCGCGCCGGGGCGATCCGTTGCGCCTCCTGCTTCAACAGCGCCGGGGCGAACTCTTTCAGGTTCTCGCGGGAGCCCGGCTGGAACAGCGCCAAGTCGGCTTCCCCCTCCGCCACCAGCTTCAGGTTTTCCAGCGACCCGGCGGTGGTCCGCACCGTGGCCTTGCGGCCCAGCCGTGTGACCACGTTCGAGAGACTGAGTGCAATCGGGTGGTACAGCCCCTTCTCCGGCCCGCCGGCGATGACGATGGGGCGGTTCAGGCTGACCAGCGCCTTCACGAGCTGGTACAGCGGCACACAAATCAACACGCTCAACAGGCCAAGGGTGATCCATTTGCGCTTCATGCCGTGAAAAAATTCGCTCTAAACAGTATCGCTTGGCCAAGCGTCATGCAAGGTTGTAATCCTTGGCCGGACGGATGCATTTTTTGGTGGCGGCGAGGCCGAGCCTCCCCGACATTGGGCGCGTGACAGATTCCGCCCTTCAGGGTGCCGGCGTGCTGCTGGTCGAGGACGAGCCGCTCCTGCGCAAACAGGTGGCGGCCGCGCTCGAGCAGCACGACGCCGACGTGACCGCCGTCGGCACGCTCGACGAGGCGCGCCGCATGATCCAGTCGCTACCGTTCGACTTCGCGCTGCTCGACGTTAATTTGCCCGACGGCCTCGGCACCGACCTGTTGAGCGAAGGCGTTTTTTCCCCCAACACCGCCGTCGTCGTCTGCACCGCCGAGGGCGGCGTGCAGGGCGCAGTCGAGGCGATTAAAAACGGCGCGCAGGATTATTTGCTCAAGCCGGTCGATCCGGCCGTGCTGCCGCTCGTGCTGCACCGTGCCAAGGCCAGCCGCCAATCCGCCCGCTTGGCCGAGCACGAACGCCACGATCCCAATGCCACCGGCGAGCGGCTCTTTTTCGGCGACGCGCTTGGCCTGTTCCGCCAGCAACTCGACAAGATCATCGCCGCGGACGAGCGGCTTGGCAGCAATCTTCCGCCGGTGTTGCTCGAGGGCGAAACCGGCACCGGCAAAACCAGCATCGCCCGCTGGCTGCACCACCACGGCCCGCGTGCCGCCGGCCCGCTCGTCGAGGTCAACTGCCCCGCCCTGCCGGAGACCCTCGCCGAGTCGGAGTTGTTCGGCCACGAGCGCGGCGCGTTCACCGACGCCAAGGCGGCGCGCATGGGACTTTTCGAGGCAGCCAAGGGCGGCACGCTGTTTCTCGACGAACTGGCCAGCCTCCCGCTTGGCCTGCAAGCCAAAGTGCTCAAGGCAATCGAGGACAAACGCATCCGGCGGCTCGGCGGCAACCGGGAAATCGACGTCGACGTCCGCATCATCGCCGCAAGCAACCGCGACCTTGGCCAAGCGGTCGCCGACGGGCAGTTCCGCGACGATCTGCATCACCGGTTGAGCCTGTTCCGTCTCGTCATCCCGCCGCTTCGCGAGCGCGGGCGGGATATTTTGAAACTCGCCAACCAACTGCTCGCGCAGCTTTGCCGCCGGCACCGCATCGCCGCCAAGCCAATCAGCGCCGAGGGCCAAGCGCGGCTGCTCAGCCACGCCTGGCCCGGCAACGTCCGCGAACTCAGCCACGAACTGGAGCGAACAATCGTATTCGAGGAAGGCGACGAATGGGCGTTCGCCGCCCTCCCCGCCCCGGTGGGAACGGCGGCTAACGAGGGGGATTCGAGCGGCGCACTCAATCCCGGTTTTGATTTCCCCAAGGAAGGATTCTCGCTCGACGCCACGATCGACGAACTTATCCGGCGCGCCATCGACCAGGCCGGGGGCAACGTCTCCGCCGCCGCCCGCCTCCTTGGCGTCCCCCGCGACTACATCCGCTACCGCCAAAAGGACGGCAGAAAATAGCCTCCAAACCAATTAAACGCAGAGGACTCCGAGCCGCAGAGGGCCGCAGTGGAGAACCCCAACGGGGTTCGACTTTCCAGCCCAAGGTTGCATCAGATGATGCTACCTTGGGCTGCAGAATTGAATCCCTTCGGGATAGAAGCCCCACCCTCTCTGCGGCCCTCTGCGACTCTGTGATCTCTGCGTTTCAAAAACTACCGCTCCAACTGCCTCAGCGCGTATTTGCCGAGGAGGTCGGTCTCGAGGTTGACCGGGTCGCCGATTTTGCGATTGCGCAGGTTCGTCACTTCGCGCGTGTGCGGGATGATCCACACGGCGAAACCGCGCTTGCGCAGCTTGGCCACCGTGAGGCTGATGCCGTCGATCGCCACCGAGCCTTTCGGCACGAAACCGGTCATCAACGACGCCGGCGCATCGACGTCGAGCAGCCAGTCGTTGCCCTGTTTCTCCCACTTGCGAATCGTGCCGACGGCATCAACGTGGCCGGTAACGAAATGGCCGCCCATCCGCTGGCCAAGCGCCAACGCCCGCTCGAGATTCACCGCCGAGCCGCGTCGCAGCGAGCTGAGGTTGGTCACGTCCCATGTCTCGCGTAGCAGGTCGAATTGAAAGCCGCGCGACTTGCCGCGTTTCGTCACCTTGATGGCGGTGAGGCAGCAGCCGTTCACGGCGATGCTGTCGCCGGTGTTCGTGCCGCCGAGGCAAACGTCCGCCAAGACCGTCAGCGTCACGGCGTTGGTGCCGTGTTCGATGGCTTCAATCCTGCCTGTTTCCTCGACGAGTCCGGTGAACATTTTCAGGGCTGCGCGTCGGCGACGCGGGCGGTGAGCATCAGGTCGGGGCCAAGATTTCTCCAGCGGATTTTTTCGAGCTGCAGCCCCTTGGCCAGTGGCAGCCCCTCGCCGGCGACGGCCGTCCGGGCGTCGCGACCGCCGAGAATTTTCGGCGCGTAAAAAAATGCCACGCGACGGGCCAAGCCGGCCTCGATGAACGCGGCATTCGTTTCGCCGCCGCCCTCGACGAGCAGATGCGTGCAGTTTTGTTGGCCCAGTTTGCGGAGCAGCGACTTGAGGTTGAACCCCAGCTTGGCCATGGGACAAATGATGACGCGGCAACACTGCCTGAGCTTGGCCAGGCGCTTGGCCGGGGCATCGCGCGAAACGACAATGGTCGTCTGTTCGCCCAGCACTTGCGAGCCAAGCGGCGTGCGTGCCTGCGGATCGAGAACGATTTGGCGCAGAGCCGGCCCGCGCCACTCGGCCTTGGGACGGCGGATGTCGCGCAGCGTAAGCGCCGGATCGTCGGCGAGGATCGTGTTGACGCCGACAAGAACGGCGTCGGCCTCGTGGCGAAGTTTCATCCCTTCTCGGCGCGCCTCCGGGCCGGTGATCCATTTCGATTCGCCGCTGGCGGTGGCGATTTTGCCGTCGAGCGTCATCGCCGCTTTCACCGTCACGAACGGCAGCCCGGTGGTGATCCAGTGGTTGAACGCACAATTTATTTCGGCAGCCTGTTCCGCCAACAACCCATGCTCAACGGCGATGCCCTGCCGCTTGAGCCATCGAAAGGCACGGCCTGCGTGGGCCGAGTTCGGATCGGTCGCGGCGACGACCACTCGCGCGATGCCGGCCTCGGCAATGGCGCGCGTGCACGGCGGCGTGCGGCCGCTCGTAGAGCACGGCTCGAGTGTGACGTAAAGCGTGGTGCCTTTTGTCGTGTTGCCGTTGCGCTTGGCATCGGTAATCGCCTCAATCTCGGCGTGCGGCAAACCGGCCCGGCGATGCCAGCCGCGCCCGATGATCTGCCCGCGCTTGGCCAGCGCCGCGCCGACGAGCGGGTTGGGCGAAGTCTCACCCTTGGCCCACTTGGCCAAGCGCAACGCCTCCCGCATCCGTTGTTCGTCGCTCGGCATTCGGGGGTATCGCGGGTCGGTCAGGGGTAGAGGATCGATCGTTCCCAGCCGTCGCCGGTTTTTTGGTAAAGCAGCCGCTCGTGGAGGCGGTCGCCGCCGTGGAGCCAGAACTCGACCTCGCTCGGCCGCAGCCGCCAGCCGGACCAATGCGGCGGACGCGGCACCTCATCTCCCTCTGGATGCTTCGCCTGCAACTCCGCCAAGCGCTGCTCCAGCTCGGCGCGGGATGCCATCGGCGACGACTGCAGCGAGACCCACGCGCCTACGCGGCTGCCGTGATCGCGACTGGCGAAGTAGGCGTCCGCCTCCCCGTCGCTGACCGGCGTGACCGGGCCGCCGATGCGGATTTGCCGGCGCAGGTTCTTCCAGTGAAAGCAGATCGCCGCGTGAGGATTCCCCCTCAACTCGGCGGCTTTGCGGCTGTTTAGGTTGGTATAAAACGCGAAACCGTTTTCGTCGGCGCCCTTGAGCAGCAGCATGCGCACGCTAGGGCGGCCGTTGGCATCCGCCGTGGCCAGGGCAAACGCGGTGTGGTCGTACGGCTCAGCGTGCGCTGCCTCCGCGTACCATGCGTTGAACAGCGGCAACGGCTCCGTCTCGTCGCCAAAAACGGCGTTCAAGCCGTGCGGATTGGTTTCGGCGGGGTGAGACACGGCGGCTTATTTCTCGATTGCCTTGCCGGCGGCTTTCCAACCCTTGAACCCGGGCGCGAGATCGACGAGGTACTTGAAACCCATCCCGCTCATTTTTTTGCAGGCACGCGCGCTGCGGACGCCCCCGGCGCAATAGACGAGGTAGAACTTGTCCTTGTCGAGTTTGGCCGCCTCGGCGGCGAAGTCGGGCGAGAACCAGTCGATCCACTCGGTGCCGGGCAGATGGCCGGCCCGGTACTCCGGCGTGGTGCGGACGTCGAGCAGCGTGAGCTTGTCGTCGCGCCACATTTTCTCGAACAACGCGACGCCGATGCGGAACGGCTCGCCGGCCTCGACGCCGTACTTGGCCGCTATGTCGGCGGCGCTTGGCTTGGCTTCGCCGCCGAGGCACCAGTCGATGGCGTTGGTGACGAGCCTGGTGAAGTTCGGGTTGGCGAAATCGTCGGCATGGCCAAGCGAGGTGTAAAACGTGCGGTTGCCTTTGTAGCTGTGCGTCCATGCGACCGGTTCGGCGGGATGGCCGTCAACAGCGCCGGCAAGCAGCGGCGTGGCCGACTTGGCCAAGGGGGTGTTTTTGTAAAGCGAGCCGCCCATCTTGAATTCTTCCGCAACGCCACTGAGGATCGGATGGCCCTTGGCCGCCGACACGATTGTGGCGTTGCCGGACAAACTGTTTTTGTGGTGGCCGTGGTAATTGCCGCCGAGGACGCGCTGGTCGAACTCGAGCCAGTTTTGAAACGCGTGGCTGGCGGTGCGCAGGGCGATGACCGGTTTGCCGGAGTCGATGTATCGCTTCACTTGGCCAAGCTGTTCGGCGGGCAGCTCCATGCGGCGCGCGAAAACGATCACGAGATCCGCCTGGCCAAGCGCGTCTAGGCTCGGGAAGCGATGCGTCTCCTCGCGAACGATCGTCGTGCAGCGATAGCCGTGCCGCTGCTCCAGCCGCTTGGCGAACTTGGGCAGCGTGGCCGACGAGTCGTACAGCGACTCGCCGCTGAGCAGGACGACGTGTGGCTTGGCTTCCGCAGCAGGGAGATTGGCCAGGGCAAGCCAAGCGGTCGCGATGACAAAACGGATTCGTGCGTTCATAAAGCAGGTTGTGACTCCCGAAAAACGGGGTGGTCAAGATTCCCGATGACGGCCAAGCTGTCCAGTCAGCAATTGCCAAGCGGTGTTCGGAACCTGCAAAAAAAACTCATTCAACGGTATTGACACACAATATATTGTGTACTCTTCTTCGTCGGCTACACTTGGTAGTGTTGGCCGGGGATTATGCGTTGCCCGAAGTGCGGTTGTGTCGAAGACAAGGTGGTGGATTCCCGCTCCTCGAAGGATGGGTTGGCGATTCGTCGGCGGCGTGAATGTCTCAAGTGCGACCAACGCTACACCACCTACGAGGAGGTTGAGCGCGGCAACCTGATGGTGATCAAGGACGGCGGCTCCCGCGAACGGTTTTCGAGGGACAAGCTGGAGTCCGGCATCAACACCGCCTGCCAAAAACGCCCCATCAACGCCGAGGCCATCGACCAGACAATCCGCGAAGTGATCAACGAATTGTACGACGAGTTTGATGGCGAAGTGCCGTCAAAGGCGATCGGCGGCAAGGTGATGGCGAAGCTCAAGAAACTGGATGGTGTCGCCTACGTCCGGTTCGCCAGCGTCTATTGGCGGTTCGACGACGCGGCCGAGTTTCTGGAGGCCGTCCAGAAATTCGGAACCCGGGATGATACAGCTACGATCAAACTACCTGGTTTTTAGGATGTCCACCGGGGAGCTGCTCCCCTGCTCGGCAGAAGCCATCACCGAGGAGTTGCTCGGAGACGCCATCGACCTCATCGAGCCGCAGACCATCCGGGAGGTGCTCAAGGCGGTCGTCCACTATTTCCGCGAGAATCAGGCTTACTCCAGCGTGTCGGTTGACCAGTTCTCCAGCGCGCTGGGCAAAGTACTGCAAGGGTTCGGATTTGACGTGGTGTTCGACGAGGACCCGGGCTTGAACCTCCGCATCGAGCAAACCGACCTGCGCAAGCTGGCCAACGAAACCCCCGGGCACGCCCTTGAGCTGTTTTTCTTTCAGCAACTTCGATGCCGGGTGCGGGCCAACCTCCGCCACTCCCCCAACATCATCCAGTTCGACGGACTCAGGGATTGCGTGAAACTGCTCGTCGGCGCGGAGCGCTGGTGCGGTCGCTGCCGCCGGATGCACGGGCAAATCGTCGACTATCTCCGCACCTGCCTCGATCACGATTCGCGGCGGGACTGCTCGCTGCTCATCCGGTAGGGCGATCCGAGAAAGGCCGGGATGACCCTCGAGCAACTCCAGACGGACGAGGCGCTGCGGTTGCGCGAGTTTCCGGTTGCGCGAGACACGGTTTATCTCGCCCATGCCGCCGTCTGCCCGCTGCCGGCCTGCGTCCGCGACGCCGTCAGCGACTACGCCGCGGCGTGCACCGGCGGCGACCAGGAGGAGTTCATGCCGCCCAATCTGCTGCGGGACACGCGGCAGCTCGCCGCCGGGCTGCTCGGCGCGGAGCTTCGCGAGATCGCGCTGGTCGGGCCGACATCGCTTGGCTTGAGCTTCATCGCGCACGGCCTCGACTGGCGGCCGGGCGACAACATCATCGTGCACGGGGAGGACTATCCGTCGAATGTCTATCCGTGGATGGCGCTCGCCGAGCGGGGCGTCGAGTTGAAGCAGCTCGAGCCAAGCGAGCCGGGACGGATCGAGCCGGAGGATGTGTTCTCGCTGGTCGACCCGCGCACCCGCATGGCGGCGCTGGCGTCGTGCCATTACGTGTCCGGCTACCGGATCGACATCGACACGATCGGCCGTGAGCTGCGCTCGCGCGGCGTGCTGTTTTGTGTCGACGGCATCCAGACGATGGGCGCGTTCCCGACGCCGGTGGAGCATGTCGACTTCCTCGCCGCCGATGCGCACAAATGGATGCTCGGCCCGTGCTCGTCCGGCATCCTGTACGTGAAGCACGAGATGCAGGCCCGCCTCAAGCCGGTGGTGCAGGGGTGGCATAACCTGGATTGCCCGGACTTCATCGCGCGGGAGAGGCTCGACTACAAACCGGACAGCCGGCGTTACGAAGCCGGCACGGCCAACCTGCTCGGCATCGCCGGCCACCGCGCTTCGCTGGCGATGCTCAGCGAAGTGGGCGTCGACAACATCGCGGCCGATCTCCTGGCCAAGCGCAACCGTCTCGTCCCGGAGCTGATGGCCAAGGGCTGCGAGGTCATGCACCCGGAGGCGCGCTTGGCCAACGCCAGCGGTATCGTCACCTTTCACAAGCCGGGCGGGGACATGGCGGCGCTCGCGCAGCGGCTTGGCCAAGCGGGAATCAAGGTTTCGCTCCGTGTCATGCGGGACGGCTCCAAGCTCATCCGTCTCTCGCCCCATTTTTACAACACCGACGCCGAGCTGGACCGCCTGCTTGAGGCGTTGTGATCAGCCGGCCGGTCTCGGGCCGACCTTGGGAACGAGGAGGGGGGCGACGAGCAGCAGCAGCAACGCGCCGATGCCGCCGTAAAGCTGCGGCGCAGCGGGGCCGACGTGGTCGATCAGCCAGCCGGCGGCGAAGTTCGAGCAGATGCCGCCGCCAAGGCTGGAACTGACCATGGTGGCCAAGCCCTGGCCGGTTGAGCGCAGCTCCGTGGGGACGAGGTAATTGACGCACAACGGCATCGCCACGAGCGCCCCGACGACGTAGACGCTATGCAGCAGCATCGAGGCATGCAGTACAAACGGCACGTCCCCGAGCAAGCCGCACGCCAGCCACTTCAGCCCGCCGGCGGCCAGGCCGTAGAACATCAGCGCCCGCACGCCAATCCGCCGCCGGATGTGCCCGGCCAGCGCGATCGCCACGATCTCCGGGAGCAGCATGATGAGCCACAACCACTTGAGCGTGCCGAGGAAGTTGTCGGGCGCGACCGACTTGACGAAGATCGGGAACAGGAACATCGGCCCGTCGAGCATGAAGTTGGCGAGGAACACGTAGAGCAGAAAACGACGAAAGCGCCGGTCGGCGGCGAGCAGGCGCCACGCACCCGGCTTGGCCTTCTCGCGGATGGCCGTTTGGTTCGGGATGAGGAATACGACACCGGTCGTCAGCAGGATCAGCGCGGCGCAGCAGGGGAACATCAGGCCCAACCCCCCTGCGGCCGGCCGTGGGTCAACACCGTCGAGGAACAGCGGAAACCCGAAACAGGTGATGAGGAAACCGACCGACCCAAACGAACGCACCCACTCGAAGTGCGAGTTGTGGGATCGGTACAACACGCCGAGGCTCAGCGCCATCCCCTGCGGGATCAAGCTGGTGTAAAACGCGGCGAAGCACATCGAGGCCACCAGCAGCGCGGCGTAGCCGGCAACGCGCCACAGCGCCACAAAGCCAAGCGCCATGCCGATCGTGATGACCACCAGCAACGTCTTGCGGGCGCCGGTGCGGTCGGCCAAGTAGCCCCACGACGGCTGGCCAACAAGACCGACCAGGTGAAACACCGCCATGGCCAGCCCGATCTGCTGGCCGCTCAGGCCAAGGTCATCCTCGAGGTACAGCGAGTAGTACGGGAAAAAGATTCCGAGCGAGCCAAACAGCGTCGCCCAAAACAGCGACAGCACGCCCATCAGTTTCCATTGCTCACGGGTGATGCGGTCTGCCATGCCGGGGGGATGCGCTTGGCCAAGCGCAAAAAACGCCGGAAGGTTTCCGGCGTTTGTAACGGGATTGCAAGGGGATTCGCCCGGTTCAGGGCGCGGGGACGATGGTCGGCAGGGCGGCGGGCGGCGGCGGCCCGGCCTTGCGTTCGCGGCTCTCCTGCTTTTGCATCTCGCTGAAAACCCGCGAGGCAGCCTGCGATATTTTCCGCTCGTCCAGCTTGTTGCCGGTGATCTGGGCCTCCATCTGGAGCGAGAGCAGCTCCATGCCCCGGCCCATCGGGTCGGACTCGCTAAACTGCAGAGTGTTGATCAGGTTGAGGCGCGCCTGCATCACGTTCGGTGCCACGCCGGGCGTGCTTATGTCGCCGTCGCTCTGAAGAAAGCTCCGGATGGCGTCGCGCTTGGTCTCCATGTTGTACTGGCTGCCGGTCATGATGTCGCGGAACATTTGGTCCGCCTGCGGGTTGATGCCGACGTATCTCGAGGCGGCCTCCGCGAGGTTGTCCATGTCGTCCTCGTGAACGCGGCCGCTGCGCAACGCCTGCACGATGGCGTCGAGCGCGTGTTGCTTGCCGACGTCATCAAAGTAATTGAGGATGGTGCGGTCGATCCGGCCGTCGTCGTTGATGAACATGCCCTGCGCGGACTGGATGAACGTCTGGTCTTTGTACATGTCCAGCACCATGAACAGATAGTTGCGCGACACGCGGTCGAACTGGTTGCCGCCGACGGCCTCGACCGGGTCGAGCAGCAACTCGTGCGCTGCGGCCAATGCCTCGTCACGGTAGGCGTCCCGGCCAAGCCAGCCCTGAAGCGTCTTTGCGGCATAGGCGATCTCGAATCCCCGGGCCGTCGTGGCCAGCAGTTCCGCCACGGCGGCTTCCGCGTGGGCGCCGCCGATCTCCGCGAGAATGTCGATGAGGCCGATTCGCAGTGTCGGCGGCTGCGAGAAGCTGAGCGTGGCCCGGAACCGGCGATACCGTTCCTGGCGTTCCTTCTCGCTTTCCTCCTCCCGCTGCACGGTGAAATCGACGTCCTCCATCCGGTTGAGAAACTCGCGGACCAGCGGCACGGCGGCGTCGCCCTGCAGCGCCAGGCTCTCGAACAGGTAGCTCAGGCGGCGCTGCGCCCGCCTCCGGTTCTTGGAGGTCATGCTCAACTGCGTCAGTTCATCGAGGATTTCCGGCACGGACAGGCCGCCCGTGGCGGGCAATGCATCGCCGCGGCCGGCCTGCTCGCGGAGGCGGTCGAGTCGCGACTGGGCATTGTCCAGCTTGACCTTGAGCGAGGCGACCTCCTTCCGGAGCGCCTCCGCCCGGGCTGAGTCCGCACCGGAATCAACGGCCGGCGGCGCCTGGCCGCAGCCGGACGCCCACACAAGCGCCACCCAAGCCAAGCCGGTGGTCATGGCAGAAATTGGGCTGGTTTGTTTCATGAGTCAGTTGCGCTTGGCCAAGCGCTAGCCATCCCGCTGACCTGGACTCACGGCGCGGGCACCACCGTTGGCTGGCTGCTGCGGTTGCCACCTTGATTGCGGCCACCGCGATCGCGCCCCCCCCGGCCGCCTTCACGGCCGCCGCCACGGCTGAATAGTTCACGGGCGACATTGCGCATATCCTCCCGCATGTCGTACTCCTCGCCGTTGACCTTGGCCTCGAGTTGGCGGGTGTACATTTGCACGACCCGGTCGGTGGTGTCGTCGCCCGATGCCTGAACCCCCTGCATCAGGGTCAGCCGGGCCTGCAGTGTGGCGTCGTCCTCGGCGTCATCCATCTCGCGCAGCGCGGACCACTTGACCTGGATGTCGTACTCGTCACTGGACATGATGTCCTTGAACATCTGGTTCGCCTGCGGATTGCTGCCGGCGTACTTGAGGCCGGCGCGGGCCAGGTTGCCCAAGTCGCCGCGGTCGGTCACCTGACCACCGTTGAACGCCTGGAAGATGGCGTCCATCGCCTGCTCCTTGCCGACGTCGTCGAGGTAATCGAGCACGGTGTCATCGATCTTGCCGTCTTCGCGAACCAGCAGCCCCTGCGCCGACTGGATGAAGGTCTGGTCGTTGTACATCTCCAGCACGCTGAACAGGTAGCGCTTGGCGTTGCGGTCAAACGTGTTCGGGTTGGGCACCTCGACCGGGTTGCTCAACAGGTCGTGGGCGGCGGAGAGCGCCTCGTCGCGAAAGGCGTCCGGGCCGATCAGGCCGCGGACGGTCTTGGCCACGTAGGCCACCTCGAAGCCGCGCGCGGTTTTCGAGAGCACCTCGCCCAGCGCCGCCCCGGCATGGCTGCCGCCGATCTCCTTCAAGACATCCATCAGCCCGATGCGCAGCGAGGGCGGCTGCTCGAAGTCAAGCGACGATCCGCGCGTGCGGCTGCGCAACCGCTCCATCCAGTCGTTGCCCCGGCCGCCCCGGCCCCGGTCGCGGCCTTGCGCCTCCTCCTCCGAGCGCTGCACGGTAAACTCCACATCCTCCATCTTGTTCAGGTAAGCGCGGATGTGCGGCACGGCACCATCACCCTGTTGAATGAGGCTCTCAAAGAGAAACTGCACGCGGCGCTCGACTGCCCGGCGGTTCGTTGACGTCAGCTTGACGTTCGTCAACTCGTCGATGATCTCCTCCGCCGACAACCCCCCGTCCGCAACCGGCGCACCGGCGTTGTTGAGCTGGGCTCTGAGGCTGTCGATGCGCGACCGTGCATCTGCCAGTTGCTTCTTCAATGAGGCGTTCTCCTTCCGGAGCGCCTCGGCGCTGGCATCGTTGGTGGATCCCCCCGTATCGGGAGCCTGGCCACAGCCAGCGGCCAAGATCGCTACAACCGCGACGGCTCCACTGGCTGCCTTGGTAAGAAACTGTAATGTTTTCATTGTTTTCGTTGGTTCAAAATCGGTCAACCGAACACGGTTATTACGGCCCGGCATTTGGCCAAGTTACACAAAACGGGCTGGATGTTGACACTTTGTCCCCCGAAAGCAACCCGTTCTTCCGGGCAAAACCGGCCTCGACTCGGGCCAAAAGCTTTCGTGCCGCCGGCCAAGCGCCTACACTGCCGGGCCGTTGGATGAGGAGAATACCAACCTGAAACGTACCGCGCTGTTTGACGCCCACACCGCGCTCGGCGCGCGGATGGTCGGCTTTGGCGGCTGGGAGATGCCGGTGCTTTACTCCGGCATCGCGCCGGAACACCAGGCTGTCCGCCAAGCCGCCGGCCTGTTCGACATCTCGCACATGGGCGAGTTCCAGTTCGACGGCCCCGGCGCGCTCCCGTTCCTCAACCAACTCCTGACCAACGACCTGTCGCGGCTCGATCCGGGCCAAGGCCAATACTCGCTGCTCTGCCAAGACAACGGCGGCGTGATTGACGACCTGTACGCCTACCGACTTTCTCAGGACGGCTACCTGCTCATCGTCAACGCCTCGCGCATCGAGGTCGACTGGATGTGGATCAAGGCCCAGCGCAACACCCGGCACAAGGCGCTGCAACTTGAGATGACCAACCGCTCCGGCGCGCTCTCCGCCATGGCGCTGCAGGGGCCAAGCGCGGCCGGGATCATTGCCGGCGAGTTTCCGGCGGCTGTCGAGTTGAAGAAAAACCGGATCGCCGCACTCGACTTCGGCGGCGCAACCGCCTGGGTGTCGCGTACCGGCTACACCGGCGAGGACGGCTTTGAGCTGGTCGTGCCCAACGAACACGCAGCGGCATTGTGGGACCGGCTCCTCTCGCTTGGCCAAGCGCTTGGCCTTGTGCCGGCCGGCCTGGGCGCGCGCGACACCCTCCGCACCGAAGCCGGCTACTCGCTTTACGGCCACGAACTCACCTCCGAGACTACGCCGATCGAGGCCGGGCTGGGCTGGGCTGTCGCCCTCGACAAGCCGGACTTCATCGGGCGCGAAATGCTCGCGGCGCAGAAACAGGACGGTGTCTCCCGCCGCTGCATTGGCTTCAGGATGACCGGCAAAAGCGCGCCCCCGCGCGAGCGTTACACGATTTTTGCCGCGGATGGAACCGGCCGCGAAATCGGCGAGGTGACCAGCGGCACGCAAAGCCCGTCGCTTGGCTGCGGCATCGGGCTGGGCTACATCGAGACCGCCCACGCGAAGCCCGACACCGGCATCGAGATCGAGATCCGCAACCGCCGCTTTCCCGCCCAAGTGGTCAGACGGCCGATTTATCGAAAACCGGATTGACCACCGGCCGGTCGTTTCGCTAGAAGTCCCTCCACGATGTCAGACGTCCCAACCGACCTGAGATACGCCGATTCCCACGAGTGGGTGAACGTGGAGGGCGACACCGCGACCATCGGCATTTCCGACCACGCCCAGGAGGAGCTGACCGAGCTGGTGTTCATTGAGCTGCCCGAGGTGGGAAGCCAGTTGACTGCGGGCGACCCGTGCGCCGTGGTCGAGTCGGTCAAGACCGCCAGCGACATCTACGCGCCGGTGAGCGGCCAGGTCCTCGAGATCAACGACGCGCTCGACACCGAGCCCGGCACCGTCAACGAAGATCCGTACGGCGACGGTTGGTTCTTCAAGGTTCGCCTCAGCAACCCCGACGAAATCAACGACCTGCTCTCCGACGAAGAATACGCCGAACAGGTCAACACCTGACCCGCCCGCTTGGCCAAGCGAGCCTGAAAAACGACCGTAATCCACGCGATTTTCGACAATAGTACGTGTACGTGGTATTTTGGGTTGCCTTGCCCTGTTCCCTCCGGCACGGTTTGGCCAAGCGGGCTTATGACGATTTTTCCAACTCTAAAAAAACACCGGTTTTTCAGCGCGCTCCGTCTCACGGGCCGTTGTTGGGGCGCGCGATGGAGTGCCTTGGCCCTGATTCTGACGCTGGGCCTGGCGCGTGGCCAAGCGGGCGGGGTGGACGCCGCTCCGGCCGATGCCTGGCCGATGTATCGCGGCACGGCCTCGCTGACCGGTGTTTCAAACAGCAAGTTGAGCGCCTCGCTCAAGCCGCTTTGGACATTCAAGGCGGAAGAGGGCATCCACAGCACGGCGGCGATCGGCGGCGGCAAGGTTTACGTCGGCTGCGACGACGGCAACCTGTACGCGCTCGATTTCAAGACCGGCAAAAAACAGTGGGCGTTTGCGACGGAAGACATGGTTGAGTCGTCGCCGCTGGTGCACGACGGCCGCGTGTACTTCGGCTCGTCGGACGGATTCGTGTACGCGCTCACGGCCAAGGATGGGAAGCTGCTCTGGAAATTCGAGACCGAGGACCGCGTCCTCAGCGCGCCGAACCTGTTTCAGCCAAGCGGCGGCGGAACCAAGCCGGCTCTGATCGTCGGCAGCTACGACTTCCGGCTCTACTCCCTCGACCTCGAGACCGGCAAGAGCAACTGGCATTACGAGACCGCCAACTACATCAACGGCTCGCCGGCGGTGTCATCCGGCCGGACGGCCTTTGGCGGCTGCGACGCCGTGCTGCACGTCATCCAGTTGGCCGAGGGCAAAAAGGAAAAGCAGATCGACGCCGAGGCGTACATCATCGGCTCGGCGGCGGTGGTCGATGACATGGCGTACATCGGCCATTACGAGAACGAGTTTCTCTGCATCGACATCAACGCCGGCAAAATCGCCTGGAAATACAAAGACCGCGCCTTCGCCTACATTTCGTCGCCGGCGGTGACGGCAGATCGCGTGGTGGTCGGCTGCCGCGACAAACGGCTGCACTGCCTCGACCGCAAGAGCGGCAAGCGGCTGTGGGCGTTCCGGACGCGCGGCAAGGTGGACAGCTCGCCGGTGGTCGCTGACGGCAAGGTGGTGGTCGGCTCGGACGACGGCAGCCTGTACCTCGTCTCGCTGGCGGACGGCAAAAAACTTTGGTCGTACGAGGTTGGGGAGCCAATCATCGCCGCGCCGGCCGTGGCCAACGGCGTCGTCATCGTCGGGGCCGAGGACGGCCGGGTTCACGCCTTTGGGCCGGCCAAGTGATGACCGGGAGCAGGCCATGAGCGACACCGCCGCCGATTCGCCGAAAACCGCGCCGCCGCTGGAGAAGCAAACCACGGTCGGCAACTACTTCGTCTCGAACTACCCGCCGTTTTCCTTCTGGACTCCGGAGGCCGTGCCGGACTACCGCGCCGCGCTTGGCCAAGCGCCCAAGCCAGACACCCCGCTGGGCATCTACGTGCACATCCCGTTCTGCCGCAAGCGGTGCCACTTCTGCTATTTCCGCGTGTACACGGACAAGAACTCGCAGGAAATCCGCAACTACATCGACGCCGTGCTGGACGAGTTGCGGCTCTACGCGAAGGAGGCGTTCGTCGGCGGGCGCAAGCCGAACTTCATCTACTTCGGCGGCGGCACACCGTCGTACCTTTCCGAGGACCAGCTGCGTCAACTGACCGACGGCATGAAGGCACTCCTGCCATGGGACGAGGCGGAGGAAGTCACCTTTGAGTGCGAGCCGGGGACGCTGCGCGAGAAGAAGCTCGAGGTGCTGCGCGAGATCGGCGTCACGCGGCTGAGCCTCGGCGTGGAGAACTTTGACGACCACATCCTTGAGGTGAACGGCCGCGCCCACCGCGGCGCGGAAATCGGTCGCTCGTATGAATTCGCGCAGGGCCTGGGCTTCCCGCAGATCAACATCGACCTCATCGCCGGCATGGTCGAGGAGACGGAGGAAAACTGGAAGGCCTGCATCGAGCGCACCCGCGAAATGGCGCCGGATAGCGTGACGATTTACCAGATGGAGGTGCCGTACAACACCGGTATCTACAAGCAAATGAAGGCGGAGGGCAAACTCACCGCCCCGGTCGCTGACTGGGAAACCAAGCGCCGCTGGGTCAGCGAGGCGTACGAGGCGCTGGAGCAGGACGGCTACGTCGTTGGCAGCGCCTACACCGCGGTGAAGGACAAGTCGAAGACGCATTTCGTCTACCGTGACAAGCTTTGGGCCGGGGCCGACCTGCTATCGCTGGGCGTGGCCTCCTTCGGCCACATCGGCGGCACGCATTACCAAAACCAGCACGACTTCGCGCCGTACGTCGAGCGCCTACAAAACGGCGAACTGCCGGTGCACCGGGCGCTGACGCCGACCGATGACGAGCGGCTGATTCGCGAGTTCGTTTTGCAAATGAAGCTTGGCCATCTTAAGCTGTCTTACTTCGCCGACAAGTTCGGCGTTAACCCGGCTGAGCGTTTTGCCGGGCCGCTGCAAACACTTCAGGACTGGGGCTTCGCGACGCTCGACGGCGACGACTGGCGGCTGAACCGCGAAGGGTTGCTGCAGGTCGACCGCCTGCTCCATGAATTTTTTTTGGATGAACACCGCAACGCCCGCTACGCATAACACCCCAAGCCGGACCGAGGCCGGGTTGGCCCACCCGCTCGACGAGTTTTGCCGCTTGGCCAAGCGTGCGCTGCCGCTCATCGAGCCGGTCGATGGCCCCGCAGTGCCGGAGCCGTACCGCTCGCTGCTGGTGCACGAACGCGACATGACCTCCACGCTGGGCCAGTTTCACGGCGACGCCATCGCCCTCAAGGTGCTGCACCGGCACAACGGCGGTGGCGCCTACTACCGCGAGGTGCTGCTCCTGGCCAAGCGCAGCCAGCGGCCGGTTGAGTACGGCGCCATCAAGATTCACCTTGGCCAATTTCCCGGCCCGGCGCGGGATGCCATCACCGCCGCCACCGCGCCGCTTGGCCAACTGCTGCACGACCACGGGATCGGCCAC
>JACNJE010000152.1 GCA_014382705.1 Verrucomicrobiota bacterium | reverse complement strand
GCCGTCGCCTTGCGAACGCGCAGCAGCTTGCTGCCGTGATGGCGCAGGGCATCGCACACATCGTTGAGGCTCATCGAGTGGGTGAACTGCGCGTAAAGCAGCGCCACCACACATGCGACCACGGGCTGAACGAGCGCGCCTTGGCGTCCACGCCGCACTGTCGGGCCAGCTTGGGCACCAAGTGCCCGGGAATGAGGTTGCAGAGTTGAGCCAGGATGCTCAGGTTGGTTCGAGCCGGTTTGCGGGAATGTTTCTTGCGGGACATGGGATGCTCCTTGGCGGCACACTGCCGCATTTTGGATCATTCAAAAAGGGCATCCTACCCGCAACCCGGCCCTTTGCCCATCCAACCCTATGGGACGTCAGTGAACAAAATAAACGAATATCCAAAGATAATTGCAGAACGCATAGGGGATGCTTATCTAGTGCAGACCGGAGAAACAACCGGCTTTGTGGCCAGCTATGAATATCAAAGGCGATATGAGGATAATCAAATCGATTCCATCCTTGCCCGTGGCTATTGGGATGAGGTCGAAAACCCCCCACCGAAAATGGAAGTAATTTACAGTTACAAGTTGGTTAAAGGATAATCACCATGCCCGAAATAAAAGTCCACTGCAAACACACCAAGATGGAGGACGTTGTGAACCTTGTTCCGCATCCTCAAAACCCGAACAAGCATCCAGAAAAACAGATCGCGTTATTGGCCAAGGTCAGTAACGGGGTCGGTTCTTGTTATTGACAAGTAACGCCATCAACAAAATTACTCAGCACATTAATCATTGAACGAGATATTTGACAACCCGAAGCCAGTAGCCAAAACTCACCGGCGTGACGGGGTCAGTCCCGACAATTGACAATTGATGGACGTAACGGGGTCGGTTCATGTTGTAGGCAAGTAACGCTTATCCGTTCACCCAACCGAGGCAAGCTCATCGTGCTAATGCCGCGATTGGCCAAGGGCTAAAATTGGTCGAGGAAGCGGAGGTCGTTCTCGTAGAACAGCCGGATGTCGCTGATGCCGTAGCGGATCATCGCGATGCGCTCGATTCCGAAGCCGAACGCCCAGCCGCTCCATTCCTCCGGGTCGTAGCCGACGTTCTCGAAGACCGCCGGATGCACCATGCCGCAGCCGGCGATCTCGAGCCATTCCTTGCCCATCTTGCGGACGAGCGGACTGCTGAAGTCGATCTCGAGGCTCGGCTCGGTGTAGGAGAAGTAGTGCGGCCGGAACCGCAGCTTCACTTCCTTGCCGAGCAGTTCCCGGAAGACGAACTCGACCGTGCCCTTGAGGTCGCCGACGGTGACGTTTTTGTCGACGTACAGGCCCTCGATCTGGTGGAAGGTCGGGTTGTGGGTGGCGTCGGCGGTGTCGCGGCGGTAGACGCGGCCCGGCACGATGATGCGGATCGGCGGCGGGGTTTGCTCCATCACGCGGATCTGCACCGAGGACGTATGGGTACGGAGCAGTGGCCGTTCGGCGGTGTCGAGAAAGAAGGTGTCCTGCGTGTCGCGGGCGGGATGATCGGCGGGAGTGTTGAGGGCGTCGAAGCAGTACCGCTCGCTCTCGAGCTCCGGGCCGTCGGCGACGGCGAAGCCGATTTTGCGGAAGCTGCGGACGATTTCCTCGGTAACCTGCGTGAGCGGGTGTTGCCTGCCAAGCGGGCGGCGCCGACCCGGCGCGGTGAAGTCGGTGGCGCGCTGGGGCGCAGCGGCGACAAGTTCGAGCTGCTCGCGTCGTTGGTCGAGGGTTTGGTTAAGCTCGGCCTTGGCTTGATTAACCGCCTTGCCGGCGGCGGGGCGTTCCTCCTTGGCCAAGCCGCCCATCTGCTTGAGCAGGCCGGTGAACTGGCCATTGGTGCCGAGGTATTGCACGCGCACGTCGTCGAGCTTGGCCAAGGTGTCGGCGGTCTCGAGCGCCTTCAGGCCGGCTTCCTTCAGCGGGGTGATTTCGTCCAGGAATGACATGTCCCAAGGTTTCCTTTTCGGAAACAAAAGAGGGCGGCCATTAAAGACCGCCCGCGCGAAAAGTCAACTTGGCCAAGCGTTCAGCCCTTGGCCTCGAGCGCGCTCTTGGCGGTGCCCACCAGTTCGCCGAAGGCGACCGAGTCTGTGGCGGCCAGGTCGGCAAGCACCTTGCGGTTGACCTCGACGTTGGCGGCCTTGAGTCCCTCGATGAAGCGGCTGTAGGTGATGCCGGCATCGCGGGCGGCGGCGTTGATGCGCAGGTTCCAGAGGGCGCGAAAGGTGCGTTTTTTGTTTTTGCGGTCGCGATAGGCGTATTGACGGCCGTGCTCGACGGCGTCCTTGGCGTAACGGTAAAGCTTGGATCGGCGCAGGCGGAAGCCCTTGGCGGCTTCGATCATGCGCTTGCGGCGTTTGCGGGAGGCGGCTGCGTTGGTGACTCTCATGCCTAAATTATGTCGACGGGGTGAAGCCTCAGCGGCTGAACGGCAGATTCTCCATCACCCGGGCGTAATCGGTTTTGTCGACGAGTGCCGGGGTGCCGAGTTTGCGGCGGCGCTTGGCGTTTTTGCTGGCCATAAGATGCCGTTTTCCGGGGCGATTCCGGACAATCTTGCCCGAGGCGGTGATTTTGAACCGCTTGGCTACCGACTTGCGCGTCTTGATGGATTTGACTTTCTTCTGCATCTGATCCTGATCCCCTTCCTCGAAAAAAGGGCGGGAAACTTAATTGACGGTCTGCCACTGCACAAGCCAATTTCTGAACTATTTTGATTTTTGCGGCTGGAGTACGCTTGGCCAAGCGGTTACAAGTGCCGTCCAATTTTTTGCCATCATGAATAAAACGACGTTTTTTGCGGCAGTATGCATCTCGCTTGGGCCGGTTGCGGGCCAGGCGGCGGACAAGGTGCACTTTGAGGATGACGACTTTTCCGGCGACGGCTGGAGCGAGTTTGTCGAGGTTCCCGACACCGGAGGCTGGGAGGTGATTCGCCGTGAACTCGGCGGTCTCGTTCAGGGCAGGGTGCAGGAGGTTACGCTTGAGGGCGACGGCGGATTGTTCCTGAGCGCCGGTCGGGGCAGTTTCGCCTCCCTGTTCCGGTCCAACGGGTCGATTCACGCTGTTCGGACGCGGGACGGGGCGCAATCGCTCATCGATCAGGCCGATGCCGGAGGCAGTGTCAGCCTGCGCCTTGGCTTCGACGGGGCTTTTTTCATTTACGAGTACCGCACCGGGGAGCAGTGGACCCGCTTGGCCAAGAGCGACATCCTCGGCGTGGTCCCGTACACCGGCGGTATCTCCACCCCGAACCGTGCCGAAGGCATGAGCGGCTACCGCGTTGTCGAGTTGGAGTCGCTCAAGGGTGTGCGCTTCGGTTACACCGACACGCCGAAGATTCCCGGCACCCCGTGGGTGGTGCATGACCCGTTCCGTCCGCAGCCGCGCCAGGTCCATCCCGGCACGATGACCCCGCGTGATGCACCGGGTGCGCCGCCCTCCGACGCGATCGTGCTGTTCGACGGCACGAACCTGGACGCGTGGGAGGATGGCAAGGGCAACGCGCCGAAGTGGACCCTCCGGGACGGCTACTTTGAGTGTGGCAAAAAATCCGGCACCATCCGCACGAAACAGAAATTCGGCAGCGTGCAACTGCACATCGAGTGGGCCAGCCCGTCGGAGGTGAAGGGCAGCAGCCAGGGGCGCGGCAACTCCGGCGTCTTTCTCGCCGGGCTGTACGAGGTGCAGGTGCAGGACAACTACGACAACCTCACCTACCCGGACGGGCAGGCCAGTTCGCTCTACGGCTTTCGCCCGCCGCGCGTCAACGCCTCCCGACCGCCGGGGGCGTGGCAGTCGTATGACATCATTTTCGAGATGCCGGAGTTTGAGAATGGCAACGTCACCCGGAAGGCGCGGATCACGGTGCTGCACAACGGCGTGCTGACCCAGCATGGCGTGGAGATCCCGGGCATGCTTGGCCACAAGAAAACCCGGCCGTACCGCGAGCACGGCCCGGGGCACATCCAGTTACAGGATCACGGTAACCCGGTGCGTTACCGGAACATCTGGATCCGGGAACTGAAGCCGATCCAATAACCGGTGGCGGACGCTTCACTCAATAAGATTTCAGCAGCGCTTGGGCTGGAAAAAGTCGAGCGCCACATATTCCTCTGCGCCGACCAGTCGGAGGCCAAGTGCTGCGACAAGGTGGCCGGCCTTGAGTCGTGGGCGTTTTTGAAAACCCGGCTCAAGGAGCTTGGCCTCGTTGGCACCGAGCCGAAAGCACACCGCACCAAGGCCAACTGTCTCCGGGTCTGCGTGCGCGGCCCCGTTGCCGTCGTCTATCCGGAGGGGGCTTGGTACCACTCCTGCACGCCGGAAGTCCTCGAGCGCATCATCCAGGAGCACCTCATCGGCGGCCAAGTCGTCGGCGACTATTGCTTCGCCCAAAACCGGCTTGGCCAAGCGGGGTAGTTCCTGAACTACCGGTTGATAAAACGCTCCGCTGAAAGCTTGAATCGTTTGCAGATTTTTTGGATGTGCGGAACCGTCAGGTTTCGTTCTCCGCGCAGGATGCGCGTTGCCAACGTCCGGTCGATTTCGAGCAACCGCCCTAGGGCGGCGCCGCTCATCCCGTTTTCCTCGCAGAGATGCCGGAGCATTTCGTGGTTGGGGATTTTCTTCTTCGGATCGGGGTGTGCCTTGTCCTCGTATTGTTCGATGAACGTCGATAGCGCCTCCAGGTAATCCTCTTGGTCTTTTGTCAGCCGGTGCCCGGCCATCACCGATGCCACCTCGTAAGCCTCGCCGCTCTCAGCTGCCGAGCGTATGGGGCGCGGCAATAGCAGTTGGCACAGCCCGGCGTATTCCTTCGGCAACTCCGCAAAACTCCACTTCTTTTTACGGCGTGTTGTTTTCATAATTCCCTCTTCCAATCTTCGTTGTTGTATTTCGCGTGTGTCAAAAACCGCAGTGCAAAGATGCGTTGCTGGTTGAAGTGAATGGCGGCGATCAAGCGAAACCGGTTCCCGGCAATGTTGAACACGAACACCGGTCTGCCGCTTGCCGCAGTCACGCGATCCACCGAGGCGAACGTGCTTCGGACATCCACAAACCGTTTCCACTCGGCGACAGTTGCTGCTGCCAGCCAACGCTCCAAACTGGGGCGTGCCAGCGGATGCCAGCGCATCCACTCCCGCACCGTTCGCGGCTTGACGACACGCACGTTGCTAAAATGGCATCAGTTGCCAAAATGTCAACACCAAATCAGCGCTTGGGCTTCCGCGTGAGGCGGGCGGCGTAGGCGCCGTCGGTGTGATCGTCGACCGGGTGCAGCGACCGCTCGGCGGCGAGTTGCCATTCCAGGTTGGCCTCGAGGAAGCGGGCGACGAGTTGTTCGTTCTCCTCCGGCTCGATGCTGCAGGTGCTGTAAACGAGCTGGCCGTCCGGCTTGGCCCGTTCGGCCGCTTGGCCAAGGAGCTTGAATTGCTCGTCGGCGAGCCGCTTGGCTTCGCTGGGGCTGAACCGCCAGCGCAGGTCGAGCCGTCGGCGCATCACGCCGGTGTTGGAGCAGGGGACATCGACGAGGATGCGGTCGTATTCGCCCGTCGCCGCCGCATCCGCTTGGCCAAGTGTGGCGCAGGTGACGCGCATGCGGCCGCAGTTTTCGCGGAGCAGTTTGAGCCGCGATTCGCTGATGTCGAGCGCGTGGAGCTGGCCGGTGTTGTTCATCCGCCCGGCGATGTGGCAGGTCTTGCCGCCGGGCGCGGCGCAAAGGTCGAGCACGGCTTGGCTGGGTCGTGGGTCGAGCAGGGCGACGGCCAGCAGTGTGCTGGGATCCTGCACGTAGAACAGCCCGTCGCGAAAGCTGCCAAGCGACTCGAGCGGCGGGTGTTGGCGCAGGCGAAACAGGCTGTCCGGCTTGGCCCAGTCGCAGTCGATCGGCGTAGCCTCGACGCCTTCTGGCTCCCAGCGCTTGGCCAAGCGGCCGGGGTCGGTGACGAGGAGGTTCACGCGGGCGCAGGTCGGGGCGGGCTGGTTGTTCCACTCCATGAGGCGGATGGTTTTTTCGCGGCCCCAGCGCGATTCCCACTGCTCGAAAAGCCAGTCGGGGTGGGATTGGCCAAGCGCCGGGCGATCCTCCTGCAGGCCGGCGATGTCGCGGGTGATTTGTTCCCGCTCGCGGAGGAAGCGCCGCATCATGGCGTTGATGAACCCGGCTTGGCCAAGGCATCGCTCGGCCTTGGCCAGGCGGACGCTTTCGTTGACAATGGCGTGCTCGGGGATGCGGTTGAGGAAGAAGACTTGGTAAAGGCCAAGCCGCAGGATCTCCCGCACGGCCGGCTTCTGCTCGCGGCCCTCCGTGGCGCGCTCGATCAACCAGTCGAGCAGTCGCCGCCATCGCACGCAGCCGGAGACGAGTTCGCGGCACAGCCCGGTGTCGGCGCTGGAGAGTGCGGCGGCGCGGAGACGGCGGGCGAGGATGTGCTCGACGGCGTGCTGCGTTTCTTGTGAACGCAACAATGTTTGCAGCGCGATTTGTCTTGAATGGCGACCCGTCACCCCGGTACGATGCCGGCTTTGGCGGCGCAGGCCGAGCGCCTTTTACCTGATGAGCGACACAATGACCGAGGAAGCAAGCACCACTGTAGGGCAATCCGATCAGTTGGAGAGCGAGTTCAAGCGACTTGTTCTGGACGGAAAACTGGATCCCAAGCTGACGGACTCGCTGACAGAGCTGGTGACGGCGGGGTTCTGCACGCACCGTTCGTGGGGGTTTGGGAAGATCACAACCGTGGACACGCTGATGGCCAAGATCACCATCGACTTCCAGTCCAAGCCGGGGCACTCGATGGACCTCGGCTTTGCCGCGAAAGTGCTCAGCCCGCTCAGCTCAAGCCACATCCTTGCGCGCAAGGCAACCGATCTGGCCGGGCTGAAACGCATGGGCGCCCTGCGCCACCTGGAGCTGATCAAGCTGGTGCTCGAGAGTTACGGCGGGGAGGCGACGGTCGCGCTGATCCAAGAGTCGCTGGTGCCGGATGTCATCGAGGAGGACTGGAAAAAATGGTGGGCCGACGCCAAGAAGGAAATGAAGGGCGACGGGCATTTCCAGTTGCCGGTCAAGAAAACCGAGCCGATCGTCTACCACGCCGAGGAGTTGTCCCCAGTGGACAAGCTGATGAGCAACATCCGCGACGCCAAGGGCCTGAAGGCGCAATTGGCCGCGGCGACAGAGCTTTGCAAAGGCATTGAAGGTGTCGAAAACAAGGAGGCGGTGCTGGACGAGGTGGTGACCATCCTGAACGACGCCATCAAGAACCACCTGACGCTCAAGCCTTCGCTCGCGCTCGAGGCGATCCTTTTGCGCGATGCCATCCGCACACAATCCGGCGTCCAGCCGCAGGAAGAGGAACTGGCCGCGAACGACATTTTTGAGAAAGCGGACAACCTGGCCGAGGTGATCGAGGGCCTTTCCGCCGCCAAGCAGAAGCTCGCGCTCGAGGCGTTTCGACAGGCTCATCCGGATATCTGGGTC
The DNA here is from genome assembly GCA_014382705.1 of Verrucomicrobiota bacterium. GTDB lineage: Bacteria > Verrucomicrobiota > Verrucomicrobiia > Limisphaerales > UBA1096 > UBA1096. The sequence continues at coordinate 16,984 of JACNJE010000152.1, read as the reverse complement.
GAGACTTACCTGAAATTGATCAACGAAACCGGCCTGCGGCTGGTGGGCGAACTGATCCAGATGCTCATCGACACCGGTCATTTCGAAAAATTCAAGGCCACCTTGGCGAAACTCATCAGCAAGAGGGAGGCCAGTACCGACCTGATGCTGTGGATGGGCAAGAACCGTTCCGACAGTTTTGCCGACATCCTCGGCCCGGAAGTGTTCCGCGCGATGATGGCCGCCATCGAGAATGACCGTTTTGAGGATCGCAAAACCAGCAAGCTGGGGGACCTGATTCTCAGCGACCAGGAACTGATCACCGACCTGATCGGCTCCGCTGACATCGAGTTGGTCGAGGATTTGGTGCGGGCGCTGCAGGCGACCAACTGCTTCGACGACATGGACAAGCGCTCGTTGCTGGGCCGAATCGTCAAGGAGTTCCCTTCGATTCAGGCCATGATTTCCGGCGACACAGCGAAGGAGGACAACGCCCTGGTCGTCTCCTGGAAAAGCCTCGAGCGGCGCAAACTTGAATACGAGGAATTGGTCAAGGAGAAGATTCCCGCAAACTCGCGGGAAATCGCCATCGCCCGCAGCTATGGTGACCTGCGCGAGAATCACGAGTTTAAGGCAGCCAAGGAGGCGCAGAAGCTGCTCCTTTCCCGCAAGGGTGAACTGGAAATCGACCTGACCCGCGCCCGGGCGACCAACTTTTCCGATGCGACGATCGACGCGGTCACGGTTGGCAACAAGGTGGGCGTGACCAACCTCGAGACCAACAAGCCGGAGACGTTCATCGTCCTCGGCGCGTGGGATGGCGATCCCGACAACCAAATCCTCAGTTATCTCACGCCGCTTGGCCAAGCGTTTCTCGGCAAAAAACCGGGCGAGGAAGCTGAGTTTGAAGTCGATCATGTAGCCAAGCGGTACAGGATCGAATCCATCGAACGGTACACCGTCGCCGGCCCAAGCGCGGTCGCCGATGAGGAAGAGGAAGCCGAGGCGCAACCCGCCGAGGCCACCGAGTAGGGAACCCGGTTTTCACCAAGCCCCGGTCGTCATGGCCGGGGCTTTTTTCGTTTACAGCGCCCGCAGCAAACGGCTGACGATGCCTTCCGCCGCCGAGCCGTAGCTCCCGCCGAAAATGTTGAAATGATTCAGCGTGTGGTAAAGCCGATACAGCCACTTGCGCGTCGGGTAGCCGGCATCGAGCGGCCACTGCGCCTCGTACGCCGACCAAAAGTCATTCCCAAAACCGCCGAACATTTCCGCCAGCCCGAACTCCGCCTCGCGGTCGCCGCAGTACGTCGCCGGGTCAAAAACCACCGGCTCGCCGCTGGGCCCGTACGCGACGTTGCCGCTCCACAAATCACCGTGCAGCAGCGACGGCCTTGGCTTGTAGCCGGTGAAAAAACCGTCGAGCTGGCCGAGCAACTCATCCGCGCCGTCGAGCCGCAGGCCGTTGCGCTTGGCCAGACGGCATTGTAAGCCAAGCCGGTGTTCGCGCAGAAACGCCACCCAGTCGTCGCCCTCCGGATTTGGCTGCGGCGTATCGCCGATCGTGTTGTCGCGCCGCCAGCCAAAACGGGCCTGCGGCATCGCGTGCAGCTTGGCCAAGCGCCGGCCAAGCTCTGCCCCCGATCCACTGCCGCCCAAGTCGATGTGCTCGAGCACGAGGTACGCTTGGCCGCCGCTGATGCCGTGGCAGACCGGGTGGGGGACGCGGATGGTATCGGTGGCGGCGATGTCGCGCAGGCCGTCGGCCTCGGCCTCGAACATCTCCCGCTTGTCGGCGCGATTGAGCTTGGCAAAAAACGGGCCGCCGTCGCCGTCGAGCCGGTATGCCTCGTTGATGCACCCGCCGCCGACTGGCCGCGCGTTGGCCAAGCGGAACGTCTCGCCGGTGGCTGCGGAGATTTGCTCGGCAATCGCGTCCCACATCGGCGGTTAATCGGCGACTTGGCTGCGGACGTGCTCGAGCAGAGTGGCGCAGCCGTCCTCGAGCAGGTCGAGCACGGTCTCGAATCCCTGCGGCCCGCCGTAGTACGGGTCGGGCACCTCGGTCGCGGTGGCCCCGGTGACGAAGTCGCAAAACGGCCGCACCTCCGCCGGGTACTCTCCCGCCGGTGCCATGTTGCGGACGTTCACCAGATTCTCGTCGTCCATCGTCAAAATCATGTCAAACGAGCGGTAGTCGTCATCGCAGATCTGCCGCGCTTGGCCGCCGGTGTTGATGCCGCGCCTGGTCGCCGCCGCGTGCATGCGGTGGTCCGGCGGGTTGCCGGTGTGAAACGCGATCGTGCCAGCAGAGTCGCACTCGATCCGCTTGGCCAAGCCGTCGACCTCGACCAAGTGGCGCATCACTGCTTCACCAGCGGGTGAGCGGCAGATGTTTCCCATGCAAACAAACAACAACCGGAACGGACGCATGGACGAAAATCTATCCGCCCGGCTGGCCAAGGGCAATCCGGCGCTTGGCCAAGCTTGAGTTCGGGCGGCCGGGCGGCTAAACAAAGCGCGTGAACCGTCGAACTTTTTTGGGAACCAGCGCGGCTGGTTTGGCTTACTCCTCCATCGCCGCAACGGCGGCCGACATCGCCAACGGCCCGACCAAGCGCGTGGCACTGATCGGCTCCGGTTGGTACGGCAAAGTGGATTTGCTCCGGTTGATCCAAGTCGCACCCGTCGAGGTGGTGGCGTTGTGCGACGTCGACAGCGCAATGCTCTCCGGGGCGGCCGACATCGTGGCCAAGCGGCAGAAGTCCGGCAACCGCCCCAAGACCTACGGCGATTACCGAACGTTGTTGAAGGAAAACAAACTCGACCTCGTGCTCATCGCCACGCCGGATCATTGGCATGCGTTGCCGATGATCGCCGCCGTCAAGGCCGGTTGCGATGTGTACGTGCAAAAGCCGACCAGCATCGACGTGGTCGAAAGCCAGGCAATGCTCGCCGCGGCCCGCAAGTACGACCGCGTCGTGCAGGTCGGGACGCAGCGCCGCAGCACGCCTCACCTCATGGAGGCCCGCGAGCAGATCGTTGCCAAGGGACTGCTCGGCAACGTCGCCCACGCGGAAGTTTGCTGCTACTACCACATGCGCAACCGCAGCCACCCGGCCGACACCACGCCGCCGGCGAATCTCGATTACGACATGTGGAGCGGTCCCGCACCGAGCCGCCCGTACAACGAGCTTTGCCATCCGCGCACATGGCGGGCGTTCACCGAGTACAGCAACGGCATCGTCGGCGACATGTGCGTGCACATGCTCGACACGGTCCGCTGGATGCTCGACCTCGGCTGGCCCAGCAGCATCGTGTCGCAGGGCGGCATTCTCGTCGATAAAGAGGCCAAGGCCAACACCACCGACACGCAGACCGCCTGCTTCGACTTCGATGATTTGCAGGTCGTCTGGCAGCATCGCGCCTGGGGTCACGCGCCCGATCCCGACTACCCGTGGGCGGCGTTTCTTTACGGCGACAAAGGCACGCTGAAATTGAGCGTCAACCGCTACGACTTCATCCCGCGCGGCGGCGGAGCCAAGCCGGTCCATCGCGACGTCAAAATGGAACTCGACGAATACCCCGAAGACAAGACCGAGAAAGACCTCGAGCGGCACGTCGCCCCGGCCGTGCGGGTACACATGATCGATTTCCTCAACGCCGTGGCCAAGCGCAGCCGTCCCGTGGCCGATATCGAGCAAGGCCACATTTCCAGCGTGAGCTGCATTTTGGCCAACCTCTCACAACAACTCGGCGGCCGCGCCCTGCGGTGGGATGCGGAAACACACACCGTCATCGACGACCCCGAGGCCAACCGGCTGCTCAGCCGCCCCTACCGCGCCCCGTGGATCCACCCCACGCCAGACACGGTCTGATGCCGGCCAACTGCTTGGCCAAGCGGGTTATTTACCGGTGAGTTGGATGCACTGCAGGCTGTTCTGGTCGCGGACGAACAGTTGTCCCCCGGCGAAGGCTGGGAAGCTCCAGGTTTTGCCGCAAACCTGCATTCGATCCAGTTCCTCGTATGCCGCTGGGTTGATTTTGAGCAGGAGCAGTTCGCCCAGCTGGCCGAGTACGATCATGCGTTCGCCGTCGGTCAGCGTCGAGGCGTAAAATTTGCCAAAGCCGCGTTCCTCCCAGTTTACTTTTCCCGTGGCGGTGTCTACGCAGATGAACCGATCCTTCTCGGCGAAGCTGTACAGGCTGTCGCCCACGACGACCGGTGTCGCGAGGTTGATCTTGAGCTTGGCGTCCTTCCATTTGCGGTTGGCCTTGCCGTTGCTGCCGCTGCCGCCCATGCAGAGCATGCCCTCGGAGTGGGAGGCGGTGATCACGCTGTTGCCGGCGGCGATGGGCGTGACGACGTTGCGAAAGTAGAGTGTGGGAACGGGTTGGCTCCAGAGCAGTTTGCCGTTCTCGATGTCGACGCTGAGGATCTTCTCGGTGGCCAGCGTGACGAACTGCCGTTTGCCGGCAAGCGTCGTGATTAACGGACTGGCAAAGCTGGCCAGGTCATCCTGCGATTTCCATATGACGTTGCCGGTTAATTTGTCGAAGCAAACCACACCTGTTCCGGGTTCGCCGCCGACTTGGCAGATGAGATGGTCGCCATCGACCAGCGGCGTGCCGCTGTAGCCACGACGTGATGCAGCGCCTTCGTTCTGACTTTTGTTCTTGATCCACTTGACCTTGAATTTTTTTTGGTAATCGACGCTCCAAAGGATGGAGCCGTCCTTGACGCTCAGGCAACTCAGTTTGCCCCGGCAGGTTTGCACGTATATCCGGTCGCCATCGAACAGCGGTGCGCAGCGTGGGCCGGCGCCGAAGCCGTCGTCCGCGTAGGTTTGTCCGTACGGTTTTTTCCACAGTTCCCGGCCGGTGCGCTTGTCGAGGAGGCGCAGCACCTCGGCGTCGCCCTGTTCCTCGGAGATGGCCAGCAGGTTGCCCTGCGTGACCGGCGCCGAATGGCCGAGACCGGTTTCGATGCGCCAGAGGATCCTGGGTGAATCGCCCAATTTACCGGGGAGCAACTCGCCCTTGGCCACATGGCCGTTTGAGGTGGGGCCGCGCCATTGGGGCCAGTCTCCGGCCGGGGCGTTCAACGCCCCGAATAACGTGGCGAGAGGGGCCGTCCATGCGATGATGTTTTTTGGGAATAAACCGATTTTCATGGTGGTCAGGCCGACAAAAACTAGGCGGGGCGGCGGGTTGGCGCAATGCTTTCCTTTTAGCTTGTCTGGGCGATTCGCCGGGCGCACTCTTCTTGAGACCGGCTGGAAGATGCGACCAAGGAGAAGCCACCCCCGGAAAAAGATTGCTCAACTGCTGTTGTTGCTGGCGCTTGGCCTGCCACAAAACGCCGCGGCGGAGGGGAAGGCCTATCAGTCGGCCACGTATCCCGGGTTTGCCCAATGGCGGGCCGCCTGTGCCAAACTGCCCGGCAACCGCCTGCTGCTTGGCCAAGCGGCGGTGACCCGGCTTGAGACGGCGCTGCCTTCGTTCGCGGAGGTGGACAGCGCGTTGAGGGCGGCGTTCGAGTTGTTTCGGAACGGCTCGATGAGTCCCGCCGGAAACTGGGTTGGCGCCAAGCCAAAGGCGGACGAGTTTTTCAACACCCACCGCGCCTATTTCCTGAAGCCGCCGATTCCGTTTCAGCCGTTCGCACAAAAGCTGCAGGTGCCGCCCGGCAGCGAGGTGACCTTTCACGGCGATTTCCATGGCGACATTCACTCGTTCATCGCCATGCTCGACTCGCTCAACCAGGCCGGCACGCTCGACGGCTTCCGCTTGGCCAAGCCGAACAGCTACATGGTGTTCCTCGGCGACTACACGGATCGCGGCTTCTACGGCGTCGAGGTACTTTACACGCTGTTGCGGCTCAAGCTGGCCAACCCGGAGCGGGTGTTCATGGCGCGCGGCAATCACGAGGACGTGCAGATGATTCCCCGGTACGGCTTCATCGCCGAGTGCCAGAAGAAATACGCGAACCAGTTCAACCCGGCGCTGATCGGCCGGCTGTACGATTTTTTTCCGGTGGTGATTTACATCGGCAGTGGGGCGGATTATCTCCAGTGCAACCACGGCGGCATGGAGCCGGGGTTTCTGCCGGGCGCGTTGCTTGATGCCAAGCCGGGGGTCGCGTACCAGTTGCTCGGCCAAGTGACCGGGGGCACTTTTTTGACGCGGCACCCGGGTCTGCTGGCCACCGCCGACGTCGCGCGCCGGGATTTCCTGAAAGCCAACATTCGCGACTACACGCCGCTTGCGCCGATGTCGCCGATGATTAACGGCTTCATGTGGAACGACTTCACTGTGTTTGCGAAGGAGCCGGGCCTAGGCTACATGGAGGGGCGCGGATTCGTTTACGGCAAGACCGGCACGCGAATCGTCCTCGACGCCTCCGCCGGAACGACGGCTAAGGTGCGCGGCGTCTTTCGCGCGCACCAGCACTCCTCTGCGGTCAATCCGATGATGCGCCGCCTCGTCGCCGGCAACGGCCTGTTTCGGCATTGGCACGAGCATGACAGCTTGGCCCGCGCCAACGCCTCGGCGGCCGTACTTCGCGCCGAGTGCAGACTGGAGCATGGCACCCAGCGGCCGCTGAGGGACGGCTCGGTGTGGACTTTCAACGTCTCCCCGGACAGCTACTACGGCCGTGGCAACAGCTACAAGTTCGACACGTACGGCGTGCTGACCACCGGCGACGCGTTCGCAGACTGGAAATTGCGGGTCGTCAACCAGGCGGTTCCCATCCTCAAAACCCTCCCGGCAGGCCAATGAGCGAGTTGCGATACCAGTTTGAGGTGTTCGAGGGGCCGTTGGATCTGCTGCTGCACTTGGTCCGAAAGGAGGAGGTCGATATCTACGAGGTGGACATGGTCCGGTTGGCGGACCAATTCTGCGGATACGTCGAGTTGATGAAACAGCTCGACCTCAATCTCGCCGGGGAGTTCATCGTCATGGCCTCCACGCTGATGTACATCAAGAGCAAGGAACTGCTCCCGGTCGATCAGCAGGTGATCTCCGAGGAGGACGAGGAGGAGGATCCACGCTGGGACCTGATCCGCCAGCTTGTCGAGTTCCGCAAATTCAAGGACGCCGCCGCCGACTTCCAGCGGATGGCTTGGGAACGGGAACAGAGCTTTGACCGGCAGGGGGCCAAGCCCAAGGTGCCGCCGCTGCCGCCACAAGCGCCGGAAGCCGCCTCGATATTTGACCTAGTCGACGCCGTCAACAATCTACTCAAGCGCTTCGACGAGACGGAAAAACAACGCGCCAACAAGGCAGGCGGGATCGTTGCCGATCAGTGGAGTGTCACTGAAAAGATCGTGCTCATCCGGGAACTCCTGTCGAGACGTGGGACCGTGCGTTTTGCCGAGCTATTCGAGTCGGCCCGGAGCCGGCTTGAGGTTATCACGACCTTTCTTGCCGTGCTTGAACTGGCCAAGCTCAAGCAGTTGATCGCCAAACAGGGGGAACGGTTCGGGGAGATTGAGCTGTTACAACCGCCCCCGGCGGAGCGGCGTGACGGTGCTGCACCCGCGGAGCCGGGCGAGGCCGAGTCGGTTGCCTTCTCCGCCGCCCACCCGGACACCGCCGAAGCCGACACGCCGAGCAGGGGCTCAACGGTCGTGGCCAAAGCCGCCAGCTTGGGTGCCGGCGTGGCTGGCCCGGCCGAGACGTTGACGATGGGCGTCGGCGAACTGGCGTACAAGGCGGAGGAGCCGTTGACCTTCGCGCCGCCGGACGAGCCGGAGGGGGAACCGTACGACGATCCCAACCTCCGCGAACTGCCGCTGGCCACCGATGTTGGGCTGGGGGACGCCAAGCGCTTGGCCAAGCGCGACCGGCCCCAGCCGTGGACGGCCGAGTTGAATCTCGACTTCCCCACGAGGGACCGCGTCATCGCCTCGGCGATCCTGCTGGGGGTGACGGTGCTCCTCTGCTGGGTGGTGTTTTAGCGGCACGGCATCGGCGCGCTTGGCCTTGCCGTATGCCGACAGGGCCACTAGCTTCCCCGGCCATGTTCCGGTTGAACTCTCCCGCAACTTCGGTGGCCTGCGGCGTTTGGTTGTGGGCCGTCTGGCTGTGGCTTGGCCAAGCGATCGTGGCGCAGGAGGATGAACCGTTCGGCCTGGCCAAGCGCGAGCGGTGGGTGAACACCCGCCTTGTTGGCACCCCGGAGCCGCCCCCGCCGTACACGGTCGAGCCGGTCTACACGAACCTCGCCTGGCACGCGCCGATGTTCATCGCCCCCGAGCCGGGGAGCAACCGGCTGTTTGCGATGTTGAACGGGGCGGACGGCCAGCCGGCCGAGCTGGTCGTGTTCCGGGATGAGCCGCGCGTCAAAGAGAGCCGGCGGCTGCTGGAGCTGGGCGGCCGCATCGCCTACTCGTTTTGTTTCGATCCCGGCTACGCCCGCAACCGGCAACTTTACCTGTTCACCAACCTGCGCTCGGCCAAGTTCGGCGGCGGCAAGGCGAACCGGATTTCACGGGTCGTCGTTCGGGACGGAGCGGAGGGGGGGATCGAGCCGCAGAGCGAGCACATCATCCTCGAGTGGGCGTCCCGCGGGCATGATGGCGGCGGCATTGCGTTCGGGCTCGACGGCCTGCTTTACATTTCCACCGGCGACGGCACGAGCGACTCCGACAACTGGCTGTCCGGCCAGACCCTCGACGACCTCCTCGGCGGCGTGCTGCGTATCGACGTCCGCGACAGCACGCCGGACAAGCCGTACGCCATCCCGCCGGACAACCCGTTCGTCGATCTGCCCGGTGCGCGCCCCGAGTTGTTCGCCTACGGTCTGCGGAACCCGTGGCGGCTCGCTGTCGATGCGCGAACCGGGCAGGTGTGGGTCGGTAACAACGGGCAGGATTTGTGGGAAAGCGTGCACTTGGTTCGGCCCGGCGAAAACTACGGCTGGAGCGTCTACGAGGGGAGCCACCCGTTTTACCTCAATCGCAAACTGGGGCCGCATCCGCTCACACTGCCGACGGCCGAGCACCCGCATTCCGAGGCACGCTCGATCACCGGCGGCGTGGTGTACCACGGGGCCAAGTGGCCGGATTTGCGGGGGCATTATATTTACGGCGACTACGAGACCGGCAAAATCTGGGGCCTCCGGCACGACGGCGAACGGGTTGTGTCGCAACGGGAACTGGCTGACACGGTGCTGGGCATCGCCGGGTTTGCAGAGACGAACAGCGGCGAGTTGCTGGTCGTCGATCATGCCGGCGGTTTTTACCGGCTGGTGCCGCGGCCGGGAACACGCCAGCCGGCGCCGTTCCCGGCAAGGTTGAGCGACACCGGCCTGTTCGCCGACACCGCAGCGCATGAGATGAAGCCGGGCGTGATCGGCTACTCGGTGACCGCCCCCGGCTGGCACGACGGCGCCTCGGCCCGGCGGTGGATGGCGGTGCCCGGCGACGGACGGGTGGGTTACCGGCGGGACGCCGCGTGGCAGTTCCCGAATGGCTCGGCGCTACTTCAGACGCTCTCCGTCGAGCGCGAGGATCCTCGCGGCTTGGCCAAGCCGTTCCGGGTGGAGACCCGGATCCTGCTTCGGCAGCAGAACGAGTGGGTCGGTTATTCGTACCGGTGGAACGAGGCACAGACCGACGCCGCGCTGGTCGCCCCCGCCGGGGCCAAGGCGACCTTTCGCATGGCCGATCCCGGGGCACTGGGGCAATTCCGGCGCCACGACTGGGCGTTCCCCAGCCGGGCGGACTGCATGGCCTGCCACAGCCGGGCGGGCGGGTACATCCTCGGCATCACCGGCGCGAACATGAACCGCGACCACGACCACGACTACGGCGCGATCGCGGCCGATCAACTCCGGACGCTGTCGCACGTGGGGCTGTTGCGCGACGCCCCGCGAAGCGGGAGCCGCCGGGGTGGCGCACTGGTCGATCCGTACGACACGGGCGAGGACCTGGACCGCCGGGTGCGCTCCTATCTGCACATCAATTGCGCGGCCTGTCACACCCGGTCCGGCGGCGGCAACTCGACAATGGAACTGAAACTGGACACCGCCCACGACGCGATGAACCTGATCGAGGCGCGGCCGCAGCACGACACGTTTGGCATCGCCAACGCCATGCTCGTGTCGCCGGGCGCACCGGGCCAGTCGGTGCTGCTGCAGCGGTTGAGCCGAAGGGGCAGGGGACAGATGCCGCCGTTGGTCTCGGGCGCGGTCGATCACGCGGCGGTCGGTCTGTTTCGCGACTGGATCAGCGGCCTGAAACCAAGCGCTGTTTTTGTAAAGAACTGGAGGATGGCCGACCTTGAGCCGGCGTTGGACGGGCTGGCAGAAGGCCGGTCGCTGGCCGAGGGGGAAAGGGCGTTTGAGCAAACCGGCTGCGCCCAGTGCCACCGGCTCAAGGGGCGCGGCGGCAGCGTTGGCCCGGACTTGACCGGCTTGGCCAAGCGGCTGACGCCGCGCGCCGTGCTCGAGTCGATCCTCGAGCCGTCGAGAACGATCACCGAGACTTACGCCATGGAGCAGTTCACCATGAGCGACGGCACTGTGCACCTTGGCCAAGTGCAGGAGGAGACCGACGCCGTGGTGCGGTTGCGAAGTTTGTCAGCGACGTCGGCACCGTTCACTCTGGCCAAGGCGTTGATCGAAAGCCGCAAAAAACTGAACATCTCCAACATGCCCCCCGGCACGGTGAACACGCTGACCGGGCAACAAATCCTCAATCTCGTGGCCTACCTGCTGGAGTGAGCGTAACGTGGCGGATTCAACGGTTTAGTCACGAGAGCCAGACGCAATCCATGTTGCCCTTCCAGTTTGAAACTCCGGAAGGCGCGGCAACATTTTTTGCATCAGCGGGATTAAATCCTTCCGGGCGTTGCTTTGCGCCCTCAAGACGACGATGGCGAGGTCGTATTGGGACAGTTGTTGCTCGTTGGGCAGATGATGATCCACGGTGACGAACAGATCAAACTGCTCCTGGGCCAACTCGAGCAACCGGCCATTTTGGGCACCGAGCCATCCCATGTCGCGGACCGTGCTGACATCGTGCCCGGGCAGTTGGTGGGCGAGTCGCCAATCCAAGCATTCATCGAGCAATATTTTCACGAAGCGGGCTCAAGCAGTTCGGCCTTGGCGGTCTCGATAAACTGAATCACCTGCTCACGTGTCACGGACGGGAAACCCTCCAGGAAATCATCGATTGTCTCGCCAGCCTCGAGATAGTCCAGCAGTGTTTTCACCGGAACGCGGGTACCCGCGAACACCGATTCACCTCCGAGGATTTCCCGATCCGAATGATACCCATTGGTTGCCTCATTACTGTCCATACATTCAAAATGCCACGTCCAATCAAAAAGACAACCCCCAACGCGCTGGCATACTGCTGACGCCATTGATGCTGGAGTGAGCCACTTGAGCGCTGTGTCGTCCAAGCGCGTTGTTACGACTTGATATTCGGATCGGCGAGCTGGGGAAATTTCTCGAGGATGGGGCGGGGGATGGTGTTGGGCCAGCCTTCGTTCTTCTGTTGCGGACCGGGGGTGGTGCGGCCGTCTCGAAACGCCTTGGCCAAGTCGCTCGCCAATTCCGCCACTTTGCCGGGCAGCTTGGCTTGCAGGTTCTCCGTTTCCCTTGGGTCGCTGGCCAAGTCGTACAGCTGCAGCATCGGCAGCTGTTTCTTCGCAGCCTCAGCCTCGCGCGGGGGACTCCAGCCGCCGGAACCTCTGCACAGCAGGAGTTTCCACTGAGCTTTACGGATGGCGAAATGACCGCTGCCAGAATGATGGATCACAATGTCATGCAGCGGCTTCCCCCGTTTTTCTCCGCGCAACTCGGGGAGCAGGCTGACGCTGTCCTCGGCGGCGTTGGCGGGCAACTCGGTGCCGAGGATGCCGGCGCAGGTGGCCATGATGTCGGTGAGCGCGATGGTCTCGTCGCTGCGCGAGCCGGGTCGAATGTGGCCGGGCCAGCGCACGGTGAACGGTACGCGATGACCGCCCTCGTAGGCGTCGGCCTTCCAGCCGCGCCAGTTAACGTTCAGGTGCACTCCGGCATCATCGAGCCGCGCAAAGTCCGCCTTGGGAGAGGTGCCGTTGTCGCAGGTGAAGATGACAACGGTGTCGTTCGCTTGGCCGGTGTCGTCCAGTGCCTTCAAAATCTCTCCGACGGCCCAGTCGGTTTCCACCAGAAAATCGGCGTAGCCGCTGATGCCGCTGATGCCGTTGAACTTGCCGCCCGGTGCGATCGGCGTGTGGGGTGAGGGCATGGGGAAATACAGGAAGAACGGCTGCTCTTTGTCCTTGCGGCCGCGAACATAATCGGCGCAGCGCTTTCCGTACTCGAGCAGCACAGCTGAGAAATCCCACTCCGCCACTGCCGGCCCGGCGGAAACGCCGATCATCGCGCCCTGTTTCATCTGTGCGGTGAGGTTGCCGAGGAGACGCTCATTCTCGCGCCACGCGTAAGGCGGCCAGTTCGGCACGTCATCCCCAAAAAAGTAATCGAAACCGTGGCTGTTCGGCCCGCCCTTGATCGGCTGGCTGAAATCAATCTCGCCCATTTTTTCGGTCGTGCCGCCGCCTTTTTTCGGCCAGTGCCAGCCAAGGTGCCACTTGCCGATCATGCACGTGGCGTAGCCGTGTGCGCCAAACATCTCCGGCAGCGTGAGGCGCGCGTCGGCGATCAACGGGCGCTCCCATTTGCCCACGATGCCGCGCTTGAGCCGGCTGCGCCAATTGTAACGCCCGGTCAGCAGACCGTACCGAGTGGGCGAACAAACGCCGGACGTCGAGTGGGCGTCCATAAAACTCATCCCCTCGTTCGCCAGCCGGTCGATGGCCGGTGTCTTGAGCCCCATCTTCGGGTTGAATGCCGAGACGGAATCAACCCCCATGTCGTCGCCGAGGATCACGATGACATTGGGTTGAGGGGCGGCGGTGGCTCGGAGAGCCCCGATCAATACAGCCGCCGTGATGGTTAGTGTGGTGATATGTTTCATGTCGTGTGAAGTTGATAATCTATTAGGGCAACCAGGGTGAGAGAGTTCGTGGTTCGTGCAATCAACTCAGCACGTCATTTACAACCTTGCCGTGAACGTCGGTGAGGCGGAAATAGCGGCCTTGATGGCGGAAGGTGAGTCGCTCGTGGTCGATGCCGAGCTGGTGCAGGATGGTGGCCTGCAGGTCGTGCACGTGCACCGGGTTCTCGGTGACGTTCACGCTGTAGTCGTCCGTTTCGCCGTGGGTGACGCCGCCGCGCACGCCGCCGCCGGCCATCCAGTAGGTGAAGCAGTTTGGATGATGGTCACGTCCGTAAACCTCACGAGTCAGTTTGCCTTGGCAGTAAATGGTGCGGCCGAATTCGCCGCCCCACACGACGAGTGTGTCATCGAGCATGCCGCGCTGCTTGAGGTCGAGCAGCAGCGCGGCGGTGGGGCGGTCGGTGTCGCGGCACTGGGCCGGCACCTGTTTGGGGGCATTGTTGTGGGCATCCCAGCCACGGTGGTAAAGCTGGATGAAGCGCACGCCACGCTCGGCGAGACGCCGCGCCAACAGGCAGTTGTACGCGTACTTGCCAACCTTCGTCGCGTCGGGGCCGTACTGGTCGAGAATGTGCCGTGGTTCACTCCGGACGTTGATCAGTTCCGGCACGCTCATCTGCATTCGGAACGCCAGTTCGTACTGCGCGATACGGGTGGCGATGACGGGATCATTGAAGCGGCTGGCCTGCCTTTGATTGAGATTGTTCAGCGAATCAAGCATCCGACGACGCTGGATGCGCGTGACACCGGCCGGGTTGTACAGGTCGAGAATCGGGTCGCCTTGGCCGCGAAATTTCACGCCCTGAAACCGCCCCGGCAAAAAGCCCGCACCCCACAGCCGGTCGTAAAGCGGTTGGCCGGCCTTGGCTCGCCCGTTGGAGGTCAGCGCCACGAACGATGGCAGGTTGGCGTTGCCGTTGCCAAGGCCGTAGCTCACCCAGGCTCCCATGCTCGGTCGACCGGGAATGACCGAGCCGGTCTGGAACAGCATCGCGGCGGGATCGTGGTTGATCGCCTCGGTGTGCATACTCTTGATGACGCACACGTCGTCGGTGCACTTGGCCAAGTGCGGCAACGCATCGCTCAGCCACGTTCCCGCTTGGCCATGCTGGGCAAACTTCAGCGTACTGGGCGCGCAGGGAAATGATTTTTGGCCGGAGGTCATCGTCGTTTTGCGCTCGGCCGGATAGATCGACTCGGGCACCTCCTCGCCGAAGCGCTTGGCCAAGTGCGGCTTGTGGTCGAAGAGGTCGAGCTGTGATGGCCCGCCGGACTGAAACAAATAAATCACCCGCTTGGCCTTTGGAGCGAAATGGGGCAGGCCGGCCAGGCCGTCGATGGCATTGCGGCTGGCCGCTTGGCCATTGAGCATCGAACCCAGCGCCATGGTGCCCAAGCCAAGCGTGCTGCGTTCAAGAAACGCCCGCCGCGTTTGTTGCATGTGGAGTTCGGTCAGCGGATTCATGTCAGTTTTGCATGATGGCTTCGTCGAGGTTTAGGATGGTGTTCGCCACCAGCGAGTAGGCGGCCAGTTCGGCGGCGGGGAGGTTGGGGTCGCGCGGCCTTTCGCCCACGGATAAAAGCTGGCTGGCCGCCTTCTCGTTTGCACGGAAATCCGTTTGGTAAACCCGGAAATCGTTCATCAACAGATCAAGTTCCGCCTTGCGCGGCTCGCGGCTGGTCACGCGCCGGAACGCTTCCGTTATGCGTTGGCGCGGCGGCTGGCCCTCCGGCTGCATCATCCGCTCGGCGAGGAAGCGCGCCGCCTCCACGAAGGTTTTGTTGTTCATCATCGTCAGCGCCTGCAGCGGCGTGGTGGTGAGGTTGTTGCGGACGGTACAGAACTCACGGGCAGCGGCATTGAAGGTCATCATCGTCGGTGGAGGCACTGTCCGACGCCAGTAGGTGTACATGCCGCGCCGGTAAAGTTTGCCACCCTTGTCCTGTTCGTAGCTTGCGTTGGAGATACTGCGCCAAATACCCGGCGGCATGTACGGCTTCACCGATGGCCCGCCGATTTTTCCATTCAGCAAATCACTGGTGAACAGCGCTGCGTCGCGAATGGCATATGGCGTGAGGCGCTTGCGCGGGCCACGGGCAAGCAGTCGGTTTTCGGGATCCCGTTTCAGCAATGTGGACGATGCTGATGAACTTTGCCGATAGGTGGCGCTCGTGACGATAAGCCTGTGCATCGCCTTCATGTCCCACCTGTGCCGGATGAATTCCGTGGCCAGCCAATCGAGTAGTGCCGGGTGACTTGGGAACTCTCCCTGGACGCCGAAATTTTCGCTCGTTTTCACGAGTCCCACCCCGAAGTAACGCTGCCACAGGCGGTTAAGCGTGACGCGCGCGGTGAGCGGATGCGCGGGATCGACCAGCCACCGTGCGAGGCCAAGTCGGTTTCTCGGCCATCGATCTTTCCACGGCCGGAGCACGGGTGGTGTGGCCGCATGCAGGCGCTTTGACTTGTCCGGTTGGTCATACAGGCCGCGCTCGAGTCGATAGGTGGCGCGCGGCTTGGCCAACTCGTGCAGTACCATCACTGTGTTGGTTGCGCCCGGCTGTGGTCGAGGCACAGAGGTTTGTACGACTTTGATTTTCATCGGTTCCGGTTCGACGTACTTGGCCTCGTCCGCGGACAGGTTCGGCCAGCTTTTTGGTACTGGGATGAACGGTGGGCTGTTGCCGTTGTTTGGTCCGAGGCCGGCTTCGTCAATGCCGTTGAAGAAGGCGAACAAGCGATAAAAATCGTTCTGCGCGATCGGGTCGTATTTGTGGTCATGACAGCGCGCGCAGTTCAGCGTGAGGCCGAGGAACATCGTGCCCATTGTCTCCACGCGATCGGCAACGTACTCGACGATCCACTCGTCCGGAATCGAGCCGCCCTCGGAGTTGATGCGATGGTTGCGATTGAAGCCGGTGGCCACTTGCGTGAAAAAATTGCGGTCCGGCAACAGGTCGCCCGCCAGTTGCTCGGTGACAAACCGGTCGAACGGCATGTTGTCGTTGAGTGTTTTGATCAGCCAATCGCGCCACACCCACATGTAGCGGAGCCGGTCGTTTTGGTAGCCGTCGGTGTCAGCGTAGCGGGAGGCCTCCATCCAGCCCAGCGCCATGTGCTCGCCGTAACGCGGCGAGTCGAGCAGGCGATCGACTGCTTTTTCGTACGCGTCCGGAGAGAGGTCGGAGAGAAAGGCGTCGAGCTCGCCGGTGGTCGGCGGCAGGCCGGTGAGGTCGAACGAAACACGGCGCAGCAGTGTGGCCTTGTCAGCTTCCGGGGAGGGCGCGAGCTGCTCGCTTTCCAGCTTGGCCAGGACGAAGTGGTCGATGCCGTTCCTTGGCCAAGCGGCGTCGTTCACCTTGGCCAAGCGCGGCCGCTTGGGAGGCACGAAAGCCCAGTGCTGGTCGTCGCTTGGCCAAGCGGCGTCGGCCCGGAGCCACTGCACCAGCTTGGCGCGATCTTTGTCGTGCAGCGGACGGTTCGAATCCGCCGGCGGCATGCGTTCCTCCGGATCGTTGCTCGTGAGCCGGCGCAGCATCTCGCCGTCGGCTATCACAGCGGCCTCCAGTGCTGCCGCGCGGTCGTCGAGCCGCAGCTTGGCCTTGCGAACCTTGGCGTCGGGGCCGTGGCAATGGTAGCAGGCGTCCGACAATACCGGCCGGATGTCACGGGCGAAGTCCAACTCTGCCGCGTTTGCCCATCCACACAGGAATACCAATGCCAGATTGGAGATTTTGCGTGCCAATTTCAGTCTGCCGGTTTGTAACAGGATGCCCATCGTTTGTCATGCATCTGTTGCCTTAAAGCAGGGGGACACCGAATTGCCGCCAACAAGCGAAGCCCGTTGGCAGCCGGGGAACCAGAACCCGGAGTGTTGCACCCTTCGTTTACGCCTTGGTAAAGACGGATCGCCCCCCGGTCTTGCTACTGTCGGCGAAGCGTTCTTCCTCGATGCCCATGCTATGCAGGATGCTGAGGAAGA
>JACNJE010000118.1 GCA_014382705.1 Verrucomicrobiota bacterium | reverse complement strand
TAGCGCACCCCACCAGAAGCACGGCTGCGATTGTTGTGAGTAGGAGGTGTTTCATTTCCCTTCAGCTTTGAATAATGCCGATTAAATGTTCCGTGCCGGAAAAAAGGTATTCCAGAGCAGTTTGGCGATTGCTTCGGGCCACCAATAAGCCGCAGAAATTATCGTTACAGTCACGAGTCCGTATAATAATATTCCAATTATTTTTTTAACTCTATCGTTCTTGCCAAACAAATTTATCAAGCAAACACCAATGTTAACAATCCACAAGCCGGTTACATACCAAGGAGAATAATATACAATCATAGTAAAACCGCTCCGGTAACCGGATTGGTACCCTCCTATTACTGCAAACATAATCCATATTAAAGCGACCCCCACTGTAGCTAATGCCAGCATCACGGTTGCGACAATTTGCACGATTCGCTTTGTTTTGATTGTAGCAGCGGAAAGCACAGAAAACCCAAATGCTATCGGTATAATTAACAAGAACAAAGCAGAGATAAGTATTATGAGGGGTGCTATTAAGTCCATAAAGGTTTCATTTCTCTTCAGCTCTCAATTCTTCACTCGTCTTGCCGCCGTGTTTGCGGAGGAGGTCGGCTGTTTCTTGTTGTTCTAAACCGATGGCCATATCTAGCGGTGTGTCGCCAACATCATCCTTCGCATTCACATCTGCACCGTTGGCAATCAGCAACTCGATGATTTTTTTGTAACCCTCACCGACGGCCGCAAACAATGGTGTCCACCCTTCCTCCTCCTCCTTGGCATTCACATCCGCACCCTTGGTTATAAGTAACTCAACGATTTCATTGCTGCCTACTAAAGCCGCAATATGCAAAGGAGGAGTACCGACATCCTCCCCTCTTGCATTTACATCTGTCCCAGCAGCCAAATGCTTTTTGACGACTTCAACATTTTCAAGCATCACAGTTTCATGAATTGAGATGTCTGGTGCTTCAGCTTTGACTGAAGGCGGTTCCACTGTTTTTTGCGTCTGTGTTGTTCCACATCCCACCAACAGCACGACTGTAATTATTGTGGTTAAGGTTTTCATATTTATCTTTCGTTCACTGTTTCCAGCGGAGACGAGACATACTAACAGTTTCGCATGAAACCCGGTCATTGATAAAATCAATGGTTGTATTGACTGAATCGATATTAACCCCACCAGAAGCACGGCTGCGATTGTTGTGAGCAGGAGGTGGTCCATCGTGAACATTGGTTGTGGTTACTCGACCAGTTTGACCCGGTAAAAGCGCATCGGTTGTAAACACCAGTGTGGACATTCTGTGGCTGACTTATCCACGTATACCTGTGGGGATGTTTCTAATGTAAAGGTGTCCATCACATGCCACTCCTTCAGGTCGGAACTATAAAGCACCTCGTATTTCAGGCCGACCTTGCCGTTGATTGCCAGTTCAGCCATTTGGATGCGCTCCCCATATGTCCGAATGTCCGACAAGAGAGGCATCAGCTCCAGTTCTTCAGCCGCCCGTCCGCCGTGTTTGCGAAGTAACTCAACGGTTTCAGGATGGTTTAATTGATTAGCGATATCCACTGCTGTCTTTCCGTTGTATTTACCTGACAAAACTTTCGCATTTACGTCCGCGCCATTGCCAATAAGCAATTGGACGATCTCCTTGTAACCCTTATTAGCCGAATAATGCAAAGGAGTCCGTCCATCATTATCCTTCGCGTTCACATCAACTCCTTTATCCAATTCCGCTTGGATGGCAGCAAGATCACCGACTGCGGCAGCATCGTGAATCGGATCGGCAGAGGCAGTTCCCACCAGCACCACGGCTGCGATTGTTGTGAGTGGTAGATTAATAGTCCTGACGTGCGTCGAACGGAAAAGGATCAGTCCCGGTAATTGACAATTGTCGAAAGTCAACAGCATCCGGATACGTTCTTTTGTGTGCTGGATTCATTTTTACAGGCATACATTTTTTCGCATTCATCGTAGTGGAGCGAGGCCACCTTCTTCCTCGGTTAAGCACCCTGCTTAGGCAGGCTGCTATCATTGATTTGCAGAACGGTTATGGCGCATAACCGTTGCGTTTTCAAATGGGCGAGGTGATTTAAGTGGCATCAGTCTGGTGGTGTTAATTCCGAGTTACGCCAGGATGTTCAGGGAATATTGCTGGAGGTCGCCCGCGGCCTGAAGCAGGACGGCGGCTATCTCGAACTCACTGACGGCGGTCAGCGTGTCGGTGGGGGGATCGATCTCCATCTCGACCTTGGCCAACTGATGGGCGGCGTAGGCGAGTCGGGCGGTTGCCGTGTCCCACAACATGGCGCCAGCCGAATCGATGCTCAACGTTTCCATCGCTGAGCCGGACTCTTGATCCGGCGAGCAGTGCTGTCAACCCAATGCGGAAACGTTGCTTGCGCTTGGCCAAGCGCGCCTCTTCAGTTTCTGCTTGCCCGATCCGGTTTTTCGGCGTAGGTTGCGGCCTGTTGCATCAGTTCGCTTTCCCTGCTGTTGCGCGTGGTTTTGCAACTGTCCCTGGACCTTAGTTCTAATGGTTAAGGAACCAGCACTCGGGTTGTGACCGACAGGCCTTTGCTGGAAGTCGCGATCTACGGCGAGCCGGATCCACTTGTACCTTCCGTTCATCGGATTCGTTCAACACGGCAACGGCGGGGTTTTATAAAATCCGCGGCTTTCGGGCCGCGGGTTTTTTCTTTGGGGGCAGCCACAGCGGTTGTTACCCTGCCCCGGCGTGAGTGGCGACCTTTTTTCACAAGACCCAGCCAAGCCGAACCCGGGAGACGACTCGAGCGGCGAATCGCCACAAGGCCAGCAGTACCAGCCTCTGGCTGCCCGGATGCGTCCGCGCACGCTGGATGAGTACGTCGGCCAGGGGCATATCCTCGCGCCGGGCAAGCTGTTGCGCCGGGCTATTGAGGCGGATCGCATCCAGTCGCTGATCTTCTTCGGCCCGCCGGGCACGGGCAAAACCAGCCTGGCGCAGATTATCGCCAGACAGACCAGGAGCCGATTCGAACGGCTCAGCGGCGTGGAGTCGAACGTTGCGGATATGCGCCGGGTATTGGCAAGTGCGGCCAACCGCCTGGCCAACTCGGGGGCGACCACCCTGCTGTTCATTGACGAGATTCATCGGTTCAACAAGTCACAGCAGGACACGCTCCTGCCGGACGTGGAGAACGGTATCGTGCGCCTCATCGGCGCGACCACGCACAACCCGTTTTTCTTCGTGAACTCGCCGCTGGTCTCGAGGTCGCAGATCTTTGAGCTGGAGCCGATATCACAGGGGGAGATTGCCAAGTTAATCCAGCGTGCGCTTGACGACGAGGAGCGGGGCTTGGGCCACTTGAAATGCGAGGCGGCACCCGGGTCGCTGGAACACCTGGCCACGGTGTCCGACGGCGATGCGCGCAAGGCGCTCAACTCAATCGAGATTGCCGCGTTGACGACGCCGCCGGACGCCGACGGCGTGGTCCGCATCACGCTGCAAGTGGCCGAAGAGTGCATCCAGAAGAAGGCGGTGGTGTACGACGGCGATGAGGACGCGCATTACGACACGATCTCCGCCTTTATCAAGTCGATGCGTGGCAGCGACGTCGATGCGACGCTGTATTGGCTGGCAAAGATGATTCACGCCGGGGAGGATCCGCGCTTCATCGCCCGCCGCATCGTCATTCACGCCGCCGAGGACGTCGGCTTGGCCGACCCGATGGCGTTGGTGCTGGCCAACGCCGCATTCCAGGCCGCCGAGTTCATCGGCTGGCCCGAGGCGCGCATCCCGATCGCCGAGGCGGCCATCTACATTGCCGGCGCAAACAAGAGCAACAGCGTCATCAAGGCGATCGACGCCGCGCTGGCGGAGGTTCGCTCCGGCAAGACCCTTCCGGTGCCAAGCCACCTCAAGGATTCACACTATTCCAGTGCGAAAAAACTGGGCCACGGCGAGGGGTACCAATACTCGCACGACTTCCCGGGACACTTCGTCGCGCAGGATTATCTCGGGGCCAAGCGCCGGTTTTACGAACCGACCGAGCAAGGAGTGGAAAAGAAAATCAAGGCACGGGTCGATTATTGGCGGGAACATTTTGCGAGATTGAACGATGAGCGAACCGGGGATAAAGAGTGACATGCCCGAGGCCAAGCGCTTGGCCCGGCAGGAGGCGCGCTTGGCCAAGCGGCCGCTCAGCCTTGGCCAAGCGGCGGAGGCCTCGCAGGCCGTTTGCCGACTGATCCTCGAGTCGGCCGCTTGGCAGGAGGCAGGCCAAGCGATGCTTTATGTTCCGCTGCCGGATGAATTGGACGTTAGTCCGTTGGTGTCCAATGGGTTGGAGCTGGCCAAAAAAATCGCCCTCCCCCGTTTTTCCGCCCCAAAAAGCGCCTACGAAGCTTGCGTGATCACCAGCTTGAGCGACCTTGTGCCGGGCAAATTCGGCATCCTCGAGCCTCCGGGGGACAGCCCAATAATGGATACGATGCAACTCGACTTGGCCATCGTCGGCGGGGTAGCCTTCGACCGCCTTGGTGGCAGGCTGGGCCGCGGCGGTGGTTTTTTCGACCGGCTGCTGGCCGGCATTCCCGCCGGGAAATGCGGTGTCTGCTTTGAGGAGCAAGTGCGCCCTGACGTGCCGGTGGCGAGGCACGACGTCAAAATGGATATGATCGCCACACCGAGCGGCTGGCTGATCCCCCCGCCCGCTTAATAAATCAATGCAACTCCTGGCAGCAGCAGAGCCTTGGTTATTGGGTCTCATGGCCGTGGTCGTGATCGTTGCCATGGTCTGGATTCGCAAGGACCAAAAACGGCAGATTCGCCGTGCCCTCCAAAACACCGAATCCTCCCTCAAGGAACATTCCCGCCGCGAGGCCGAGGTGCTGACCCGCAGCGCGCGGATGCTGACCCGGGAGGAGACGAACCGGCTGCGCGGCGAGATCGAGAACGCGATCGGCGCGGAGAGCGAGGAAATTCGCCAGCGGGAAAAACGGCTGGAGGAACGGGAGTCGCTGCTTGACCGGCAGCTTCAGTTGTTGCTCGAGAATGAGAAGCAACTAAACCAAAAACAGGCCGCCCTCAAGCAGCGTGAAACCGATGCCGGTGCAAAGCTGGGAACGGCGGAGCAGTTGATCGAAAAGCACAAGCAGGCGCTCGGCGAAATGACCGGCCTGAGCCTGGATGAGGCGAGGGATCGCCTGTTCGAAATTATCGGCGACGAGACCAAGATGGAGGCGGGTCAAATCTCCAGGGCCATTGTCGATGGCGCCAAGGATCATGCGGAGGAGAAGGCGCGGCGGATCATCGGGCTGGCGATCCAGCGGTACGCGGGCGAGCAGACATATGAAGCCACCACGGCCACGATCTCGCTGAACGGCGACGAGGAAATCAAGGGGCGCATCATCGGCCGGGAGGGACGCAACGTCCGCGCGTTCGAGACGGCCACCGGCGTCACGGTGCTGATCGACGACACGCCCAATACGGTTGTGCTCTCCGGGTTCGACCCCATCAAGCGAGAGATCGCCCGGGAATCGATGGCGCGCCTGGTCAAGGACGGCCGGATCCACCCCACCCGCATCGAGGAGGTCGTGGCCAAGGTCACGGAGGAGAACCATTACAACCTCGCCAACGTCGGCGAAGAGGCGGCGCAAAAGGCCGGTGTCCGCACGCTCAACCAGGAGGTCTTGTCGGTGCTTGGAAAGCTTCGCTACCGGAGCAGCTACTCGCAGAACGTCCTGGCGCACTCTGTCGAGGTGGCGCACCTGATGGGATTGCTGGCCGGTGAAATGGGGCTGGACATCGGCAAGGCCAAACGGATCGGGCTGTTGCACGACATTGGCAAGGCGATGTCGGAGGAGGCCGAGGGGCCGCACGCCATCGTCGGGGCGGATTTCCTGAAACGCCACAAGGAGCCGGACGATGTCGTGAACGGGGTTGCCTCGCACCACGGCGAGGTGCCTTACGACTTCATCTGGGGAATCCTCGTCAGCGCGGCCGACGCCATCAGCGCCTCCCGCCCGGGCGCACGGTCGGAGACGATGACGTCGTACCTGCAGCGGTTCAAGAACCTGGAGCGGATCGGGGCCTCGTTTGACGGAGTGGACAAGTGCTACGCAGTGCAGGCCGGGCGCGAGCTTCGCATCATCGTGAACTCGAAAAAGATCAGCGATGAGGGAAGCTACGACCTCGCCCGGCGGGTGGCACGAAAGATTGAGGACGAGCTTCAATACCCGGGCCACATCCGCGTGACCCTGGTCCGGGAAAACCGGTTCGTGGAATATGCCAAGTAAATATTTTACATTCCCCGAATAATCGCATAAGGTTGTTCGTCACGGGAGTTAGCGCCAATGCAACGAACGGTTCCATTTCCCCGGTTTGCCCACGTGGCTTTCATCGCCGCACTACTTGGGGCCGTGCGGCTGCCGGCCGCGGAGCCGCTGCCGGACGGCCGCCAACTGGCGAAGGCCATCCGGGAACTGGTGCCGGTGAAAAATGTGGAGATGCCCGCCACGATGGAGGTGATCGAGCGCGAGCGAAAGCGGCTCAAGACCCCGGTTGTCATCCGGGTAGAGAAGACGGGCCAAGCGCAATGGTCGCTCACCTGCCTGGCCAAGCGGGACGGCGCGATCGCGGACGAGTGGCGCGTGCGCCACGAGCTTGGCCAAGCGAACCGGTACGAACACAACGCCCAGCCGGCCAAGCGGACTGAAATTCACTCCGGCCTGGCCGGCTCCTCGTTTGCGATTGCCGACCTCGGGATGGAGTTTCTCCATTGGCCAAGCCAGGCCGTCCTGAAAACCCAGCGCCGCAAGAGCCGGTTGTGCCACGTGCTCGAGAGCCGGAACCCCAAGCCGGCCAAGGGCGAATACCACCGCGTGGTCTCGTGGGTGGACATCAAGACGGGGGGCATCCTGCTCGCCGACATATACACCACTGACGCGAAGCCGGTGAAGCAGTTCTCCGTGAAAGGCCTCACCAAGAAGGACGGCCGCTGGCAGGTGGACGAGATGGAGATGAGGGACACCAAGACCCGCGCGCGCAGCCGCCTGCATTTCCACCTGAAATGACCCTGTTGCTGCAATCCACGCTGGAACGCCTTTACGGGGCGTTCCTGATTTACGGGGTGTTGGCCGCCGTGGTGGTTTACATCATCCGCAAGCAAATCAAAAACCCGGACAACGATCCGGTCAAGGTCATCGTGAAATGGGGGGTCACCTTGGCGGTGGTGGTCTTCATGATCTACGCCACGATCAAGGCAGGAGACCGTGGCTCGTTGCTTGTTGTGTTTATTTTTCTGCTGCTTCCCGGCTCGGTTGTTCTCGGCTTGTGGTGGACCCCCGCAATCAGCGAATGGGCTGCGTCCCCAATCACAAACGCGCTGACGGGAGATTCCCGGATCTCGTACAACAAGCCGGAATACGGCATTGCCAACGCGCGGCGCAAGCGGGGGCAATACCTGGAGGCGGTCGAGGCCGTAGACGTGCAACTGGAAAAACATCCAGGCAACTTCGACGGGTTGATGCTCAAGGCAGCCATTCAGGCTGAAAATATTGGCGACTTGGCGGCCGCCGCAGCAACCGTTCAGGAAGCAATCGCTGATGAGGAGCAGTTAAGTTTCAGGCTCCCCGTGGCGCTCAACAAGATGGCGGACTGGCAATTGGCGGTTGCCGGTGACCCGGAGGCAGCCCGCCGGACATTGCGTCAAATCCGTGAGGCGATGCCCAACTCACAAGCGGCCCAGTTCGCCGCCCAGCGACTGGCCACCCTGGACTCATCGGAGGAGAGTGAGGCCGAGGTCGTCGATTTTAACGAGTCGTACCAGAAGCTGGTCGAGGAATCGGCGGCAAAGGATGACTTCACCAGCCCGCTTGAGCTGCCCAAGGCCATCGAGTCGAACCGGCAACAAGCCGGTGAGAAGGCGCTGGAAACCTGCCTGCGCCGGGTTGAGATGCACCCCGACTCGGTCAGCAACCGCGAGGAGTTGGCGGCGTTGTATCTCAACTACGCGAAGCAGCCCGCAAAGGCGATTGAACAATATGAGCGCCTGTTGACCCTGCCCGGGACGACCGTCCACCAAAAAACAGCCTGGCTGAACAAGCTCGCTGATATTCAGGTCAAGAGCGGCGAATCGTACGAGGCGGCTCGCGCCACGCTGGAGCGGGTGATTGCAATGGATCCCAAGTCGGCTCCGGCGGCGCGGGCGCAACAGCGCATTTCATATCTGCGGATCGAATTGCGCGGCGCGAACCGGAAAAGCACGAAACTGCAGCTGGGCAGTTATGAGGAAGATATAGGCTTGAAGGGCTGATCAGGGGGCGGCAATCAGGCCGAGGGCAATCTGCTTGTCAATCTCCGCAGCCATGACCTGATCTGCGGTTCCCCGCGAGGAGCGCACGCGAACCTTGACCTCGGTCACCAGCGGCTCCACCTCGGCAACCGTTACCCAGACGCTGCGGTTGTCGATCTTGGCGGAAACGGCATTGTTTACCACGTCGTCGCCGGTCAGTGTGCCGGTTCGCGAGAGGACTTCCCGGGCGGAATTGAGCACCTGATCCATCGGGCGCTCGTAGCGGCTGGTCACGGTGTCCCGAACGCCGGGTACCCCGAATTGTTTCCCCTGGGGCGTACTGATGCAGCCCACGGTAGCGGCGGCCATTGAAGAGGCAACACACAGCAGAATCAGACGAAAAGTCATGGGCGGCATTCCAAGCAAAACCGGGGCAACCGTCAAGCCTTATGCTCAGATTGTGGATAAGTTGTCCGGGAATTGACGCCGGGGAAGGATGAACATCTTTCGGGGATCTTCTGTCATAGTTGATTTTTATGTCGATCGCAGGAAAGAACAACAGACTCGGGGCTGCCGTCGGGCTGGCCCTATGCGCCGCCGCGCTTGGCCAAGCGGAGGAATCGCCCCGCCACGACACGGTGGTCAAGGCGGTCGACCGGGTGATGCCAAGCGTGGTCAATATCGCCACCAAGACGCGAGTGCAGCGCGTGCGCTACTACTACGACTGGTGGCGCGACAACTGGGCACCTTACGCGCAGGAGCTGCCACCGCAGGAAAGCGCCGGATCCGGTGTCGTGGTGGATGATTCCGGCTACGTGCTGACCAATGTCCACGTCGTCAAGGATGCCGATGAAATCTGGGTCAAAATCAAGGACCAGAACAGTGAGGCCAAGGTTTACCGGGCGGAGGCCATCGCAGGGAGTTTGGCCACGGATATCGCCCTGCTGAAAATCACCCCAAACGACCCGGACGAAACCTTCACCGCAGCCACCTTCGCCAGCGATGACGACCTGTTGCTGGGCGAAACCGTGCTCGCGCTGGGCAACCCGTTCGGCCTCGGCGGCTCGGTCAGCCGCGGGATTCTCAGCTCGAAGAGTCGCCGCGCCGAGACTGGTGGCAGCAAGCTGGACATCCCGGACTGGCTCCAGACCGATGCCTCCATCAACCCGGGCAACAGCGGCGGCCCGCTGATCAACCTCGACGGGAAGATCATCGGCATCAACGTCGCGGTGCTCAAGGAGGGCGAGGGAATCGGGTTTGCCATTCCCATCAAGCGGGTCAACGAATCGCTCTCGCGGATCTTCACGCCGGAGTTCCTCGACGGGAATTGGTTTGGCGCAGTCGTTCGCCCCGGCAGCCGCCCGTTGACGGTGGCGTCCGTCGAGCCGGACAGCCCGGCCGACCGGGCCGGGCTGATCGCTGGCGACCGGATTGAAACGATCAACCGTCATGCCCCGCGAAACTTCATCGAGTTTGCCAACAGGCTGCTCAACCTCGGGCGTGACCGGTCGGTCTCGTTGCAGGTTCGGCGTGAGGGGAAACTGGTCGACTGCAGTGTGAAGCTGATCCCGGAGAGCGCCTATTTCAACACCGGCCTGATCCGGGAAATGACCGGCGCCACACTGGAGGCGTTGACGCCGGAACTGGCCCGGTCGCTTGGCTACAACTCGACCGACGGGCTCGTGGTGTCACGAGTGGATGACGACTCCCCGGCGGCCAAGGCGGGACTTCCCGTCGGCTCGGTCGTGGTCGCTGTTGAAGGACAGGAAGTGCACGACATCGTCCATGCGGCAAGGCTTCTCCGCGGCAAGGGGAACGGAAGCCGGCTGACGCTGGACATCGTCCAGGTTCGGCGCAGCGGCCTTTTCCTGCGCCAGCGCACCGGGCGAATCTCGATGGTGCTGCCTTGACAATTCACTCGACACCGCCCGGCTGGCCGCTACGCTCGCCGCGCCCGCCGCTTGGCCAGGCGGCGCTTCATCCGCACGCAGCCAGCCCGATACCGCATGACATCCGCCGCCCTCTGGAAATCGCTGAAGAAGCCGGGACGATTGTTCCTGTTCTCCGGGCCGTGCGTGATCGAGTCCGAGGCGCTTTGCCTCCGGATCGCCCGGACGCTCAAGCGCCATTGCGCTGCGCTGGGTATCACCTACGTGTTCAAGGCGAGCTTCGACAAGGCCAACCGCACCTCCGCCAAGTCTCGGCGCGGCCCGGGCGTCGATGCTGGCCTCGGCATCCTGGCCGCCGTCCGCGACAAGGCAGGCGTGCCCGTCCTCACCGATGTCCACACGGAACCACAGGCGGAGCAGGCTGCGGCGGTGGTGGATGTGTTGCAGATCCCCGCCTTCCTCTGCCGTCAGACCGATCTCGTCACCGCTGCCGCCAACACTGGCAAAATTGTAAATATTAAAAAAGGCCAGTTCCTTTCGCCGAACGAGATGCAGCAGGTCGCAGCCAAGGCGGCCCACACCGGAAACAAAAAAATCATCCTCACCGAGCGGGGCTCCAGCTTCGGCTACAACAATCTCGTGGCCGACATGCGCTCGATCCCAATCATGCAATCGTTCGGCTACCCGGTCGTGTTTGACGCCACCCACTCGGTACAACAACCCGGCGGCGGCGGCGACCGCTCGTCGGGCCAGGGCGAGTTTGCCCCGGTGCTGGCCAAGGCGGCCTTGGCGGCGGGGGCCAACGGGCTGTTCATCGAGACCCACCCGGAACCGTCCATGTCGCCCAGCGACGGTGCCAACATGATTCCGCTTGGCCAAATGGGCGCGACCCTCAAGCGCTTGGCCAAGGTGTTCGACGCGGTCCGTTAATTGTTTAGGAATACGACTACCACCGTGCTCCAAAGATTCCGGCGAGGCGCGCGCGCTCCCTTCGGCTCCCTCTCCCAGCGGGAGAGGGTTGGGGAGAGGGAGAGTGCCGCAAATTGCCATTATACGATTTGTTTTGTTATGTGCCCGGCGGTCAACCGGTAGCCGCTATTAAAATCAACTGGCCGTTCTCCCTCATCCGGCCTGCGGCCACCTTCTCCCGCTGGGAGAAGGAATCAAACCGGCCCGCGCTTGGCCAAGGCGAGCCGAAAGGTGGTTCCGTTTTCGTCCGACTTGGCCAAGGTCAGTTCCGCACCCACCGCCCCGGCCAACTGCCCGCTGATCGCGAGGCCAAGCCCGCTCCCCTTTTCTTTTGAGGTGTTGCCGGGCTGGAACAGCGACCCCTTCACCGCCTCCGGCAGGCCGCGTCCAGTGTCGATTACCTCGAACGCAGTCACCCCAGCCGTCTCGGTGCCGCGCACTGCGACCCGCCCTCCGCGGCCCGCGGCCTCGATGGCGTTTTGCGCGAGGTTCTCCAGTATCAGCAGAACCAGGTTCCCTTCCCGATTGTCCAGTTCCCTGCCCCCTTCCCCGCTGACCAAAAGCCGCACCCCCTGCTCGGCGGCGCTTGGCTCCAACCGCGACCTGAAAATCTCGAGCAACTCCCCGGCGCTCAACTCGTAAGTGACGCCGCTCGCATTCTCGCCCAAGGTGCGGACGATATTGTCGATCATTCCGTCCATCCGCTTGGCTGCCGATTGGGCTGTTGACAGGTCGTCCCCTCCCGCCGGGTTGCCGTCGAGGAACGCCCGCAAGCCGGCGAGCGGGTTCCGCAGCCCGTGAATGAGGTGCGAAGCCACCCCGCCCACCGCACTGGTTCGGTTCGAGAGTGCCAGTTCCTGGTTGGCCCGCTTGAGGGCGAACGTGCGCCTGGCCAGCGAGCGGTGGATGCGGTTGATCCGAAGGAACGAGATCCCCAAGATCAGTGACATCACACCCCCTCCGACGGCAAAAATAAACAGGCCTTGCCGTAAAAGGCCGGCATTCAGCTCCGCGATGTCAGCGAGCGCATCCGAGCCGTCAAAAAGAAACTGCGCCACGCCGAGCAGTTCATCCTCGTCCGCCACGTGGACCGGCAGCGCCACTTCCCGGACGGCCAGCGGCTCGTCAGCGGATCTCCCCTCAAGCAGCGGCTCCCAGTACAGGCCCCCGGCCGGAGCCGCTTCATCCAACCGGCCCATTGGAGCTAACAGTGCGGCCGATCGGAGCGGCGCTTCGCCAAGGGCGCCGTCGGAGATATTCTCGGGAAAGGCAAAAAGAAACTCGCCATCCGGAGAATACAACCGGAGACCCAGCGCGCCGCTCAACTCGGCAACCGCCCCGTAGACGCTCAGCTGGCCGGCGATGTCCTCCAGAAAAAAAACGTCGCCCGACTCGGCCATCGTCACCTGGTGCACCAGTGAAATGGCATACAATTCCTGGGCGTGCCGGGCCAGCACCTGCTCGCGGATGCGCCTGCCCATCTGCTCCTTGGCCAGCCAGATGCCCCCGCCAAACACCGCCAGCGTCAAACAGACGGCCACTGCCTGGTAGCCGGTCTTCAGTTTTTTGCTCTCGTTGTCCATGCGAACCCGCACGCGTGCCTCGCGGAGTTTCAAGTTTGACGCGCGGGCATGAATTATATCCCGCCCCCTGCCCTTCCCCGTTTATTTTTTCGGGGCGACGAACCAGTCGAACTCAACGATGACCTCGTCGCCGGTCTTAATGAGCCCCAGCGCAATTTTCGGGGACGGCGGCACGACCCCGAACTGCGACATTTTGAGCTTCGCCTTGCCGCTGACCTTGAGCTTGTCCCCCTCCGCCTTGGCGACGGTGACCTGCATGGCCACCGGGGCGGATTTGCCGTTGACGCTCAAGGTGCCCTTCGTGTCAAACAGGATCGGGTCACCGGCTTTGCGCGCTTTGCCAGCCAGCTTGATCTCCTTGAGACTGTACCGGGCGTACTTGTGTTTTTGGGCGTTCATCGCGCCGTGCATGACCTCGTTCATTCGTTGCTTGCCGCTCTCGATGTTGCGCACCGGCACGATGACGCTGACCTTCGGGGACGTTGCCAGCTTCGGCAGTTTCGCCCTTGACGGGTCAAGCGGAAAGGAGGAATCCCACTCCATTCGGCCGCCGATGAGCCGGGTTTTGACCTCCCAATCGTGCACCGACGACGTCCCACTGATCGTCAACAGGCTGCCGGTCTTGGCAGAGTACGTGACGGTCTCGGCCTGCGCTTGCGCGGCGGCCACGATGATCGCCGCCACCGTCAAGGCGCGACCAAATTGAATGATCGTTTGCATCATGATTCTGCTCAAAGGTGGTATTCACTCTCGCTCCATTCGATTCGTTTGCCCGTCAGGATTGCCTCATTGGCCTTGGCGGCGATGACGACCGACTCGAAGCCGTCCTGGTGTGTCGCGTACGGGAGTTTATGCTTGTTGGTTTCGGCCAGGTGCCCGGTGAGCGCCCCGGGGTCGTCGTCGCCGAACAGGGCCTCGAAATCCTCCACGGCCACTTGGTGTTTGTGGCAATTTTTTGCAAACGCCTCCAGCGCGTGAAAGCGGCTTGGCTTCGTGCCTTCCGGATCCTTGTGCGGATCTTCGTTCTGGTTGGTCAGCTTGGTCGCGTTGGCGACCAGCGCGATGCCGGTCTCGCCGAAGAAACTGTTCTTCTTGGCGTACACCTCCCAGCCGAGCAGC
This sequence comes from Verrucomicrobiota bacterium, assembly GCA_014382705.1. Taxonomy (GTDB): domain Bacteria; phylum Verrucomicrobiota; class Verrucomicrobiia; order Limisphaerales; family UBA1096; genus UBA1096. Next base: position 10,972 of record JACNJE010000118.1, on the reverse strand, counting down.
GGCGAGTCGGCCTCCTTGAACATCCACGCCCTCGCGCCGCGCATCATTAGCGCCGCGTAACTGCCGTAGATTAGGTCGTAGCTCCCGTCAAACGAGTTGGCCAACGTGCAGTCGTACATCGTTCGCGCGCCGCTTGGGTGGTCAAACACGGCCTGGATCGTGTCTGGCACGTTGCGGCCGTCGTCCCACTGGATAATGGAGCCGAACCCGTTCACCGCCACGGGGCGCTCGTTCATGAACCAGCCCAGCGCATCGACCTGATGCACGCCAATCTCGCCGATGAGGCCAAGCGACCGTTCGCGGTCGAGCCGCCAATTGAGTTCCTTCTGGCGTTCGGTGTTCGGCGACACGCGGCGCCAGCTGGTCTTCTTGTGCCACTGCCCCTTGGCCAGGGCGTTTTTGCCCATCGCGCCGGTGCGAATGAACTCGATCAGGAAATGCCGCTGCGGATCGGAGCGCGTCTGCAGCCCGACCTGAAAATTGAGCTTGGGCGCGGTCTCCGCCGCGTTGCCAATCGCCCGGGCATCGTCAATCGTGTGGGCCATCGGCGCCTCGCAGTAGACGTGTTTGCCGGCCTCGAGGGCGGCCTGCACGCACTCCCGGTGCTGATGGGTCGGCGTGGCAATGACGACCGCCTGCACGTTCTCGTCCGCGAGCAATTCGGTGTGCGACCGGTATCCCTTGGCCTTGGGCGCGCCGCGAAGGCCGCGGCGCAGGTAGGCCGGATAGGTGTCGCTCACGGCGACAACCGGCGCGCTGGGGATCGTCGCCAGCGTCTTGAGCAGTTCCCTGCCCCACACGCCGCAGCCGATCACGCCGATGTTGACCGGTGGCGTGCTGTCGTTCTTTGGCGTCTCCTGCGCTTGGCCAAGCGCCTGCGGCGTCAGTTCCATCACCGCGCCGCCGGCCATGGCCAAGGCCACCCCGGAGGCGGAGCTGTTGAGAAAATCGCGCCGGCTGAATTGAGAGAAGTCGTCTGGGTTCATTCTGCGTGGCGCTTGGCCAACCAAGGCGACCCTTCAATCACGGAGAAGCCAAGCCGGGTCAAGTTCATTTGCTCCGCGCCGGCGAAATCGCCATTGCCAAACCGGCGTTCGCGGATGAAGATGCGGCATGCCATTGATGGTCAACGGCCAGACGATCGACGACGCCGTTATCGAGCAAGAGTTCTCCGCGATCAAGGCCCATTACGAGAGTCTCGGCTCGATCTCCTGCTGCGAGCGCGACGACGAGTTTCGCGGCTACGCGCGTGACAACATCACTTTCCGGGCGTTGCTGACGCAGGAGGCGCAGCGAACGATCCCGGAGCCGGACGCGGAGGAAGTCGCCCAAGCGTTCGACAAGCTGAAGGAGGAGCACGGCGGCGGCGACCGGTTTTACGCGAGCATGGGCCTGTCGCCGGAGCAGGACGAGTTGATCCAGCGCGACCTCAGCATGAACTTGCAGGTGGAGTCTCTGCGTGACAATGCCTGCCAAACTCTCCCAGCCCCGACCGAGGCTGATTGCCGCGCCTATTACGACGGCAACCTCGGGCAATTCAGCGACGAGGACGAGGTGCGCGCCTCGCACATTTTCAAGTCGGTTCGTGAAACGGAGAAGCGGGAAGGCATTTTCAAGGCGCTCTGCGAGGTGCGGCAACGGCTCGTCGACGGCGCCGACTTCACTGAACTGGCCCGGGAACATTCCGACAAGCCGGCGGAGGAGATTGACCTCGGCTACTTCAAGCGCGGCGAATTGATGGACGAGTTTGAAATCGTGGCGTTCTCGATGAAGGAGGGCGAAGTCAGCCCGGTGTTCACCACACAGCACGGTTTCCATTTGGCCAAGGTCACCGGCCGCAAGGCGGGAGAGCCGAAGCCGTTCGAGTCGGTTCGCGCCGGCATCGAGGCGGAACTCACGGCGCAGCGGCAGGATGCCAAGCTGCAGGAACTGGTTGATGCGTTGAAGAAAACCGCCAAGATTGAGTACATCGAACCGGAGGAGGGACTCGGCGATCACGACCACGATTAATCGCCGCGTGGCTTCGTTGCTTCATGCCATCGCCAGTTTTTTCAAGGGGCCAAGCGGGCCGAAATGTCCCGAGTGTGCCTCCATCATCATCGACGACCAATGCCCAAACCTCGATTGTCCGATCAAGGTCGCCGAGTGGCTTCAGCGATGGGGTTCGCCGGGGGGCGTCAACATCCCGGCGCTTGGCCAAGCAGAAGTGGAACAGTTGGCCAAGCTTCGGTTGGTGCTGCACCCCGGCGAATTGTACGAGCTTGGCCCGGGCGACTGGGATCGGCTCGGTGGGGTTTCAGCCGGGCATCGGGCCGAAATCGATGGACAACTGGAGGCCAGCAAGTCAGCTGGGCCAAGTGCCGTGCTTTACGGGCTGAACCTGCCGGGAGTCGATGAGCGGTTGGCCAAGCGCTTGGCCGAGGCGTTCGCCTCCGTTGACGGCCTGCGGCTCAGCAAACCGGAACAGCTCCGGCAGGTCGAGGGCATCGGAGATCGACAAGCCGGCGAGATTGCCCGTTGGTTCCGCGACTCGCTCAACAAGAAGGCGTTGAAAATGCTCGAGCAGAACGGATTCCGTTTCGCGGGTTAAAGCCCAGCCACTACCTCGGCGATTTGCACGGTGTTGAGCGCGGCGCCCTTCAGCAACTGGTCTCCGGCCACCCAAAAACTCAAGCCGTTGTCGAACGCGCAATCTTTGCGAATGCGCCCGACTTGGCAGTTGTCCCGGCCGGCCAGTTCCAGTGGCAACGGATAGCCGTTGGCGGCAAGGTTGTCGTTCAAGTCGATTCCGGGTGCGGCGTTAATGGCCTCGCGGGCTGCCTCTAGGGACACCGGTTTTTCAAACTCGGCACTGACGGCGACCGAATGGGCGCGGTACACCGGCACGCGCACACAGGTCACGCTCGCCTGAAAACCGGGCAGGGCCATGATTTTTCGCGACTCGTGCACCATCTTCATTTCCTCCTTCGTGTAGCCGTTGTCGAGAAACACATCGACGTGCGGCAGCACGTTGAACGCGATCTGGTGCGGGTACACCTCCCGGGTCACCGCTTGGCCGGCGGCGATTTCGCCGACCTGACGCTCGAGTTCCACGATGCCCATCGCGCCCGACCCGGACACCGCCTGGTACGTGGAAGCGAAAATCCGCTTCACGCCAAATGCCTGGTGCAGCGGGTAAAGTGCCATGACCGTCACGATCGTCGAGCAGTTTGGGTTGGCGATGATGCCGCTGTGCCGGGCGACATCGGCGGCATTGATTTCCGGCACGACCAACGGCACCGAGTCGTCCATCCGAAATGCGCTGGAATTATCCACCACCACCGCCCCGGCCTCCACCGCCGCCGGGGCAAACTCCGTGGAGATGCCGCCCCCGGCGCTGAACAGCGCGATATCCACCCCCGCGAACGACTCCTTCGTCAACTCCTGCACTGCAACTGCTTCCCCACGGAACGAAACCGTTTTACCGGCGGACCGTGCCGAGGCGAGCGGCGTCAGTTGGCCCACGGGAAAGTTGCGCCTCTCCAGCGTCTGGATCATCTCGATCCCCACCGCCCCCGTGGCGCCAACGATCGCAATACGTAAATCCTCTCTCATAAAGGGCCGCGAACTGTACGGCAGAAACGATTCCTGTCAATTACCCTGATCGGTCGGATCCGGCAAAATCTCCGGCCAGGCGTCCGCGCCGATGACCGGCAGGGCGAACCGAAACGCGTCGGCCCACTCTGCCGTGTCGGCGCGGCGGAAGACTTCGTAGATTTGACGTTCGCCACCGTTGCGGCGGCGCCGCAACCCAAGCCGCAGGCCGCCTTCCCCCGGATGATCGACGTGCCGGTGCAGGATGAAGGCGTCGATGCCAGCAGTATGCCGCACTCGGTAATACGCATACGCGTAGGCCGCCGCTTGGTCGCTCTCGCCGCGGACACCGTCCGCCGAGTGGAAACCTTGCTCGGACAGGATCACCCGCCGGGGTTTGCCGTTGAGCAGAAATCTTTTTTGCCGGAGAAACGCGGGGAGGATTTGTATGTTTTTGAAGGTGATCTTTTTTGTGTCGAACGAGGCGGTTGCCTCGCTGTCCTCCCATGTCCTCGGGTCGAACAGGTTCTCGGGGTACGGATGGAACGCGACGTGCCAGTCGAAGTTGCCGGCGGCCTTGACGATGGTATTGAGCGTCTCGATGAAATATCTGCCCGGCATCCCGCGAAACGGGTTGCCGCCCATTTGCGCCGACCAATGGTGATCCAGTGAGATGTAAAGCTCGATGCCGGGATGGATGCCATGCGCGGCCAGGTGGGCCACCCGCAACGCCTTGTGGTACTCCTCGACAACCTGCCGCCGGGGCATCTCGCCCAGGTTGTACCAGTGCCAGTGCGACTGGAGTTCATTCCCGATGATGAAGCGCTTGGCCAAGCCGTGGCTGTCTTCAGGATCGGAGTAGCGCTGCGCGAGAAACTCGATCGCCCCGCGATAGGCCCGCACGCCCTCCTCGGTGGCGAGGTTGAATGCACCCACATGAAACGGCGACTTGGCCAAGTCGCTGCCGGGGTGCACCAGCGGACTCCCGCTGCGTGAACCCGGGATGCGGTTGTAAATAATCAGCGAGTTGGCAACGCCGACATCCGTGAGGCGTTTCAGTTGCGAGTCGATGTGCGCGACGTAGCCGGCGTGAAAATAAACCGCCCCGCCATCAACCGGCCGCGAGAACCGTCCGGAGGTGGCCCGCCAGTCGACCAGTTGGTCGAGGGTGACATTCAGCGCCGCCTGCTTGATCCCGAGCCGCAGGGCGTCGTCGATATCCTCGATACATTGCAGCCCCTTGATTCCCCGGTCGACCGGGAAAGGGTTCGCGTGCCGGGCCGCCGACTCCACGTTGTCCACCCACCGCGCTTGGCCAAGCCGGGTGCCGCTTGAGTGGTCGACAAGTTGAAAACGGCAGAAGGCGATGTCCGCCTTGCCGTCAAGCCGCGTCAGGCTCGCAGTCGCGCTCCCGCCGCTCCGATGCCAGTCCGGGGCAAGTTCCCTGCCTTCCCCGGAGCCGGCGTGCGGCCGGAGCCGGCGCAGCCGGACTTCCGCGCTTGCCGGAAATCGCGCCTCGACCAACACCTGCCCGCCCTGCAAATACACCCGTGCAATCCCGGGCGATCCAGTTTCCGCGCCAAGCGCGATGCCGGCGAATCCCACTGCCAGCACGGGATGGAAGAACGGCCTCACACGTCTCGTTCGCCGGGCAACACCTCGCCGCGACAGGCGCATTATCCGCAGGAAGAACCTTCGTCGCCAGCCTGGAGTCGGGTTGTGCCCCAGGGAAACTCGGCGGCGTGTGGTTCCCGGATCATGGCTTAACCCGTTGGCGTTGCGAATCTTTCGACATATTACGCCCCACGCAAGATTCCTAACGGGCTTGACAGCGTTTGCCATCCGTCCAGTGTCAACCGAACCGTGAACCGACGCAGGGACGTTGCCCTCGAGGCAAGCGTGTCATGAAACCGACAAAGCCCAACCCCCGTTCAACGCTGGCCGTTTTCCTGCTGCTGGAAAAGGAGTATCACGCCGCCGTGGGGGCGCTTGTCAAGAAGGTGCGTGGCGTGGCGGAGTGGTTCGACACACCCGGGATCCTCCTCGAATCGATCCGGGACGAGCCGGGCGGCGTCGACCTGATCCTGATAAGCCGACGCCATGCGTGCCGTGACGATTTCAACCTGATTCACCGCCTGCATGGGCTGCAGCCCCACACCCCCATCGTGGTGCTTGTTGAGAGGATAACCACGCGCGTGGTGGTTCAATGCGTCAAGGCCGGCGCGGATGATGTGCTGAGCGTCCAGCTGCCGGTGGCCAGCCTGGCTGGCGTACTCCTGACGAGGGCGAAGCGTTTGGCGGCGTTCCGGCCGGATCCCAGCCAACCGGGGGAGGAGAATAAATTGATCCAAAGGATGGGGCCCAGCGCGGCGATCAAGCGCATGGCCAGCCTCGTCAAGCAAGTGGGGCCAACGGGCTTCTCAGTGCTGGTGGAGGGAGAGAGCGGCACCGGCAAGGAACTGGTGGCCCGGCGTGTTCACCAGTTGAGCAGCCGGCGCGATGGCCCGTGGATTCCGGTCGATTGCGGGGCCCTCTCGGAGAGCCTCATCGAGGGCGAGCTGTTTGGCGCGCGCAAGGGCAGCTACACCGGGGCGTTTCAGGACCGTGTGGGCAAAGTAGAGGCGGCCCACGGGGGCACCCTCTTCCTCGACGAGATCGGCAACCTGCCACCCCACATGCAGAACACCCTGTTGCGCGTACTACAGGAGCGCGAGGTGACACCGCTGGGCGCGACCCAGCCGAGGCCGGTGGACATCCGCCTGGTCTGTGCCTCCAGTCGATCGCTCACGGGGATGGTGGAGGCGAATCAGTTTCGGCTGGATTTGTATCATCGCATCGCCGAGTTTCCCATTGCCATACCGCCCTTGCGCAGCCGCCTGGATGACTTGTTATACCTCGCGCAGCGGTTCCTGGAGGAGACCTGCCTGGAATTGCGCAAGCCGGTTCCCGAGTTCAGCGACGGTGCCGTGCGCGAGCTGACCGGACACCCCTGGCCAGGGAACGCGCGCGAGCTGCGGAGCGCCATCCGCCGCTCGGTGCTGCTTAGCAACTCCAAGGTGAACAGCCTGCACTTGGCCGACGCGAGGACCGTGAGCCATGGCCGCTCGCGCGCGTTTGAACTGGGTGATGCCATCATTATCCACGCCGAGTCCTTGATCCATCGGGACGACCTGCTCGGGGGGAAAGTGAAATTCAAGGAGCTGCGAGACGGCATTTTGCGGGAGTTGGAAAAGGAGCTGCTCGAGATCGCGATGGCGGCAACCGGCCGCAACAAGAGCGCCACCGCCCGGATGCTGGGGCGGGATTACAAGACGACATTCAACAAGTTGAAAAAATATGGGCTCGACGCCCCCCCCCGGCGTGATAGATTGATTCTCCTACAGGCTTCCTGCCAAGCGCCGGCGTCCCTCCGGGTGCCAGGCAAACGGTGACGATTCCCCTAAACCACACAACAAAAATAACATGACCGCCAAGAAAAAAAGTGCTCCGGGCAAAACCGGCAGCGAGCCTGTCGATAATGCCGGCCCCGAGGTGGAGATCAACCTGGGCATGGGTGGACTATTCCAGGGCCTCGGCAACTTGATGACCGGTCTGGCCGACTTGGCCAGGCAGGGCAGCGTGGAAAAAGAGTTCAACGTGAAGGGCGTCAAGGACACCAAGGGGGTGTTCGGGTTCACCGTGAAGACCTGCGACGGCGGGCCGGTGGAGGTGGAGCCATTTGGCAACGTGCACAAGGATCGCCAGAGCGGAGAGACGACCGTCACCGAGCGACGCGAGCCGGTGGTGGACGTGTTCGACGAGGCCCGGCACGTGCTGGTGGTGGCTGAGTTGCCCGGGGTGGGCGAAGGCGACGTAAAACTCCAGCTTACCGGCGATGTCCTCCAGCTCACCGCCGAGAACGACGAGCGCCTTTACGAAAAGGAACTGCTCCTGCCCAGCCCCTGCCAAAAGCGCGGCATGAAGACGGAGTTCCGCAATGGCATCCTGCAGGTGACCCTGCCCAAGGTGAAAACGAAAACGTGACCGGGAATGCGCCGCCACTGCCCTGCGGTGACGGCGCTTTCCACAGCCAGCACCCGATAAAAAGCGGTGCCGCGCTGCGCGGGTCACCGCGTTCAAGAAAGACACCATGCCCAACACCCCCCCCACCCTCACCCGCACCACCACCGAGGCTGCCAGCCGCGACGTGGGGCGCGGCATCGCGCGGCTGGATCCCGAGGACCTCGCCCAGCTGGGCATCGAGGTCGGTGACCTGCTCGAGCTTAAAGGCAGGCGCACTGCCGCCGCCAAGGCGATGCCCACCTATCCCGAGCACCGGGGCAAGGGCCAGGTGCAGGTGGATGGGTTGCTGCGCGAAAACGCCGGCTGCGCGCTTGGCGATGAGCTGGCCATCGGCCCCACCGAGGCCGGGCCCGCCACACAGATCACGCTGGCCCCGATCGACCGCGCCGCACTCAAGGGCGAGGCGGACTATGTTGCCAGCGTGCTCGACGGCCTGCCGGTGCAGAAAGGCGACCGCGTGCGCGCCACGCTCTTCGGCAGCCGCTGGCTCGATTTCACCGTGGTTGCCACCCGCCCCAAGGGGCTGGTGATGGTGCAGCCCGACACCCAGCTGGTTATCGAGGAAGGCGACGCCAAAACCGCCACCGGCCGCGCGCCCGGCACCATCACCTATGAGGACATCGGCGGACTGGGCCGGCAGCTCGAGCGCGTGCGGGAGATGATCGAGCTGCCCCTGCGCCATCCCGAGGTGTTTACCCGTTTGGGAATCGACCCGCCCAAGGGCGTGCTGCTCTGTGGCCCGCCCGGCACCGGCAAGACCCTCATCGCCCGCGCCGTCGCGAGAGAGACGGACGCCAGCTTTCATGCTGTCGGCGGCCCGGAGGTCATCAACAAGCTCTACGGCGAATCCGAGGCCGCGATACGGAAGATTTTCGACGAGGCGGCCAGGCAACCGCCCGCCATCATTTTCATCGACGAAATCGACTCGATCGCCCCCAAGCGCGAGCGCGCCGTGGGAGACGTGGAAAAACGGGTCGTCGCCCAGTTGCTCAGCCTGATGGACGGCCTCAAGCAGCGCGGCCAACTGCTCGTCATCGCCGCCACCAATCTCCCCGACAGCCTTGACCCCGCCCTGCGCCGGCCCGGCCGTTTCGACCGCGAACTGCACCTGCCCATCCCTGACCGCATCGGCCGCCGCGAGATTCTCGAGATTCACTCGCGCGGCATGCCGCTGGACGACAACGTCGACACCGCCCACCTCGCCGGCATCACCCACGGCTACGTCGGGGCCGACATCGCCTCCCTCTGCCGCGAGGCGGCCATGTGCTGCCTGCGCGAAGTGATGCCCGACCTGGACGTCGCCGCCCGCACGCTCACCGCCAGCCAGCTCGACTCGCTCACCATCCGCATGGAACATTTCCAGAGCGCCCTCAGCCAGATCGCGCCCAGCGCCATCCGCGAAGTGTTCACGGAAATCCCCAGCGTCACCTGGGATGACGTCGGCGGTCTCGACGAGATAAAACAAGCCCTCACCGAGGCGGTCGTCTGGCCGATCAACCACCCCGAGTATTTTGAACAGGCCCGCATCGCGCCCCCCAGGGGGCTGCTGCTGTGCGGCCCGCCCGGCACCGGCAAGACCCTGCTCGCCCGCGCGCTCGCCGCCGAGAGCCGCGTCAACTTCATCGCCATCAAGGGGCCGCAGTTATTGAGCATGTACGTCGGCGAAAGTGAGCGGGCCGTGCGCGAGGTCTTCCACAAGGCCCGCCTGGCGGCGCCGTGCCTGCTTTTCTTCGACGAGCTTGACGCCCTCACCCCACGGCGCGACACCACCGCTGGCAACAGCCAGGTCACCGAGCGCGTCGTCGGCCAGTTCCTCAGCGAAATGGACGGCGTGGAGGCCCTGCGCGGCGTCTTTATCCTCGGTGCCACCAACCGCGCCGACCTCATCGACCCCGCCCTGCGCCGCCCCGGCCGCTTCGATCGCACCCTCGAGCTGCCCCTGCCCGACGAGGCCGCGTTGCACGCCATCTATCGAATCCACACCCGCGACAAGCCCTTGGCCAGTGGCGTAAAGCCCGAAAAATTCGCCGCCGCCAGCACGGGCCTCACCGGCGCCGACATCGAGGGCCTTTGCCGCCGCGCCGCCATGACGGCCGTCCAGCGTGCCGTCGCCATGAAGAGCAAAAAGACCAGGGTGGAAGTGCGGCAGGCCGACCTGCAGGCCGCCCTCGATGCAGCCAAGGCGGACAACGGCCTGGAGTGAATCCTTGATGACGGATTCCTGGCAAACTGCTACCCTGCCGGCGTGCCAGAGACGCTCCTCTACCTCTACGCCATCGCCGAGCCAGGTGGGTCCCCTGAATTGCCGGCCGAGGGCGTGGAGGCGGGCGCGGTGGAGTGGCGCGAATTGGACGGACTGGCTGCGGTATTCAGCCGCGTGCCCGGGGAGGATTACGACGAGGCCCCCTTGGCCAAGCGCATGGGTGACGCCCCTTGGCTGGCGGAACGCGCGGGACGGCATGACCGGGTGTTGCGCGCGTTGCTGGGCGAGGTCACCCTGCTGCCCTGCCGGTTCGGCACCCTGCTGCGCGCGGAGGCGCGGTTGCGCGAGATGATCACGGAACACCGGGCGGAGTTCCTGGAATCCCTCGATCGCCTGCGCGGGCACGTGGAGTGGTCGGTGAAGGCGTTCGCCGTGGAGCCACCGGAGGCCGCGCTGGAACCGGAGGATGATTCTGGCACCGCCTTTCTCCAGTCGCGCCTGCGCCAACGGAGGGAGAAACACGACTGGCTCGCCACTGCGCAGGACGGGGCCGGCGCCTTGGGCGGCCACATCGCCCCGCACGTGGCGCACACGCATCCCCTGCCCCTCACCACCCAGCCCGGCCTCGTGGTGAACCTCGCCTGCCTCGTGCCGTGCGGGAACCTCCCCGCCTTCCAGCAGGCTCTGGACCATTTCGCCGCCGAAGCCCCCGCCCTCACTCTGCGAGCCAACGGCCCTTGGCCGCCCTACAACTTCGCCGCCGTCCCCCGCTAAACGGGGGTTCCTCCCACGCCCTCAATCGATCCGTTGGCGGCGCGTTCACGGTGGCCCCACACGCATCACCCACATGCCGGGCCGGGCTTCGCTTGGCCAAGCGCCCGTTGGCCGGCTCAAGCCAACCCCAAGCGTTCGTCCATGGAACCGTTGAGTGCAGGAGAACGGCCTCCCAGCGCCAAGCCGGTTATGGCTTTTGACCATAAATACGGCATGCAGACCAGGGCCTAAATACCCCAACCCGGGGGGGGGGGGGGGGAGGCGGGTTTTGTTACCCCAACTCCCCCAAACAACTCGGGGGCGCTCTGCTACGCCACCACACGCGCCCACTCGTTGCCGCCGTCAGCCACTATGACACTG
>JACNJE010000176.1 GCA_014382705.1 Verrucomicrobiota bacterium | reverse complement strand
AATCCGAGGGTTTTTCCAGGATAAAAACCTAGCGTATATTACATCCTGACGGGAAATTGTGTCTACTTACTTACGCACTCCTTAGTAAGTACTACGCTTAGCTTAGCTGCGAACGCTATACACATCCCTAATTGTTACAGTTTAGTCAAATACAATAAAGTCACAGGTACGGCATCAGCCCTCAGCCTTGGAGCCAATGATCCATATCAAATGGGATCAGTGAACGGAGTTAGTGGAGCGGTTCACGATATTGAAGTGTTTGAAGAAGATGATGGTGGAGAATCCGTTTTAATCGGCGGACAATTCACCTCAGCAGGCGGTTATTCGAATAATGACAATTTTGCCGTATTCATGGATGCCGAAGGATGGGGGATGTATTACGCATACCCTTCAAAAGCAGGAGATGGGAATTATTCAAAAGTTGAATCGATAGACCCGCAACCAAACGGTTCGTTTCTGGTGCAAGGCGATTGGATTTATGAATGGGAGGATATGTTTAACACTTACCAAACAAATTCTTCCATGGCATATTGGTGGCCCTCTTATGGGTTCGGGTATTGGTCGCCAATTCCTTAAAAAAGCTTCAATTCAAACAGGTCAAAGGCTTGGCTGAGTTTTAAACAAATCAGTCAAGTCGGCGTTTGTTCAGCTTTGCTATGTATAAAAAAAGGGGGTTCACTTTGATCGAACTGCTGGTGGTTATCGCCATCATTTCAATTTTGGCGGCATTACTTCTTCCCGCACTCCTGAACGCAAAACGTCAAGGTAACGTCGCAGCCTGCATTAATATTAATTATATTCTAAGTTCCGCATGTTTCCAATTTACCATGGATTACGATGATTCCTATCCTGATGTACTGCCAGCGGTTCGCATTACTAAAACAATAACAACTAATCCTTTCGGAACAGGGTGGTTGCCTTATTATCCCAACGAGTCTTCGCATCTGTATGTTTACTGGACAAACCAATTAGTCATGGACAGTTTTTCAGGAATTCACCACTACCTTCCAGCAAAACGTAATGAGTATTTCAGCTCAAAGTTTGGCTTTTGCCCTGAAGACAAAGGCCGGATAAGACAATTTGAACGACATGGACATGAAATGAATATAAACAAAAAAAACAATACTGTTAAATATTATTTCAGCTACAGCTTCAACTCTGGTTATTCTTATAAATATACAGAAGCACTTCACAATGAAAATCGCGCTAGAACAACTCGAACTCCTGACAAGGACATCCTGAAACCCGGAATGTCATCTAATTTAAGTTTTGGCGTTTATTTCAAGGCATCGATGGTGGATGCCCCGTCGGAGGTAATCATGATCGCGGATGAGCGCAGCCCTTGGGAAGATTCGTTCAGGGGTGAAGATGTTCAACAGGACTGGATGAGCGCGGGCTGGGTGTGGCCCTTGGACGAATTATCGTCGCGCCACGGAAACAAGGGCGTCGTGGCCATGGCTGACGGCTCCGTCCGAACCATGAAACCCCGGCAAGCCGCCCAGCCCCGGCACTACAATCCCCGTTTCCATCACTTGGCAGAGTAACCCTGCCATGCGGCTGAACAGCCTTTGGCTTGGGGGAGATCGCTGGTGCTCCGTCTGCGTTCTTGGATGCCCCCGCTCAAGTCTTTTTAACCCGGCGATCCAGTATTGAGCTTTACAAAAACACCCGGAAGTTCACCCTCATTCGGCCTGCGGCCACCTTCTCCCTGAGGGAGAAGGAATCAAACCGAATGCGCTTGGCCAAGCGGAGTGCGGCGTTGGAGCTTACGCGGCATGCGAGGCGGGGAGTTCAGATTGGGTCATTCCTTGTTCGATATTCAAAATTCAAACGGCTAAAGAAAATCAATATCAAACACCGAACAAGGAATGTCGAAGGACGAAGTTTTCGGCTCCCTCTCCCAGCGGGAGAGGGCTGGGGAGAGGGAGAATGCGGAAAATCATCATGACATACAGTACATCATTAGATAATGACCGGCCAAGCGCACACCATGTCTGAGATTCATCCCAGCGCAGTCATTCATCCCGATGCAGTCATTGGTGACGACTGCGAGGTTGGCCCGTACTGCATCATCGGCGAGCACGTCACGCTTGGCCAAGGGAATCGACTGCACTCGCACGTGGTTATCGACGGCCACACCGAGATCGGCTCCGGCAATGAGTTTTTTCCGTTCGCCGCCATCGGCCTCAAAACGCAGGACTTGAAATGGAAGGGCGGCACGACATGGACGCGCATTGGGGATCGCAACACCTTCCGTGAAAACGTCACCGTGCACAGCGCGACCGGCGACGGCGAGGCAACGGTGATGGGATCGGACAACCTCATCCTCGCCTACAGTCACATTGCCCACAACGTGCTGCTGGGCAACCACGTGATTCTCTCCAACAACGGCACGTTGGCCGGCCACGTGATCGTCGAGGATCACGCGATCATCGGTGGGTTGTCGGCGGTGCACCAGTTCTGCCGCCTGGGCAAAATGTCGATCCTCGGCGGCTGCACCAAGGTTGTGAGCGACGTGGCGCCGTACATGATGGTGGACGGCAACCCGGCGCGGACGCGGGCCGTCAACAAGGTGGGGCTGGAGCGCAACGGCGTAACAGCCGAGGCACAGGAGGCGTTGCGCCGGGCGCATCGTTTTCTGTTTCGCAAAGGGCTGACCACCGCCAATGCGCTGGAGGCGATTCGAGCCGAACTGCCGTCGCTTCCCGAAGTGGAACACTTCCTCTCATTCGTCGAGACCAGCGATCGCGGGATCACGCGATGAAGCGGCTTGGCCAAGCGTAATGTGTGTCGCCTGAAAGGCGACTTCTGCGTAGCCGAGGGCAACGCCCTTGGGAAAGATTTTGGCAAAAGGATCAGCCCTGCAAGGGGTGTTCAACCCTGGTTCGAAGTTATAGCGGATGATGTGCCCTCACAGGGCACACGGGGTACGTGCGGTTTCTTCCGGGTGCGTTGCACCCGGCCACGCAGAGTCAGGCTTACAGCCTGTTTGCAGGCTCGCGAGTAGTTTTCTTCCCACCGCTTGGCCAAGTGCCTGCCCAGACGACAAAAAAAACCGCCCCGGTGCCGGGGCGGTTTTGAAACTTTATCGGGGGACGATTACTTGACCTTGGCGATGCTCTTGGCCGGGTCTTTCTTGAAGTTGCCGGCACAGTTGTTGCAGCAGAACGCCACGGTGTAGGTCTTTTTCGGGTTGATCGCCTTGCCGCTGAGCGGGCACTTGTCGTTCACCGTCTTGCGGGCGACCTTGACCTGCTTGATCAACGCTGCGGGATCGGCCGTGAACTTCTTCTGGCATCCGGCGCCGCAAAACGCGACCACGTCGCCCTTGTGCTTCGCAGTGAGTTTCGCGTTGACCGCCTTGCCGCTGAACGGGCATGCATCGTTGATCGCGGCCGCTTTCACCTTGCCGATGAACTTGGCCGGATCTTTGGTGAATTTGCCCTGGCAGTTGCCACAGCAAAAGCCCACGGAGTAGGTGGCCTTTTTGTTGATGGCCTTGCCGCTGAGCGGGCATTTTTCGTTGACCGGGCCGGCGATGGCGCTGACCACGGCGACCAAACTCAGGCAACCCAGAAGGGTTCCGAGCCATTTTGTTGCTTTTGATTTCATACTGCTGGTTATGCGTTTCTTTGCCGTGTCTGATGGCGTTCAGGCAAACGCTAATTGCCGTGCCCAGCGGCGTCAACCCCTATGTTGCCCTTTTTTATTGCAAACCAACGGCGGTTAAGGATACCTATCCGCGCAGCAAAAATGCCGTTTCGCATCGGATGAATGTGATTCAAACCATCGCCGCCGGCACGCCGGACGGGCTGCAGCGATTGCGCGAGGCAAGCCAGTCAGGACTGACGCTCTGTTTCCCCGGTGTTGGCTCGGCGTTCGCCCGACAGAATGACCCGACCTGCCTAATCGTCGCCAAGAAGGGGGTGACCCTGCTGGTCGATGTCGGCACGACCGTCCCGCGCGCGCTTGCCTCGCGCGGCATCGGCATTGGGGAATTCGACTATTACCATATCACCCACAGTCATGCCGACCACATCGGCGGCCTGGAGGAACTCCTGCTGTACAGCCATTACGTCCTCAACAAGGCGCCCCGGCTCATCCTCCCCCGGGAATATCAGGAAACCCTCTGGAACCACTCCCTCCGGGGCGGCTGCGAGCACCGCGATAACGGCACGTTCCGGTTTGAGGATCTGGCGGAACTGATTGATCCCGAGCAGACCGCACAGTCGCCGCGCGGGTTATACGAGGTGGAGGTCGGGGGCATCGGCCTGATGCTTTTCCGCACCGTGCACATCCCGACCGAGGGCGACAACTCCGGCTCGAAGTTTTGGTCCACCGGCCTGCTGATCGACGGACGCGTAATGTTCACGGCCGACACGCGGTTTGATCCGCTCCTCTTCGAGCACGTGCCGATGGAAAACGTGGACGCCATCTTTCACGACTGCCAACTGTACGAGCCCAGCGTGGTGCACGCGTCGTACGAGCAGTTGAAGACGCTTGACGACGGCTTGCGCGGGAAAATGTACCTCACCCATTACGGCGACACGTTCCTGAAGTTCGACCCGTCGTCGGACGGCTTCGCCGGCTTTGCCCAGCCTTGGGCCATTTACCAGTAGCCGCGCTTGGCCAAGCGCTTGGCTAATATTTCCGCCCCCCGCTCCGCCTCTTCCGATAGCGTCAACGCCCCTCCCGGTCGTGGGATGGCCCTACCCGGTACCGGGAACGCCCTGACCCGTCGCAGGAACGCCTTGTCCGGTCATGGGAACGCCCTGACCCGTCGCAGGAACGTTTTGTTCGCTCACGGGAACGCTCTGACCGGAAAGCGGTAACGCTCTGTCGAACCCTAGCAAACGGACGTGCCGGTGGAGTGGCGGGAGGACGCCGACAGCCGGGTGCGTGTGGTGGCGACGGCGTGGGGGGTGTGAAAGGGCTGTCGCGCATGCGCTGGCGTCGGCTCGTTGGGCCGTGAGAAAGGGGTATTTGGCCGGGTTGATTTGCCTGAAACTGGAATATTTCGACCACGAAGCCCACGAAGAAATTGATCCTCTGCAGCTTCGGGCCAAGCGCTTGGCCAAGCTACAAATAGTCCTGCAGCGGCTGGACGCCGTAGCCGTTATGTTTCAGCGCGGCGATGCCTTCGGCAGCGGCCTTGGCGCTGCCGATCGTGGTCATGATCGGGGTGTTCGTGTAGACGGCGGTGGTGCGGATCTTGATCTCGTCGGCGCGCGGCGCCTGGCCGGAGGGGGTGTTGATGACGAGCTGGATCTCGTTGTTTTTCAGCAAATCCACCGTGTTGGGGCGGCCCTCGGCCAGCTTGGGCACGCTCTCCACCTCGAGCCCGGCCTTGGCCAGCACGGCGGCGGTGCCGGTGGTGGAGACGAGCTTGAAGCCCAGGTCGGCGAAGCGCTTGGCCAAGCCTGCGGCTTCCCCCTTGTGGGCGTCGCTGACGCTGATGAACACCCGACCCTCGAGCGGCAGCGAGCCGCCGGCGGCCATCTGCGACTTGGCGTAGGCGGTGCCGAGGTCGGTGTCGAGCCCCATCACTTCGCCGGTCGATTTCATCTCCGGCGACAGCAAAATATCCTGCCCGTGGAAGCGGTTAAACGGGAAGACCGACTCTTTCACCGCCCAATAGTCCGGCGTGATTTCCTCCGTGAAGCCAAGCTCCTTGAGGGTCTTGCCGGTCATCACCTTGGCGGCGAGCTTGGCCAGCGGCCGGCCGATCGCCTTGCTGACGAACGGCACGGTGCGTGACGCGCGCGGGTTGACCTCGAGCACGTACACGGTGCCTTCCTTGATGGCGTACTGCACGTTCATCAGGCCGGTCACTTTCAGCTCGCGGGCCATGGCGTCGGAGTAGCGGCGCAGAGTGTCCATGAGCTCGGCGGAGAGCGTGTGCGGCGGGAGAACCATCGCGGCGTCGCCGGAATGCACGCCGGCAAACTCCACGTGCTCAAGCACCCCTCCGATGACGACGGTGGCGTCGGCGGGATCGTCGTACAGGCCGACGTCGGCGATGCAGTCGACGTCCACCTCAATGGCGTCCTCGAGAAATTTGTCCACCAGCACCGGCCGCTCCGGCGAGGCCTCGACGGCGGTGCGCATGTAGTGGCGCAGCTCGTCGTCGGAGTAGACGATCTGCATCGCGCGGCCGCCGAGCACGAACGAGGGCCGGACCAGCACCGGGTAGCTCAGCCGGGCCGATGCCTCGAGCGCCTCGGTCTCGTTGGTGGCGAGGCCATTGGGCGGTTGCGGAATATCGAGTTTGTGCAGCATGTCGGCGAACATCTCGCGATCCTCGGCGCGCTCGATGCTCTGCGGCGAGGTGCCGATGATGTTGACGCCGTTGGCCTGCAGGTCGAGCGCGAGATTGAGCGGGGTTTGGCCACCGAACTGCGCGATTGCGCCCCAGCATTTTTCGCGTTCGTAAATATGCAGCACATCCTCGAGCGTCAGCGGCTCGAAAAACAGCTTGTCGCTCGTGTCGTAGTCGGTGGAGACCGTCTCTGGGTTGGAGTTGACCATGAGCGACTCGAGGCCCTCCTCCTTCAACGCGAAGGCGGCGTGCACGCAGCAGTAGTCGAACTCGATGCCCTGGCCGATCCGGTTCGGGCCGCCGCCGAGAATCATCACCTTTTTGGTGTCGCTAGGGCTCACCTCGTCGTCGCCCCGGTCGTGGGAGGAGTAGTAGTACGGCGTGTACGCCTCGAACTCGGCTGCGCAGGTGTCCACCAGCCGGAAGCCCGGCACGAGGCCAAGCGCGGCGCGCTCGGCGCGGATCTCGTCCTCGGTGCGTTGGGTGAGGTGGGCGATCTGCCGGTCGGAGAACCCGAGCGACTTGGCCTTGGCTAATAATTCCTTGTCCATCTGCAAAAGGCCCGGCACGCGCTGGGCCAAACTCGGCAAAGTAATCCACAAACCGGGGTGGGTGTCGAGCGAATCCAGTCATTTCGATTTTTTTGAACATTTTGGGTTGAGTCGAATCGAAGTCCGGCGACAATTGCGAAGGCAATTGACGAACGAAACATGAAGAAAATAGCAGTGACGATTTTGAGCGCCGGCCTGCTGGGCGGCGTGTTGGCCCAACCGGCCGGCCGGGCGGCGGAGCCGTCGGAGGCCCTCAAGCTGGCGCAGCAGCTCAATCAGGCATTTGTCGAGGTGGCCGAGACGGTTTCCGAGTCGGTCGTGGTCGTGCGCGTGGCGAGCAAGTCGCGGTCGCAGGGGCTTTTCGGCAACCCGTTCGGGCGCAGTCCGTTTTTTGACCAGTTGCCGGAGGAATTTCGCGACTATCTCGAGCGGCAACAGCGGGAGCAGGGGCGGCAACAGGAGCGGGAGCAGGAGGAGCCGCCGGCCCGGCCGCGCTCCCGCAAGCCGGTCTTTGACGGGCAGGGCTCCGGTTTGGTGTACCGTGAGGACGGCATCATCCTCACCAACCGGCACGTCATCGAGAATGCTGACAAGGTGAAAATTGTCCTCCGGGGCGGCAAGGAACACGACGGTGAAGTGCTCGGGGTGGATCGCGAGTCGGACATCGCCGTGGTGAAGATCGACGCCACCGGCCTGAGCGCCGCGAAGCTGGGCGACTCCAGCAAGACCAAGGTGGGCGAGTTTGCCATCGCGGTCGGCTCGCCGTACGAGCTGGATTACAGCGTCACCGTCGGCCACGTGAGTGCCAAGGGGCGGCGGGTGTTCACGGACCAGATGATGTTCGACCAAGACTTTATCCAGACCGACGCCAGCATCAACCCCGGCAACAGCGGCGGGCCGCTGGTGAACATTCACGGCGAGGTGATCGGCATCAACACGCTCATCCGCGGCGTGAACACCGGCATCGGGTTCGCCGTGCCGGTGAATCTGGCCAAGCGCGTGGCTGACATGCTGATCGAGGACGGCAAGGTGACCCGCGCCTGGCTCGGCGTGAGCATCACCACGCTGCGCGAGGACGCCGACTACCGTGACCTGGCGGTGGGGGTTGAGGACGGCGTGGTCGTCCGGCAGTTCGTCCCCGGCGGCCCGGCGGAGGAATCTGACCTCGAGTTGGCGGATGTGATCACCACCGTGGACGGCAAAAACGTGAAGACGGCGGACGAACTCAAGCGCGAGTTGCGCGCCAAGAAGGCCGGCGACCCGGTGATGCTTGGCCTGATGCGCAACGGCGAGGCGAGGGAGATTGAGGTCGAGACCGGGGCGTTCCCCGACGAATTCACCGCCGTGAGCCGGCTTCGCCAGCCGGAGCGCCGGCCGGAACAGGAGGCCAAGGCCAAGCTGCTGGGCATGACTGTGCAGAACATCACGCCCGAATTGGCCAAGCGCTTCGAGGTCGAGGACGGGGAGGGCGTGATCGTCACCGCGATTGAAAACGGCAGCGCCGCCGCCGAGAAGGGCATCTCCCCCGGCGACATCGTGACACGCATCAACAGCGAATCCGTCGACTCGGTACCGTCCTTCAAGGTCGCACTTGAGGGCGAGGACCTGAAGAAAGGCGTCATCGTGCACCTGAACAGCAAGGGCAGCCAACGCTTCGAGGTGCTCAAGCAGTACGACTAAACCTTGGAGCGCGGCGAAGCGCCGTGCGGCACTGTATTCAACACCTGCTCGCCCGTTTGGCCAAGCGCTGGCTTTCCAACACCCTCTCCCAGCGGGAGAGGGCCAGGGAGAGGGAGAAAGCGTGCCACCATTCCTTGAAACTGAAAACTTGAATCTCTTTTTCAGGGGAGAAGGAACCGGTCGTCCGCCCACTTGGGCAAGGGTGGAGCAGGTTAGCCCCGTCGAATTCGGCAGGCGGCGATGACCCCGGCGATGGTGCCGGACAGATGGCCTTCCCATGAGACATTTTCCGCCATGCTGCTGTTCAGCAGCGGCGGGAGGACGCCCAGGAAAATTCCCCCGTAAAAGAACAGGACCACCATGCTGACGACGGCCGAGCGCCAGCTCCGCAACACCAACGAGGCGACGATAAGGAACGCCACCAGCCCGAAGATGACTATGCTCGCGCCGATGTGGATTGAGCCGGGTCGCCCAATCAGCCACGTGCCCAGGCCACCGAGCAGCCAGACGATGCCCAGCGAGCGCCACGGCTTGTAGTTGCTGTTGGCGAAGAGCAATCCGAGCAGCACGATCAACGGCATGGCGTTCGAGAGGTAATGGCCCAGATCGCCATGCAGGACGGGTGCAAACAGCATACCGTCCAGCCCGTTGAGCGCGCGCGGCTCGATGCCCAGCCGGCGGGTGAGCGCGTCCCCGGTGAGCAGGTCGGCAAGCAGCACGACGCCAAGGCACAGCACAAACAACGCCGCCCTCGCAAACCCGCCGATCACGTTGTTTCGGTTCCCACTCATTCAAGCTTGGCCATTTCCGGTGAACCGGTGGATCAGCCGCCGGTCGCGCTTGGTGGGGCGGCTGGAATCACCGTGCCCGCGCTTGGCCAGGCGCCGTTTTTCCCGCTCCGCCTCCGGCGTTTCGTCGGTGGCGAAATCGGGAACGAGCTTGGCCCCGACGCGGCGCTCGGTGAGGCCAACGACCTTGAGCGTGCGCGTGATCGGGCTTTGCCGGACGGTGACAGTGTCGCCGACTCGAAGCGGCTTGGCCGCCTTGGCCGGGGCGTCGTTGAGGCGAACCTTGCCGTTGCGGCAGGCGTCGGCCGCCTGGCTGCGGGTCTTGAAGAGCCGCACGGCGAACAGCCATCGGTCCACCCGCATTTCCTCCGGCTCGTTCATCGTGGGTAAAGCCAAGCGCTTGGCCAAGCGTCACAGGATGCCCATCTCGGCGACCTGCGCGACGTCCTTGTCGCCCCGGCCGGAGAGGTTCGCGATGATGATTTGGTCGGCGTTCATCGTGGGCGCGACCTTGATGACTTCCGCGATGGCGTGGCTCGACTCGAGCGCGGGGATGATGCCCTCGAGCTTGGCCAATTGCTGAAACGCTGCCAGCGCCTCGGCGTCGGTGGCGTAGGTGTATTTCACGCGGTTGGCGTCGCGCAGCCAGGCGTGCTCGGGGCCGACAGCGGCGTAGTCCAGCCCGGCGGAAACGCTGTGGGTGAGCTGGATTTGCCCGTCCTCGTCCTGCAGCACGTATGAGCGCGTGCCCTGCAGGACGCCGAGTCCGCCGCCTTGGAACCGCGCGGCGTGTTTGCCGTCGACGATGCCTTCGCCGCCCGCCTCGACGCCGGTCATCGCCACGCCGTCGTCGTCGAGGAACGGATAAAACAGGCCGATCGCGTTTGAGCCGCCACCGACGCAGGCGATGAGGTGGTCCGGCAGGCGTTCCTCCTGCTCGAGAATCTGACGTCGCGCCTCGTCGCCGATCACGCGCTGGAAGTTGCGCACCATCACCGGGTACGGGTGCGCGCCGTAGGCGGTGCCGAGGATGTAGTGCGTGCCGCGGACGTTGGTGACCCAGTCGCGCATCGCCTCGTTGACCGCCTCCTTGAGCGTCTTTTGGCCGGCCTCGACCGACACGACCTCCGCGCCGAGCATGCGCATGCGGAACACGTTCAGCGCCTGGCGCTTGCAGTCGACCGCGCCCATGTAAATGACGCAGTCGAGGCCGAACATCGCGGCGACGGTGGCGGTGGCGACGCCGTGCTGCCCGGCGCCGGTCTCGGCGATGATGCGCGTCTTGCCCATCCGCTTGGCCAGCAGGATCTGCCCCATGGCGTTGTTGATCTTGTGCGCGCCGGTGTGCAGCAGGTCTTCGCGCTTGAGGTAGATTTTCGCGCCGCCGAGGTCGCGGGTGAGCCGCTCAGCGTGGTAGAGCGGGGTGGGGCGTCCGCAGAATTCGCGCAGGTAATATTGCAGCTCGTTCTGGAACGCGGGATCGTTCTGCGCGCGAAAATATTCCTCCTCCAGCTCCTGCAGCGGGTGCATGAGCGTCTCCGGGACGTAGCGTCCGCCGTATTCGCCAAAGCGTCCATTGGCGTCCGGCAGGGTGGTCTCGGCAACCGTTTCCATGCCGGGAATGTCGGTCAAAACCGGCCCTTGGCCAAGCGGCTTTTTTCAGCCCAGTTGCGTGCCGGGGGGCAGCGGGTTGCCGGCGAGGAAGTCGGCGGCGCTCAGTCGCTTGGCTCCCTCTTTTTGCAGGCGCGTGATGCGGAGCGCGCCGTCGCCGCAACCGACGACGATCCCGTCGGCGTCCGCTTGGCCAACGCAGCCCGGCCCGAGACCGGCACCTTTCGCCGGCTCGACCTCGAGCAGCTTGAGCCGTTTGCCGTCGAGGCGGGTGAACAGGCCGGGCCAAGGGGTGAAGGCCCGCGCCTGATTGCAGAGCCGCGTCGCCGGTTGCGACCAGTCGATGCGGCCCATGTCGCGGGTGACCTTGGCGGCGTGGGTGGCGAGGGCGTCATTCTGCGGCTCCGGCGTGATGTCGCCGGCCACGTGGCGGGGGATCGTCTCGAGCAGCAGCGCGGCACCGAGCTTGGCCAAGCGGTCGTGAAGGGTCTGCGCGTTGTCGCTTGGCCCGATCGGCGTGGCGGTTTTGCTGAGCATCGCGCCGGTGTCCAGTCCGGCGTCCATCTGCATGATGGTGACGCCGGTCTCCGCTTGGCCGTCGAGGAGGGCGCGCTGGATCGGTGCCGCGCCGCGGTAGGCCGGGAGGAGCGAGCCGTGGACATTGAGGCAGCCGTGCGGCGGGAGGTCGAGGATGGGTTGGGGGAGAATCTGGCCGTAGGCGGCGACGACGATCAGGCCGGGGGCGAGTGGCTCGAGGAGTCGCCGGTTGTCCCGCAGGCGTTCCGGCTGATGGACGGGGAGGCGGCGTGACGCGGCCTCGCGCTTGACCGGCGGCGGCTGGGGGATGAGTTGGCGGCCCTTTGGCCGGTCCGGCTGGGTGAACACGGCGATGACCTCGATGCCAGGCGCGTCGTCGAGCGCGGCGAGGCTGGGACAGGCGAAGTCCGCCGTTCCCATGAACACAACTCGCAGCGGCGGGGTCACGGCGGTGGGGCGGGTCAGGTCTCGAGCTTGGCCAGCACCTCGAGCACGTCGCGCAGGACGCGCACCGGCGACTGGGTGGAGTCGATGGTGTGCGAGAGGCTGTCGCCGTAATGGTCGAGCACCGGGCGTGTCTCAGCTTTGTACACCTCGAGCCGGTTACGGATGGTTTCGAGGTTGGCGTCGTCGAGCCGGTTTTCGCGCAGCGCCCGGGCCTGTAGCCGCTCGACCATGATGTCGATATTCTTGCAGAACAGGTTCAGCACCCCGACGACGTTCAGGGTGTCATCGAGCAACTGTGCCTGCGCGACGTTGCGGGGGATGCCATCGAGCAACAGCGTGTCGGTCTCGGGCTGGAAGGTCCCGTTTCGGGTGCGGTTCTCAATGTCATCCTGCACCAGTCCGATGGAAGGTTCGTCCGGCACCAGTTCTCCCCGGCCGGCGTACTTGAGAAATGTTTCCCGCAGCGGGTTCTGAATACCCAGGCCGCGGAAAAGGTCGCCGCTGGAGATGTGGAGGTAGCCGGGGATGTTGCCAAGGATCGCCCCCTGCGTGCCCTTGCCGGCGCCGGGGGAACCAAACAGAAGGATCGTGCGAAGTTTCATCAGAAAACTGGGCAGTCGGGCCGTGCTTGGGCAGCCGGGGTGACGGGGAGCGCTCGTTATTTTGCACGCAAGTCAACCGAGCCCATCTCGCTGAAGGAGATCTTCTGCTCCTTGCCGTTGAGCAGTTCCATGTGAATGTCCGTCCCCGAGATGCGCTTGATGCGCTGGCCGACGAATTCGCGCTTGCCGGTCTTGATGGCCAGCGCCATGTCGCGCTCTGCCGCGCCGAGCACCACCTTGAAATAGTTCGGGAAGTTGTTCTGGAAAAACGACCGGTCGAACCGCGTGTCGCCGCGCGTCCAGGTCTGCGCCTTGAGCCCGGATTTCTTTGGCCCCGTCTGGGCGAAGCTCATCTTGTTGGCCTCCGGCACCATCCCGACCACGGCGCCGCCGCCGGTGTCGGTCATGGTGGCCCCTTGCGGCGCCTCGGCCTCCTCGTATTCGTATTCCTCATCCTCGTCGTAGTCGTCCTCGTACTCGGCCTTCGGTTTCACGAGAAAAAGAATCGGGCCGACGATCGGCAGGATTAGCGAGACGCCGGCCGCCAGAAGCGCGTTGGATTCCCGGAACGCCGCCACGCCCAGCCCGGCCACCATGCTCCCGATCGCGATGGCCACCAGCAGGCCGATGCCGCCCCCGCTGCCGTAGGCCGCCATCTTGGAGGCGACCGGCACGCTCGACGGCACCTCCGGCTCGACCAGTCCACGAACCGGCCCGGGCGGGAGGTTCCGTTCCATCTGCGATTCGTCCGGCTCGATGAACGGCTCGGCGTAGGCGGCCGCTCCTTTGTAACGATTGGGATCCGTCTCGCCGAGGCGCCGTATTTTCTTGAGGCTCTCCTGGGTCAATTCCATCCAGTTGGCCCGCCGCGCGAAGCCGCCGATGTCGCGCCGCACGACGATGCCGTTCTGGTCGACGTCCGCCACGGTCCCCTCGATGATGTCGCCGTTGGTCAGGCTGATCTCACCCTCGGCTAGTTGCCGCGCCTCGGCTTTTTGGGCCGCGCTAATCTCTGGCTCCGGGAAGTCTCCAAAACCGCCATCTGCCCCGCCGAAGCCCCCTAGTTCGCCGCCGCCGGCACTCATCATCGCACCCATGGCAGCTTGCATCAGGGCCATCTCAAATTGCTCCTTCGTCTTGGCTTTCCGGATCGTGGCCAAGCCGCCGTTGATCGCTTTGATCATTCCCAGCGCCATTTGTTTGTCTTCGTCGGCCATTTCTTCAACGGCACCCATCCCCACCTTGACGGCGCTGATGGTATCTTCCCAGTCGGCGGCGAGATCTTTCGGCACCCACTTGCCCTCAACTTTCACGAGTTCGAGTTCGCCATTTTCAAGCTCGGTAAAATCCGCGAACGGCAACTCCTCCAAGTCCGGCAGGCCGGGCAACCCGGGAGGCAGACCGCCCGGCAACTCTGTCAACGCCCCAAGATCCGGCACCTCCGGCAGGCCGCTCAACTTGATCGTTGCATTGTCGCCGTCTTCCGACACCACGATGACCTCGACGCTCCGCAGAGTCTCCAGGCCAAACGGGTCGCTCTCGCCCGACGCCTCCGCGGCTTCCTCAATGAGGTGGATCAGATCTTTGCCCAACGTGTCGGCGACATTGCCCAAGTCCACCATCTTCAGTTTGCCCAAACTCCCGAGGTCGCTCTTGGCGAGTTTGTTGAGCAACGTCCCGGCCATCTCGAGTCCGCTGGTGATCTCCGAGATCGGGATCTCTCCCGCCTCATCCGATTCCGCCGCCATCTCGGCGATGAGATCTTTTTTGTCGATAAGCAATTTGCCGATGCCGGCGACCAACTCAAACCCGGCGTCCCACAACTCGTCGTCCATCTCCTCGGCAAACGCCTGCACCAAGCCGTTGACGTCATCCCGGTAACTCGGCGGGAGCATCTCCCAAATTAGCTTCGGGTTTTTATCCTCCAACGCCTTGATCGGCGCGGTGACAAAACTCTCCGGCCCTTCCTCGGCGGCTGTGGCCAACGGCAGGGCGGCGGCCAAGCCAATAGCGACCGCAGCCGTCCCGCTGATAAATCGATCCAATCGAAGTTGTTTCATAATAAAAATAGCCTGACTCTGCCACCCCTCGCGACAGCATCGCAGACCCGAAAAAGTAGGCCAAAAAAAACCCCTCGTAAAGGCATAGAATAACGGTTCCCGGTTCCCGGTTCGCATATCCTGTCCATCCTGTCCATCCATGTTAATTTCGTGCTCTATCGCTCCTTTCGTGATTCCCCGCTCCCCGCTCTCCGCCGATCCGCTTGGCCAAGTCCTCGACCACCCAGTTATGCGCTTGGCGCGTCAACTCATCCGCCGCCGCGCCGTGCTGCCACGCGGCGTATCGGATCGTCCGCCCGACATCCTCCCGCAATAACGGCTGGGCCAGCAATCCGGCCAAATAGCCGGCCAGCAGGTCGCCGCTGCCGCCTTGGCCAAGCGCCGGGTTGCCGGTGGGGTTCACGAACACCTCGCCCTCGGCGCGCCCGATCAGCGTGTGTTGTCCCTTCAACACCACCCAGCAGCCGCCAAACTTCGCCGAGAGTGCCCGAAGCGCCTCGACCCGGTCGGCCTGCACGGCGTCCGCGCTCGAGCCGAGCAGCCGGGCCGCCTCGCCGGGGTGCGGCGTGATCACCCGGATCGCCTTGTCCGGCAGCCCGCCCGACGGCAGCCAGTCGAGCGCGCTGGCATCCACCACCATCGGCACCGACGACTCGCGCCACATCACGCCGGTGGTTTCCTTCAGGTCCGCCGGCAGGTCATCCGCAGCCAGCCCCGGGCCAATCAACATTCCGGTGATCGAGTGAACCGTGATCTCGCCCGGCACCAGCGGCCGGACCATCACGCTCTGCAACTGCGACGCCACCGGCACAAACACCTCGTCCGGCGTCAGCAGTGTGACCAACCCCGGCTGCGCCCGTGCCGCGCCGCGCGCCGCCAGCACCGCCGCGCCGTGGTAGCCCAGGCTGCCGGCCATGATGCCCAGATGGCCAAACGTCCCCTTGTGCCCGCCCGCCGGCCGGGCCGGGGGAAAGCCGGAAAAATCGTCCGCTTGGCCAAGCAGCAGCTCGCTCGTTTCGCGGCACGGCGTGAGGCCGATGTCCGGCGCCACCCGCAGTCGCCCGACGTATTCCGACGCGCCTGGCTGCAGGAGGCCGCGCTTGGCTGCGCCGAGCGTCAGCGTCTCCTCGGCGCGGATGGCCGCGCCCTGCACCTCGCCGGTGGCGGCGTCGATGCCGGAGGGGACGTCGACCGAGAGCACCCGCAGCCGCTTGGCGTTGACCTGCGCGATCACCTGTATCCAGTCGGCATCCAGCGGCCGGTTGAGCCCGATGCCAAACAAGCCGTCGACCCCCAGCGCCGGGGCGGGATCAAGGTCGAGCGGGAGTTTTTGGCGCGTCTTGGCCGGGTCGGTCACGCTGAGCAGGCTCACCTCGCGCCCCGGCAGATGCCCGGCCATGGCCCGTACATCGTCGCCGTTGTGCCCCTTGCCGGCGAGCAGCAGAATCGTGTCGCCAGACTGGGTCAGTTCGAGTGCTCTTGCGGCAACCACCTCGCCGACTTGGGCGATGACCTTCTCCTCAGACTTGCCAGACTCCCACGTCGCCGCCTCCCAGCGACGCATCTGCTCCACGGAAATGACCGGCAACGCCATGACTCCCGCAGCGTAGTGCCGCCCCCCCGCCGGAACAAGCGCCCTGTGGCCCAGCGCTTGGCCAAGACGGGCGTTGGTGTTCACGGCAGTTCCCTCTCCCAGCGGGAGAGGGCAGGGGAGAGGGAGAGCGCGTTCCGTGGTTTTTGGGGCGAGGTGGAACTCGCCCCTCCCGTGTTGGCTTCCATCGCATTCGCGTCACTTCGCGTCCATTCGCGGTTAAAAAACAAACGCTTGGCCAAGACGGGCGTTGGTGTTCACGGCAGCTCCCTCTCCCAGCGGGAGAGGGCAGGGGAGAGGGAGAGCGCGTTCCATGGTTTTTGGGGCGAGGTGGAACTCGCCCCTCCCGTGTTGGCTTCCATCGCATTCGCGTCACTTCGCGTCCATTCGCGGTTAAAAAACAAACGCTTGGCCAAGACGGGCGGAAAGGGTTGCGTCGGGGCGCGGCGGGTGTATGGTTTTTTCGTTCTCGGAATATGTTGGGGCTCAAATCCAACCGTTGGAGTCGGCGCGAGTTTCTCTCGGTGGGCAGCTTGGGGCTGGGCGGCTTGGCGCTGCCGGAACTGCTCCGTGCGGAGGAGGCGGTCAAGCAGGCCGGCGGCCTGGCGAAGGACAAGTGCGTCGTGTTCCTGTTTCAGCACGGCGGGCCGTCGCAGTACGAGACGTTTGATCCGAAGATGAGCGCGCCGGCCGGCATCCGCTCGATGACCGGCGAGATCCCGACGACGATCCCGGGCATCACGTTCGGCAGCACGATGGAGCGGCTGGCCAAACTGGCCCACAAGTTCTCGATCGTGCGCTCGTTCACCACCGAGAGCAACGCGCACGACTCGAAGCCGATTATCAGCAAGCGGTACTCGGCCGGGGCGCACGTCGGCTCGCACTACGCCCGCGTCGCCGGCGCGAACAATCCGCGCAACGGCATGCCGCGCAACCTGTCGCTGTTCCCGCGCGCGGTGGATGCCACCGCGAAACCGGCGTTCATGGATCTGGGCCGGTTCGACAGCACCGGGCCGCTTGGCTCTGCCTACGCGCCGTTCGCCCCGAGCGGCGACGGGAATCTCAAGCGGGATATGAAATTGACGATTGATCCCGCGAGATTGGACGACCGCCGCCGCCTGCTCGCCAGTCTCGACCAATGGCGGAGTGTGGTCGGTGAGAGCGCTATCACGGAGAGCTTCGACCGGTTCCAGTCGCAGGCGTTCCAGACCCTCACCGGCAGCGTGTCGGAGGCATTCGACATCACGCGCGAAGACCCCAAGCTGATCGAGCGCTACGACACGTCGCGGCTGATGGACGTCTCGCGCATCAGCAAAAAATGGAACAACCACCCGCGCTACGCTGAGCACGTGAACAGCCTCGGCAAATTGATGCTGCTCGCCCGCCGCCTGGCCGAGCGGGGTGCCGGCTTCATCACCATCACCACCAACTTTGTGTGGGACATGCACGCCGACCAGAACAACGCAACAATGATCGAAGGCATGGGTTACGTTGGCACGCCGTTCGACCATGCCGTAAGTGCATTCATCGAGGACGTCGAGGCGCGCGGTTTGCGCGACAAGATTCTGCTCGTCTGCTGCGGCGAGATGGGCCGCACGCCCAAGGTCAACGCCCGGGGCGGCCGGGAGCATTGGGGCGGTGTCGCCCCGCTGCTCCTGTACGGAGGCGGGCTGCAGATGGGTCGTGTCGTCGGCTCCACCACCCGCGACGGAGGCGAGCCGGCCAGCGATCGGATCACCATCCCCAACCTGTACGCCACCATCATGAACACCATCCTCGACACCGGCACCCTCCGCGCCATGGCCGGTGTCCCGCCCGAGGTGCAACGCGTCATCCACGGCGCCGACCCCATCACCCAGTTGCTCTGAGTTCGCTGCATTAATCTTGAACGTAATCCCGCCAAACCCCGTCGATTGAGTTTTTGTGATTGAAGTCAAGGAACTGCGGAAGGCATTCGGCGAGCATGTTGCCGTGGATGGCGTATCGTTTGAGATTGGCCAAGGGGAAGTGTTCGGGCTGTTGGGGCCGAATGGCGCAGGTAAGACGACAACGATACGGATGTTGGTTGGCTTGGCCAAGCCGGACTCGGGGAGTATTCAGATTGATGGCCACTCCGACTCGGCCTCCGCCAGAGTTCAGCGGATGATCGGTTTGGCTCCGCAGTCGATCTCGCTTTACGACGACCTGACCGCCGAGGAGAACCTGCGTTTTTTTGGAGGCATGCATCGCTTGGCCAAGCGGCGGTTGAACGAGCGAGTCGCTTGGTCTCTGGAAGTGGTTGAGCTGACTGATCGGCGGCGGGACTTCGTGAAGACGTTCTCCGGGGGCATGAAGCGGCGGCTCAACTTAGCCGCCGCGCTGGTGCACGAACCGAAGATGCTGCTGCTTGACGAGCCGACAGTGGGTGTCGATCCGCAATCGCGGAACCATATTTTCGACAGCATCAAAACTCTGAACGCGGATGGGCTGGCGGTGCTTTACACGACACACTACATGGAGGAAGCCGAGAGGCTTTGCGATCGCGTGGCGATTGTCGATCACGGCAGGTTGCTGGCGCTCGACTGTGTCGATGGCTTGATCGCGAACCACGGCGGGCCGGCCAAGGTGCGGGTAGAGTTCAACAAGGCCCCGTCGGGCGGCGAGCCGTTGCCCGCGGTGTTGGACGGGCGGCAGATTGAGTTTGAGTCGGCGGAGCCACTGGTCGTAATCAACCGCTTGGCCGGTGTCGGGGGTGGCTTTGCCAAGATGGAAATCAGCCGGCCGAATCTTGAGGACGTGTTTTTGAAACTGACCGGCCACAGCTTGAGGGACTAAAATGCACCCAGTTGTTTTAATCGCGCTGAAAGATTTAAAGCAGTTGTTGCGGGACCGGGTGGGCCTTTTTTTTCTGGTCGGGTTCCCCGTGATGATCGGCGTGTTTTTCGGGTTCGTCTTTGGTGGCGGAAATCAATCGGGATCAATCCACCTCACGGTCGCCCTCGTGAACGAGGATCCGTCGGAGTACTCAGCCAAGTTCGTTGAGGCGCTCGAGAGCGGCGGGTCGGTTGGGCTGGTCCGCACCAATCGCGAGCCGGCATTGGAAATGGTTCGCAAGGGGAAACTGGCCGGGGTGATCGTTGTGCCGGAAGGGTTCGGGGAAACGGCTGGCATGATGTGGGGCGGGAAACCGGCGACAGTGCGGGTCGGGGTTGACCCCGCACGCAAAGCCGAGGCCGGCATGCTCAAGGGACTCGTCCTCGAGGCGGCCGGGCAACTGGTGCCGCACCGGATGAACCGTTTCCTGTCATCAACCAACGGCATGGCAGAGTTATTTGATGAGGAGACACTTGCCGGCGGTCAAGTGGGCACGGTACTTCCGGTCGAGGTCGAAGGCGCGCTGACGAATTTGTTCGAGTCGCTGAAGCAATTGCGAAAGGCCAATCTGGTGGCGACCAGCCGCAGCGAGTCCAGCGGAGCCATGCCGGACATGAGCGTGGTCAAGGTGGAACAAATCGACGTGGTGCGAGAGCGGCGGAATGGCGAACTGGCCAAGGTGCGATCGAGTTGGGACATCACGTTTCCGCAGGCGATCATGTGGGGCGTGCTGGCATGCGCGGCCGGATTTGCCGTGACGATTGTGCGGGAGCAGGTGCGGGGCACGCTGCTGCGGCTGCAGGTTTCGTCGATCCCCCGATGGCAGGTTTTGGCCGGCAAGTCGTTGGCTTGTTTCATCAGCGTCATTTTTGTGGTCCTGTTTTTGATCGGCGTGGGGATGGCCTTCGGCATGCGGCCCAAGGAACCGTTGTTGCTGTCGCTTGCGGTGGTTTGCGTGGCGAGTTGTTTTGTGGGCATCACCATGCTGATGGCCGTCTGGGGAAAAACCGAGGAAGCTGTTGGCGGCGCGGCGTGGGCGGTGGGGATGGTCATGTCGATGTTCGGTGGCGGGATGATCCCCCTGACATTCATGCCGGCCTTCATGAAAAGCATTAGCCACATCAGCCCGTTCAAGTGGGCGATCCTGTCGCTCGAGGGCGCCATTTGGCGTGAGTTCACCTTTGCCGAGATGCTGTTCCCGTGTGGCATGCTGCTGGCGATCGGTGCCGGCACATTCGCCATCGGCCACGCGATTCTCAAGCGTCGCTTGGCTTGATGAGCAGCCCGCCCGCTAGGCCAAGCGTTGACATGGCGCAAAGGGTCGAAGGGGTCTTGATTTTGGGGAGCGCACGCGGCTCGCCAAGACACATTTCGGCGCCGCCGAAATGAACACGCGAGCCGCGTGTGCTCCCCATTGCTTCCTCTCCCAGCGGGAGAGAGTTGGGGAGAGGGAGAAAGCATGGCTTTTGCAAAAAACATCCGGGAGTTTTCACCCTCATCCGGCCTGCGGCCACCTTCTCCCTGAGGGAGAAAGAACCCAGTGGGACGCGCTTGGCCAAGCGGCGCGGAACCGGGGGATTCAGAGTTGGACATTTCTTGCCCTAATGATTCCTTAGCTTGTTGAACCCGCCTTTAATTAATTCAAGGTTGAACTGAAAAAAGGTGCCGGCGTTGTTCAGGGTCAAGTAAGACCATGCCAGCCCCAAAATATCCCCCAATGGAATGGCATCCCTTTGCAACTGATGGGCAATGCAGGTTTATTAACGTCGTGGGCCTCTGCTGCGGCCTCCTCCAAAGAATCCACCCCGGTTTTCGTTCACTTTCAACGTTAGGGTTCCGACGATATTCGCCCCCGCTTTCATCTCTGCTTCGCTCAGAATCAATGCCCCCTCCAGGGATTTCATGGATCTGAATCGTTCATTATTAAACCCGTTTTGACTCTCGTTGGGATCGAACATCACTAGGGATCCGCGAAATGGGACTTCCTTTTTTCCCGCTTTAAATTGTTCACGATCGATGGTGAGGGTGATACTGACATGTTGGCCGTCTTTTTTCCTTACACCCAGAAAAGTAACCGTCGGATTTGATTCCCTAACCCGTTCCGGTCGCCCTCTCCTCCCTCCAAACTGTCTGGGAGGCTCCTCGGGTTGCCCCGCGACCCCCAGTTTCGAAAAGGTTACTTGTTCCCCGTTTAAGGTAAGTTGAATTTGGGATTTGCCATGGTTCACAACATCATCCAGCCGATTGGCGTACCAATCAGTCTCAAAAGTCCCGTTCAGTTGGCCTATTTCAACCGTATGAGCCGGGATTCTCGGGCCACCGGAAACGGTAACTGGCCAATCCTCAAGTTCTGATTCAAACTTGGATCGCCTCTTTTCCACAAAAGTCGTCAATCTGTCGACTCCCTGATCGATTCGGTTTTGTCTGGGATGTAAATGATTCCTTGTAAGCGTATGAATGCGGTTGATCTCCGTCTTGATGTCCTCCTCTTTCCAGACGTTCAGAAGAATATCCTCCAGAACTGCCTTGTAGCGCGGGGGAATCTCATCCAGTTGGAAGAGTCGATTCGCGAGCATGCTTTGTGAGTAAACGGTTGCGGGGGCGTTGTCATCTCCACCGAATCGGCTAAAAGGGCCTCTGCCATCGGTGAATGCCCCGTCTGCACCCCAGGGCACAAAATGGAAACGGTTTTCATCCATCGGGTTGGAGTACGCATAGTAGTTGTTTTGATTGTTCGTGTAGCCATCCCAAAAACCGAGTAGCGTTTCCATGACCCAAAATTTAAGGAACTGGTCGATGTTGACGTGCTTCTCTGCCTCTTCCAGGTTGAAATTTTCCTTGGTTTCAAGTATTTGAGCCAGATTAATGGCTTGAGTTCGTTTTTTCTTCGATCGCTTATTTTTGGCCTCAATATTCTCGACTGCTTTCGGATAAAAATCTGCGATGGTTCCTTCATATAACTCTCCGGCGAAACTTCCAAAATGCCGCTGGATAAACGGCTCCCTCACCGATTCCACATGGGAATACACCCCAAGATACTCTTCATTAACGGTCACTTTTGCATAATTGACCCTCGGAGCAGGAACCCCGGCCTTGTTAAAAAGTGTGTAGGTGAGGTATTGGCTCGCCAGGGATTCGTCCTGTACATTGTTGTTCAAAGTCAGACGATCCAACCCCTCGATAGGTGATTGATCCACATATTCGTCAAATTTAACCTTGAATGATGGGCGATCAGGATTCAGTGACCCGATAAACCCCTTGGTTCTGATACCCACGTTTTTGATAGTACTGCCGTTCAGGGTGATATCTGCCTTGTACAGGTTGAAACGATTCCCGGTGGAACGACTTCCACCGAATAACTGGCCAAACCCAGCGTTTCTTCGGTCGCTCTCACTTCGAAGTTTTTCCCAATCCGCAGCCGGCATTTTTATCTGAATTTCGAGAAGTTTATCAGGCTGGAATAAGTCGTCAGACTTCAGCGTTGCTCCGTTGGCCGGGAACAACGAAACGGTCGCTGTTGCAAGCAGGACGATCAACACCATTGTGTAAAAGCCGGATTTCCGGTTCCTAAAATGTGGGGGGTTCGTTGCTCTGAACATTTTATTCGTACTTCGACAGTCAAGGGTATACTGGGTTTAACTCGGTTGAGTTACAATAAAGTCTCCGAATTGAACGGAGCCCGGAAACTTGGCCGCACAGATTTAGCCTGCATTATTGGCGGTTTCAATAAGTTAAGGAATCATTTGGGAATGCAGAGGGCTGGTGACACCGCCATTCCTTAGCTTGTTGAAACCGCCCATCATTCAAACCGTTCAAGAAAAACGAATATCGAACATCCAACAAGGCACGCCGAAGGAGGAAGTTTCAGGCTCCCTCTCCCAGCGGGAGAGGGTTGGGGAGAGGGAGGAAGCAGCGGGAACACGAGGTTGTGATAATTTTCAACTCGCGGGAATATCAGCAGCTTGGTCATTTTGCGCGGCGGCGGCGCAGCCACACCATCGGCAGGGCGGCGACGAGCATGAGCGCCCAGCCGATGAACAGGACGCTGCCGATGTACCACGGCCATGCGCCGAACAGGAGCGGGTTGTCCACCTCCGGCCGGGTGCAGAGGTACATGTAGTTGGCGTCGGTCAGCCAGTTGACGAGGGCGATGGGTGGCATCATGGCGACGATGCAGAGGAGCGTCCGCGCCACCGCGCCCCGGCCCGGCAGCATCCCGTCCACGACGAGATTCCAGAGGGCGAACAGGATGATCAACGCGTGATGGATGAAGTAAACCACGTACTCGGTGAGGTTTTTCAGGTCGTCAAAGTTCGGCGTCAGCAGCGCCTGCAACACGGCGGTCATCCCGGCGTAGTAGGCGAACTCAAAACAAAACCGGTTGCGCGTGACCAGCCCGATGGCGGCGATTGCCAGGCCGTAGTTGCAGAGGTGCAGCGGCAGGTCCTGGATCAGGTTGAGTTCGCGGAAGCTGGCGCGATTGGCGTAATCGACGATCTCCTGCGCGACAGTGAACAGGATCAGCGCCCAGACGACGCGCCGGCGGTATGTTGCCGAGAGACCCTTGCCGATGAGCGGCACGCAGACGAGGGCCAGCACCGACAGGCCAAGCGCGGTCCAGTGCAGCGAGTCGAACAGGCGGAGAGAGTCGCTGAAGCCGCTGGGTTGCGTCGGTTCGGTCAACGGGCTGCCTCCTTGGCCAAGCGAGGATGCACCGGGTTATTCGCCCATCAATTTGGACAGTGTCGGCTCGATCGCTTTGGCCCAGATTTCGTAGCCCTTCGGTGTGAGGTGCAGGAAGTCCGGCATGATGTCTTTGGCGATCGTGCCGTCGGAGCGGACGAAGTTGTGGCCGATGCGCAGGAAGGTCACGTGCGGCCGGGCGTCGAGCCGGGAGAGCACCTGGTTGACCTGCAGGATCTTGCCGCGCTGCGCGTTGATGCGCTGGCCGCGCGGGAAAATGTCGAGCAACAAAATCTCCATCTCGGGCAGCTTGGCGCGGAGCTTGTCGACAACCGCCGTGACGCCGTCGATCATCTCCTCGGCGGTGCTGCGGCCGTCGCCGGAGTTGTTCGTGCCGATCATGATCACGGCGACCTTGGGGTGGATGTTTTTGATGTTGCCGTTGTCGAGCCGCCACAGGACATGCTGCGTGCGGTCGCCGCTGATGCCGAGATTCACGGCGTTGCGCTTGGCGTAATGCTTCGCCCAGACGGCTTTGCCGCTGCTTTCCCAAGCATGCGTGATCGAGTCGCCAATAAAGATCAAGTCGACGTTGCCCTTGGCCACGCGTTGATTGAACGACTCGTGACGATTCATCCAACCGCCGCTTCGCGGCTCGGGTGTGACGGCGGAGTGCGCCGGCTTGTCGTCAGCCTGCAACGCGACGGACAGAAACAGAGACAGAGAAAAGGTTATGGATTTCATGCGTGCGCGGAAGCTATCGAACGAACCGTCGCAGGTCGAACTTTTTTGCGGAGGCTCGAGCGTTCCATTTTTTATCCGCAGATGACGCAGAGGAACTTGCGGATTGGCTTGTTCCCCAATCCGTTGGCCGGGCACGGGGGCGGCTGGAAAAAGAAGATGGAGCGGGCGATGGGAATCGAACCCACGTGTGAAGCTTGGAAGGCTTCCGTTCTACCATTGAACTACACCCGCAACCGCGCGCGAGCCTACCAACCCGGCTTGCGTTGTCAATCCGTCTTCCCCGTGTTGACTCAGAATAGAGGACACCGTAGCGCGAAGGGGCTACGATGAGTAAAAAG
>JACNJE010000090.1 GCA_014382705.1 Verrucomicrobiota bacterium | reverse complement strand
TCGTGCTCTTTCACGCCGCAAATCATATCAAGGTATAAATCTAATGTCTACTTACCTACGCACTCCTTAGTACACCAGCACCAGGTTGATCTGATGTCTCGATAATTGTAACACTTTCAAAATACCATCCGACATACAAAACATCACCTGAATCAACCACAACAGGCTCGTTTGGTATTTCTAAGCCCTGCGGTGGATCCCATACGCTCACCATCGTAAACGCATAACTTGCATCGGCATATAATAAAATGGCAATGTCTGTTTCCGCATTTGTAGTCTGTTTGCCAACTCCCAAAAGGAACAATCCGCAGACGAGCACCATACATTTTTTTATCAATTTACTCATTTTGATTATCTTTCAATGTATTTATGTTGAGTCACTCAATTGAATAGATCCGCTCTATTGCTGTGACAGAAACGACCTAGATCAAAAAAACAACTTACGTCAACTAGAAAATAACATTTTCTTTGATCGAGTTTCGCAGCCACTCCGCTTGGCCAAGCGCGTTCGGTTTGATTCCTTCTCCCTCCGGGAGAAGGTGGCCGCAGGCCGGATGAGGGTGAACCCTCGGCTGTTTTATGAAGGCCACAACTTTATTGCCGGTTATGATTTCCCCGCGAGGGAGAAGGTGATCTCGGCTTCGCTGACCACGTCGCCGCGCACGGTGCAGACACCCCTGGCCTTGGCCACCTTGCCTCGTGCCCGGAGCAGCTCGATGTCGATCTGCAGGACGTCGCCCGGCTTGACCGGCTTGCGCCACTTCACTTTGTCGGCGGCCATGAAATAGGCGATTTTGCCGGCGTTGTCGGCCTGCTTGAGCGTGAGGATGCCGGCCACCTGCGCCATCGCCTCGAGTTGCAGTACACCCGGCATGATCGGATGGCCGGGGAAGTGGCCCTGGAAATACGGCTCGTTGATCGTGACATTTTTCTCCGCGGTGATCTGGTTGCCGTCGATCTGCGTCACCCGGTCCACCATCAGGAACGGGTAGCGGTGCGGCAGAATCTGCATGATCTGCTCGGCGTCGAGTGGGGCTGTTGCTTCTTCGCTCACTTGGGATTGCTTGGGTTGGGTGGGTTGCTTCACCGGCTTGTCGCCCGGCGGGGAAAAACTTTGCGCGGCCACCAGCGGGCGGCGTGCCTGTTGCAGGATGCGCCTGGCCAAGCCGCAGTTGGCAGCGTGCCCCGGCTTGACCGCGACAACGTGCCCGCGCAACGGCGCGCCGACGAGGCTCAAGTCGCCAATGATGTCCAAAATCTTGTGCCGCACAAACTCCTCGCGGTAGCGCATCGGCTCGGTCGTCAGCACGGCATCGTCGCGGATGACAATCGCGTTCTCGAGGCTGCCGCCACGGATGAGGCCGTTCTTGATGAGGTACTCGATCTCCTCGTAAAAACAAAAGGTTCGCGCTTGGGCGATCTCGCTCTCCCACGTTTCGGACGTCAGCTCGACGCTGAAAAACTGGGTGAACCGACCGCCCTTGTCAGAGCTGGTGCATGTGATCTTGAAGCCGTCGTGCGGGCTGATCGACATCACGGTGCCGTCATGCGTGTACTCGATCGGCGCGGCGATTTTGATCGGCTCAATGCGTTCTGCCTGCGTCTCGACGCCGGCCTCGCGGATCAGTTTGCAGAACTGCCGCGCGCTGCCGTCCCCCACGGGCGGTTCGCTCGAGTCGAGCTCGACCACGGCGTTGGTCACCCCAAACCCGTACAGGGCCGCCAACACGTGCTCCACCGTTTGCACCTTGGCGTTGCCTTTGGAAAGCGTGGTCGAGCGGTCGGTCTCGGCGACATTCCCGACCAGCGCCGGGATCTCCGCGTGGCTGTCGAGATCCACGCGGCGAAAGGTGATGCCGGAATTCGGCGGCGCGGGCAACAGGGTCATCGCGACCTTGTTGCCGCTATGCAGCCCGATGCCGGAAAAGCTCGCCGGCTTGGCCACTGTCTGCTGCTGCTGCACGGCACGCATTTAACAGGCGGACGCGGTCGTTGGCAAGGTCAACGCCCGGTCCAGCAATCCCCACCCTGCATCTCAAGCCGGTATCGGCCCCGATTTTTTTTGAGACTCACTTTCTGGCCGAACGTTTCAGCCATCAATTCCGTTTTCATGACATTGAGCTTCGCCCCACCGGCCACCACCCCGCCGTCACGCAATAGCAGAACGTGGCTGAACACAGGCGTGATCTCCTCAACATGATGGGTCACCAGCACCATCGCGGGCGAGGCGCGGCGGCGGGCCAACTTGTCGACCGACTGAAGGAAGGCTTCGCGCGCCGCCGGATCCAGCCCCGCACACGGTTCGTCGAGCAGCAACACCCCCGGACGGGCCATGAGGGCGCGCCCGATGAGGA
Organism: Verrucomicrobiota bacterium; assembly: GCA_014382705.1. Taxonomy (GTDB): domain Bacteria; phylum Verrucomicrobiota; class Verrucomicrobiia; order Limisphaerales; family UBA1096; genus UBA1096. The sequence continues at coordinate 79,073 of JACNJE010000090.1, read as the reverse complement.
TCCGCTGCTGCTCGCCTTGAGATAGCACCGCCCACGGTCGGGCTGCCAGATGCGCGCACCCGATGCGCTGCAATAGTTTCCCGGCCTCTGCACGGTCTGCAGGTGTCGGATGCCCCCACAAGTCGATCATCCCGTATTTGCCAGTGACCACCGTACTCAGAGCAGGCTCCTCCCGGGCCATCATCTGCCGGACACTTGAACTGACAATGCCGATCCGCTGCCGCAAAGTCGGCCAATGGGCATGGCCAAAGCGCTTACCCAGCAGATCAATCTCCCCGTTTGATGGCATGAAATAGCCACTCAAGGCGCTGAGAAGCGTGGTCTTTCCGGATCCGTTACCGCCCAGGACCACCCAGTGTTCGCCACGGTTGACCCGCCAGTTGACTCCTCGCAGAATCGTAGTCCCGTCGCGGCGAATCGTAAGATTCGACAATTCAATGACGGGTGTGTCCGACTTCGACATGATCGATCAAACCTGCTCAATCGCACGGTGGACGCCATCCCAAAAAACGAGACGCGCCTGCAATGCCGATCGAGCCGTGTCCAGAGTCTCCTGTTCGCGCCGGGGGTCACGGTCGCAGAGGCGAGCCAGCATCCGAATCGCCATCGGCCCGTGTGATTCCTCGTCGAGATGCGTATGGCGCGTGAGGTAGTAGTGGAACGTCGGTGCATCCGCCTTCCTGATTTTCATCTCGGCCAGCAGGGCCTTGAACATTCCCGGTACGATGTCCTCCCGGCCCAGCGCAAAAGCCCCCGCAACACGATGCGGCTGGCCGGTGTCCATCACGTCGAACGTCGACCGCATGAATTGCCGCGCCGTCTCCAGCACCTCCCGCCTGGCCAAGCCCTTGGCCAAGCCGTCCGCTGCAACGCAGTCGAGAAAGCCGTTGATCCCGCTACTGTCCGCGCCGATCTCATTCATCGACTGGCGGTACATGTCGAAGTGACTGATAAATCCCCGGGCGCTGCCGGCCAACGCCTGGTCCGACTCCTCCTCGGTAACGATTTCGTTGACAAATCGGCGAATGTCCCCATCGCCGTCCGGCAGCCACGGCGCCCCGTGGGGCGCGAAGGCCTGCTGCAGCCACTTGAGCAGCGACATGAAATCCCACACTGGAAACACGTGATGCTCCATAAAAACCCGGAGGCGCGGCAACGTGGTGACGGAATGAAACACCGGATGCTCGACCAGCTCCGCGCGCAACGGGTTGAGCGAAGATGAATCGAACGTGTCGCTCATTAACGGGTCAACCACGGATCGTCGCGTTGAGATCGTCACGCAACCGCTCGATCACCTTCCCGTGCACGGCGTCCACCTGCTTGTCTTTCAGCGTGCCCTCGGCGGAGCGGTAGTGAAACGCGTACGCCACGCTCTTTTGCCCGGCCTCGACGCCTTCGCCGCGGTAGACGTCGAACAACTCGACCGACTCGAGGTCCTTCGGCTTGGCCTTGCGGACGCTTTGCAGCACGGCGTCGTGAGTCGTGTCGTCGGCCACGAGCATCGCGATGTCGCGCCGCGTGCCGGGGAACGCCGGCAGCGCCTTGAAGCTGCGCTTGGTCGTGCGGCGTTGCAGCGCTTGGCCAAGGTCGAACTCGGCGAAAAAAACCGGGTGCTTCAAGTCGTGCCGCCGGGCGAGCAGCGGCGAAAATTGGCCAAGCGTTCCGACTGGCGTGTTGCCGAGTTTCACACTGCCGGACTCGACGAAAAACCCGCCCGGTTCGTCGTGCCGCTCGTAGCTGACGCCGCGCATGCCGAACTGGCCGGCGAACTCCTCAATGATCCCCTTGAGGTCGGCGAACTCGTTCACCGCCTCGCGCTCTGCCCCTTCGTAAAACGGCGCGAACCGTCGGCCGGTCAGCGCGATGGCCAACCGCCACCCTTCTGCCGGTTGGCCGTCGTCGTCGCGGAACACGCGCCCGATCTCGAACAGCGCCGCGTCGGCGGTGTCGTGGTTGGCGTTGTGCTGCAGCACGTTGGCCAAGCCGGGCAGCAGGCTCGTCCGCAGCTTGTCCTGCTCGCTGCTCAGCGGGTATTCGAGCGCGACCGGCGCGATGCCGAGCAGCGACGCCGCCTCGCCGGAAACCAGCGTCTGTGTCTGCGCCTCATACAGGCCAAGCCCGGTCAGGATCGTGCGAATCTGCGCGAACGCATCGTGCGTGGCGTCGAACGGATCGCTTCCGACACAACCGCGCGGCGGCGTGGACGGCACTTTGTCGACGCCATAAATGCGAACGACCTCCTCGATCAAATCGACTTCGCGCTTCAAGTCCACCCGAGCCGTCGGGATGCGAAACGTCGCCGCCGTGTCGCCGTCGCGGGACACCGACTCGAGGCCAAGCCCGGTGAGCGCGGCCACCTGTTCGTCCGGCGCAACCGCGAGGCCGAGCAGTGCGTCGGTCCGGGCAAAGCGCAGCGAAATCTCCTCCGAAACGGCGGGCGACGGATAGGCGTCGACACAGCCCTTGGCTAAGCGGCCTCCGGCGGTCTCGATGATGAGTTGAGCGGCGCGTTGGCTGACCCAGTCGCAGCCGTTCGGGTCGCACCCGCGCTCGAACCGGTATGACGCGTCGGTGCTGATGCCCAAGCGCTTGGCCGTGGCACGGATATTTTGCGGCTGAAAATAGGCGCACTCGATCAGCACATCCTCGGTGCCGGCGGCGATCTCGCTGTTGAGCCCGCCCATGATTCCGGCGAGGGCAATGCCCTTGCTCTCGTCGGCGATCAACAGCGCGTCGCTCGTCAACTCGTGCTCCTTCCCGTCGAGCGTGGTGAATTTCTCGCCTTCGGCCGCGTCGCGCACGACGATCACCGGCTTGGCCGCGCCGTCCGCATTGGCGAGCAAATGGTAGTCGAACGCGTGCAGCGGCTGGCCGGTCTCGAGCATCACGTAGTTCGTCACATCGACGACGTTGTTGATACTGCGAACGCCGACCCGCTCGAGCGTGTCGCGCAGCCAGCCTGGGCTGGGGCCGACCGTCACGCCGCGAACGATGCGCGCGTTGTAACGCGGACCGTGCTCGGCGTTGTCGAGCCGTACATCGACGAGCGCCGAGGCGTCGTCGTCGCCCGGCGGCAGGTCGGGAATCTCCGGCAGCTCATGCGGGTTGCCGGTGAGCGCGCTGACTTCGCGGGCGATGCCGATGAGGCTGTTCCAGTCCGGCCGGTTCGGCGTCACTTCCAAGTCGTAAACCACATCGTCGCCGCTGCGGCCCAGATGTTCGGCGAACGCTTGGCCAACCTGCGCGTCCGCCGGCAGGAGCATCAGCCCTTCGGCGTCGTCGGCGAGGCCAAGCTCCTTCGACGAACACATCATGCCGTGCGATTCGACGCCGCGAATGTTGCCGACCTTGATCTTGAACGGCTTCTCGCCCGGTTCAGCCGGCATCACGCAGCCGGGCGTCGCCAATGGCACCTTGCTGCCGACGTCAAAGTTCGTCGCGCCGCAGACGATCTGCCGCTCGCCCGCGCCGTCGTTCACCTTGCAGAGAGAGAGTCGGTCGGCGTCCGGGTGCGGCTCCATGGCCAGCACCTCGGCGACCACGATACCGCCAAAACCGCCCGACACATTCTCGATGCTCTCGACCTCGAGGCCGATCATCGTCAGCCGCTCGGCGAGTTCCTCGGGCGACCAGTCAAAGTCAACATACTGCTTGAGCCAGTTGTAGGTTACTTTCATTCCGCAGGGAAACCGGCGAAAACCGGGACGCCGCACGGTAAGCAACTCGCGCCAAAATGCGATTGAATTTTTGACGGGAAGCCGCGTCACAAATCCATTGCCATCGCTGGGAGATGGTGGAAAACTCCCCGTCTTTATGAAATTTGGACGACTGAATTATCGTGTTTTGGGGACGATTGCGGCGATTTTCACCATCGGCCTGACCAAGCCGGTGACCGCCGAAGAGCCGGTGGGCGACGGCAAAAAGAAGGTGCTCGAGGGCCACTCGTACCACGGCGAAGCCTTCAACGAGGGGCCGCGCTCGAGCGCCTATCTCATGAAAGGCATGGGGCGCGTGCGCTTCCCGGTCACGACCTCGGTGCAGGAGGCGCAGTTGTTCTTCACGCAGGGCGTCGCGCAGCTGCATGGCTTTTGGCACTTCGAAGCCGAGCGCAGTTTCCGGCAGGCGGCAATGCTCGATCCCGACTGCGCGATGGCCTACTGGGGCATGGCTGTGGCCAACCGCGGCAACGCCGAGCGCGCAAAGGGCTTCATCGATGAAGCCAAAAAACGCCGGGGCGGCACGACTAGGCGGGAACAACTCTGGATCGACAGCGAGGTCAATTACTGGGCCGACACCAAGAAGTCCAAGAAGGATCGCCGCCGCAAAATGATCCGCGATCTCGAGACGATTATTTTTGAGTATCCCGACGACATCGAGGCCAAGGCGTTCCTCGCCGTCTGCATGTGGGAGAGCAGCCGAAACGGGCTGCCCATTCACAGCCACGGCGCCGTCACCGCCCTGATCGAGGACGTGCTCGACGTTGAGCCGATGCACCCGTGCCATCACTTCCGCATCCACCTGTGGGACAGTGAAAAACCGGTGCGCGCCCTGACCTCCGCCGCCCGGTGCGGGCAAGGCTCCCCCGGCATCGCCCATATGTGGCACATGCCCGGCCACATTTATTCGAAGCTCAAACGGTACCACGACTCCGCCTGGCAGCAGGAGGCCAGCGCCCGCGTTGATCACGCCCACATGAAGCGCGACCGCGTGATGCCGGATCAGATCCACAACTTCGCCCACAACAACGAATGGCTCATCCGCAACCTCAACCACCTTGGCCGGGCCAGTGACGCCGTCGCCCTGGCGCGCAACATGATCGAGCTGCCGCGCCATCCAACATACAACACCTTGGCCAAGCCGGACGACCCCACCGAGTACGGCAAGCGCGGCAGCGCCCGCTACGGCCGCACGCGCCTGCTCGACACCCTGCTGCGTTACGAAATGTGGGAGGAAATCATCGATGCCTCACAGACCGTCTACCTCGAGCCGACCGGCATCCCGGAGGAACAGGCCAAGCGCCTGGCCGCCGTCGGCGCGGCTCATCACGCGCTTGGCCAAGCGGAGCGTGCCGCCGGGGCCTTGGCCAAGCTCGACGCACTCAGGCAGCGGCTGGAGGAACGGAAACAGGAGGCCGGGGCCAAGGCCGAAAAGAAGGCTCAAGCCGATGAAAAAAAGGAGAAGGAAATCAAAAAGGCCAAGGCTGACGCAACGAAACCGTTCGACGGCCGCATCAAGACCGTCGACCAATACCGGGCCGAACTCCTCGCCTGCCAAGCCGTGGCGGACATGGACGACGATGAATTCAAAAAACAGATCGCCCTGGCCGGCAAACTGTCGCCCGAGCGCAAATCGCAACTCCACCTGCAGATCGGCGACAAAAAAGAGGCCGAAAAACTCGCCGCCCAGGCCGCCAAAGCCGAGGCCCAAGTGCAGCCGCTGGCCAACCACGCCGACATCCTCTGGCGCAGCGGCAGGGAAAAGGAAGCCGTCAAGCAGTTCCAAAAACTGCGCGAACTTTCCGCGCACATCGACACCGATCGTGCCGTCTTCCAGCGCCTCGCACCCGTCGCTAAAACTCTCGGGCTGCCGGAAGACTGGCGCGCGGAGTTTCAGCCGGCCGGCAATGTCGGCGACCGGCCGTCACTCGACACGCTTGGCCCGTTCCGCTGGAGTCCCTCGCCCGCGACCCAGTGGGCGCTGACCGATGGCCAGGGCAAACAACACACCCTCGCCGACTACGCCGGCCGGCCGGTGATCGTCATATTCTACCTCGGCAAAGGTTGCGCGCACTGCATCGAGCAGCTTGGTGTGTTCGCGCCCAAGACCGACGAGTTCAAACAGGCTGGCATCGATCTCATCGCCATCAGTACCGACGCCGTTGCCGGTTTGCGCGAGACCGTTCAGCAAAACAAGACCGGCGCGCCATTCCCCTTCCCGCTGGTCTCCGATGTGTCGTTGACTGTTTTCAGGCAGTACCGCGCCTACGACGACTTCGAACAGCAACCACTGCACGGCACCTTCCTCATCGACCGGCAGGGCCTCGTCCGCTGGCAGGACATCAGCTACGAGCCGTTCACCGAGGTCGGCTTCCTCCTGCGCGAATCCAAGCGCCTCCTCGCCCAAGACCCACCCCAAGTCACCCGCCGCTAAACGTCGATGACGTCGTCGTCTTTGGGGCGGGTTGGGGGAGCTTGCGGGCGAGCGCCCATGCCGCCGGGGGTGGGCATTTGAAAGTGCCCCACCTGCGCGGCAAATTTCTTTTTCACCCGCTCGCGGATGAGGGCGCGGAAGCTGGGCATCATCAGGGCGAAGCCGGCCAGGTCGGTCAGCAGCCCAGGCGTCAGCAGCACGATGCCGCCGATCAACACCAGCAGCCCGTCAATCAACTCCGCAGCCGGCACGCGCCCGGCGGCCGTCTCGGCCTGTATCCGCGCGAGGATCGAGTAGCCCTGGCTTTTCGCGAGATACGCCCCCCAAGCGCCGGTGAGAATCACAAGCATTAGCGTGTTTGTCCAATGGATCCGGGTACTCACCCAAATCAGGAGATAAAGCTCCACCAGCGGGAGGGTGATGAACAGGATGAGGAGTCTGCCGAACATTTTGTCTCAGGCTTGGCCAAGCGCTTGGCCCATGCGTTCGCCGACGCAGGCGTAGGTCTCGAGGCCGTTGGCGGTGTTTTCCAGCAGGTCGGCGTCGAATTCAACCCGGCCCTTCTCGAACAGCAGTGCGACGCTGGAGCCGCCGAAGGCAAAGTAGCCCTTCTCCGCGCCTTTGGCCACCGCCTCGCCGGGCATATAGGTTTGCCGGATGCTGCCGACCATCGTCGCGCCAATCTCGATGAACTGCACTTGGCCCAGTGCGGGCGACTCGACCGGAGTGACGACCCGTTTGTTCTCCCAAAAAATCGACGGGCGCGTGACGAGCGCGATGGGGTTCACCGAGTAGAGCCAGCCGTTGATGAAGCGCGGGATGCCGGCCTCGCCCGCGCACGGGAAATGAAATCGATGATAGTCCACCGGGCAGAGCCGCGAAAGTAGCATCGAGCCTCCCTCGTAGCGCTTGGCCAAGCCGGCATCGCCGAGGAACCGCGCGAGGTCGAACGACCGGCCCTTGACGAAAAAATCGGTCTCACCGGTGATGTCGGCAATCGCCAGATGCCGCCCGTCCGCCGGGAACACCACCGAGTCATCGGCGGCATCGACCGGCCGCGCGCTTGGCTTGAGCTTGCGGTAAAAAAACTGGTTGAATGTGTTGTATTCGTCCACCGGCTCGGCGAACTCGCCCTCGTCCAGCCCGTACCGCTCGATGAACGGCCGAATGCGGAGTGAACTTTTGACCGTGTCCATCCGGCGGCCGTACCATGCGGAGACGATCCACCGGCGAATGAGCAGCCACTGGGCCAGCCGGCCAAGCGGATTGCCGTACACCCAGCGCAGCGGCCACTCGCCGTAGATGGCCTCGGCCTTCACCCCGCCGTCGCGGCGATCGATGTAACGAACCTCCCCGTTGGCCAACTGCTCCTCAACGGTCATGCGCCGACAGGCTACCCGCCAACGAGCCGGTTGAAAAGAAGTGAGCGGTTGGCCCGCGGCGGGCGCTTACTCATAAAGCCGGTCGGGCCGGGTCGCGCGTTCCCACTGCGAGTCGTCGATGGCGGTGACCCGCTCGAACGACTCCGGCGTCAGGCCCGCATCGATCGCCTCGCGCAGTTCCGTGCCGCCGGAGAGGATGTCGACCGGCAACTTCTCGGTCTCGTATTCGTACGGCGGCTGCCGCCAGGCGAAATGCTCCGGCCAAAGCCGGGCAACGCAGCCAATCGTCGCGACGGTGAATCGATAGGAACGCAGCGCCGAGGCATTGGTCGGGTGCAGAAACAGGCCGCCACACGACAGTTGCGCGAACTTTTGGAACGTCGGCTCGAAGCGGTACGGCCGCGCGGTCAGCCCGTCGAACTCGAATTCACCAAGCGCATTCAGCAGCGCCGCAGGATCGATGTACGGCGCGCCGCACAGTTCGAACGGCGTGGTTGTGCCCCGGCCCTCGGACAGCTCCGTGCCCTCGAGCAGGACTTGCCCGGGATAAACCAAGGCCCCTTCGTAGCGCGGCAAGTTCGGTGATGGCGGAATCCACGGACGGCCATGCTCGGGCCAGAGCGCGCCACGGCGATAGCCCTCCATCGCCACCCAGTGGAGATCGGTGCCGATGCCGCATTCGCGATTCAGGTGCCTCGCGGCTTCGGCCAGCGTGAGCCCATGCCGCATCGGCATCGGCACACGACCGACGAAACTGGCGTATTCCGGATTCAGGATCGGCCCCTCGATGATGTCGCCACCGAGAGGGTTGGGCCGGTCGAGCACGACAACGGCGATGCCCTTTTCGGCAGCAGCCTCCAGGCAAAAGCTCAACGTCCAAAGGTAGGTGTAAACACGCGTGCCGACGTCCTGCAGGTCGATGAGCAGAACATCAAGCCCCTCGAGCATCGCCGGAGTCGGTTTTCGCGCATCGGCGTAGAGGCTGTGCACCGGGAGCTTCCGCAGCGGATCGAGCCTGTGCGGCGTCTCGATCATGTTGTCCTGCTGCTCGGCCCACAGGCCGTGCTGCGGCCCGAACAACGCCGCCAACTGTCCCGGCAACCTTTCGCCGAGGAGTTCATCGGCGGGACGGAAGTTTGCGTCAATCGACGCCTGATTCATCACCAAACCAATTCTGGCATCGCGCAAAATTTCCGGGGGATTGGCGGCGCAAACCTCGAGCCCGAGGCGAAACTCAGTCATAAATCAGAAACGATTCCTCGTTAAAAAGTTTGTTGTGCATCCAGCCCGCACAAAAGGTCACAGACGAGCCGACCAAGGCGAACCAAGGCCAAGCCAGCGGCGTGCCGAACTTGATCGCACTCATGACAATCAGGCCAACGACCAAGCCGGCCAACGCCGAGTCGGTGCCAACCTTGCCCTTGGCCAAGCCGAGAGCGAAGACGCCGAGGATGATACCCGTCGTGAAACTTTGAATGGCCAGCACGCTGCCGATCACCGACGATTCGAGCCATTGCCCGGAGATGCCAACGACGATCTGGGCCACGCCGAACGCGATCGTCAACCACTTGGCCAAGCGCAACCGGCTGCGGTCACCGTCCGTTTTTAGGATGTCATTGACCAGCACCGTGGCGCTGGAATTGAGCGAACTCGACAGGGTCGACATCGCCGCTGAAAACAAGGCTCCGAGCACGATGCCAAGCACGCCGACCGGCATCTTGGCAACGATGAACGTGGCGAAAACGCGGTCGCTTTTGGCAAACGGTTCCGGCGGCGGGCTTTGGATGTAATAGGCGTAGAGGGCCGTGCCGATCAACAGGAAAAACGCGAACTGCAGCAGCACCACAAATCCGCTCAGTCGCAACGCCAGCGCCGCTTCACCTTGGCTGCGCGCGCTCAAATAACGCTGCACCATCAACTGATCGACACCGTGGGTTCCGATCGCGAGCACACCGCCACCGATCAATCCGGCCCAAAACAGGTACGTGCCCGTCAGGTCGAAATCGAAATGAAAAATCCGCAGTTTGTCGCCGTCCGCCGCATGGGCCAACTCGGTAACAGCGCCCCAGCCACCCTCGATCGAGTTGATCAAAATCCCAAACGCGATCGCCGCGCCCACCATGTACACCACGAACTGAATGAAGTCGGTCCAGATCACCGCGCGGATGCCGCCGGCGAACGTGTAAATGATCGTCGCGATACCGAGGGCGATGATCGCCGTGTTCATGTCGATATCGGCGACATGCTGCAAAACGATCGCGCCGAGAAACAAACGGAAGCCGTCGCCGAGCGTCCGCGTGATGATGAACAACAAACTTGCGACCCGTTTCACAATACTGCCGAAATGCCGGTCGAGAACCTCGTACGCCGTGAACAACTCGCCAGAAAAGTAGCGCGGCAGTAAAATTGAAGACACGATCCACCGGCCGAGGATGTAGCCAAGCGGCAGTTGCAGAAAAGCCAAGTCGCCGGTGTAAGCCAGGCCGGGCACGCTCAGGAAAGTGATCGTGCTGGTCTCCGTCGCGACGATCGAGCAGAGTACCGCCCACCACGGCAGGCTGCGCCCGCCAACCATGAATTCTGCGGAACTCCGCGTGCCACGCCCCATCCACATCCCGAACACCACCATGCCCAGCAGGTAGGCGCAGAGCAGCGTCGCGTCGATCCAGTGAATGTTCACGGCGGCAGTGTGGGTGCAGGGCCCGGACCGCACAAGCCATACCCCGCTTGGCCAAAAAGCGGTGGCCAAAAAATAATTTGAAACCTTTCACCGCTTGGCCAAGTCTAACGCCAGTTCGACGTAAAATCATGAACTCGATTCGACTAACCAAACTTGGGCTGGGCGGCTTGGCCGGCCTGGCATGGGCGCTGGCCGGCACGGTCACCGCGGACAATTGGCCGGCTTGGCGCGGCCCCACTGCCAACGGCGTGGCCCCCGGCGCCAACCCGCCGAAGGAGTTTTCCGAGAAAAAAAATGTCCTTTGGAAAATCAAGGTTCCCGGCTCCGGCAACTCAACGCCCGTGATCTGGGGGGATCAGCTTTTCGTCCTCACGGCTGAGAAAACCGGCAAAAAAGTGGCGGCAACGGCAGGGAGTGATTCGCGTGAACGCGGTCAACCCGGCGAACGGCGGCGGCCAAGCGGCGAACGGCCCGAGGGTCGCGGTCGCAGCGAGCGCGGCGAGCGCGGGGGCGAACGCAGCCGTGAAAGCGGCAGCCGATCCGGCTTCGGCAATGGCGGGTTCAACCGCGAGGAATTCATCAAGCGCTTCGACAAGGACGGTGACGGTGAGTTGAATGATGCCGAGCGCGATGCACTCCGTGAGGAGATGCGTCGGCAATTCAGCCGGGGGCGCGGCGGCGAGCGGAACGGGCGCAGCGGGCGCTCGAGCCGGGGACGCGGCGGATTCGGAGGCGGCGGCAAGCCGACCGAGGAGTATCGTTTCGTCCTTCTCTCCCTCGACCGCAATACCGGCAAGGAAAACTGGCGCTCCGTCGCCACGACCGCCGTGCCGCACGAGGGGCACCACCGCGACCACGGCTATGCCTCCGGATCGCCAGTGACCGATGGCGAACACATCATCGCCAACTTCGGCTCACGCGGCTTGTTCTGCTACGACATGAAAGGCAAGCTGCAATGGAAAAAGGATTTCGGCGACATGCGCACCCGCAACAGTTTCGGCGAAGGCACCTCCCCCGCCCTGCACGGCGACACAGTCGTGCTGCTGTGGGATCACGAGGGCGACTCGGCCATCTACGCGCTCGACAAAAAAACCGGTAAATTGAAGTGGAAACAGGATCGAAACGAGGCCAGCGGCTGGTGCACCCCGGTCGTCACCACGCACGACGGGGTCACGCAGGTGATTGTCAACGGCTCCCGCGCCGTCCGCAGTTACCGGCTCAGTGACGGCAAGATACTTTGGCAATGCAGCGGGCAAACCGCCAATTGCATCCCGTCGATCGTCGTCGATAAACAAACCGCCTACGCGATGAGCGGTTTTCGGGGCGCGCACGTGGCAGCAATCAAACTGGGCGGCAGCGGCGACCTGACCGACAGCAAAGCCGTTGCCTGGACCGGCAACCGTGGCACGCCATACGTCCCGTCGCCGCTCCTGAGCAACGGCCGCATCTGGTACCTCGCCGGCAACAACGGCATCCTCTCGGTGCGCGACACCCAAACCGGCAAACTGCTCATAGAGAGCGAACGGCTCGACGGCATCAGCGGGGTGTATGCCTCGCCGGTGAGCGCCGGTGGGAGGGTCTACATCGCAGGACGAAACGGCAGCGTCTCCGTGCTCAATGACAGCGCCAAGCTGGAGCTAGTGGCGACCAACGAACTGGACGACAAGTTCGACTGTTCACCGGCTGTCGTCGGCAACCAGCTGTTCCTCCGTGGCAAGGAATACCTCTATTGCATTGCCACCAAATAAACTGAGCTATCAACTTTCTGCAACCGGCCCGCTCAAACGTGGGCCGGTTTTTTTAACAAACGAAACAGAGCCCAGGCGACCAACGGTAGTACGGCCAGCAACAGCAGGATCAGGCAGAGGGCGTTCACCTGGGCGTGATGGCCGTAATGCAGCAGGTTGAACACCCGCAACGCCAGCGTCTCGCCGCCCGCTGGCACGACGAGCACCAGCGTCTCCGTGTCCCATAGGCACAGCAGATAAACCACGTACCACGCCGCCGCCAGCGCCGGGCCGGCCTGCGGCAAAAACAAATGCCGCCAACGCTGCCACCACGGCAGCCCGGCGAGGTCTGTGACGGTTTGCAGGTCAGCATCCATCGACGCCTTGGCCAAGCGCATCCCCTCCCAGCCCAGCGCGAAATACCGCAGGCCAAACGCCAGCAGCACGATGCCCGGCCCGCCGTAAAGCCAGCCCAAGCCGGGCCGGTTCAACAGAAAAACCAGCACCACCCCAAGCAGCACGCCCGGCAAAAAGAAAAGCAGCCAGGCCAACCGCAGTCCCGTCCTCCGGCACGCCGCCAAGCCTAGAACTGAGACCAGCGTCGCCGTCGCCGCCGGATACCAAAACGAATTCCAAATCGCCTGCTTCCCAGCCTGGATCGTGTCCAACAAACCCATCCACGTTCGCGCATCGAAAATCAAATGCCCAAGCGGCAGCAATACCGACACGCCGACGAGCAGCCCAGCGACAACAGTCGCCAAACCGAGAAGCGCTTGGCCAAGCCGGTTGCGCAACACCTCCCCCGGCACGCCCGAACTTTCCCACGGCCAGGCGACCGGCCGGCCGCGCAGCAGCAGCAGCAACCCCAGCGGCAGCGCCGCCAGCACCCAGCCGTATTGCCACGCCAACGAAAAATTGTAGCTCGTGCTGAACTGCACCCAGAACTGCGCCGGAAAAACCTTTACCTGAAAAATCGCCGGCACCGCGATGTTATTGAACGCCAACGCGAACACGATCAACCCAGACTGAACCGCCGCCGGCAGCGTCATCGGCAGCAGCAGCGAACGCACGAGCGGCCCGCCGCCCAGCCCCGGCTCGGCGTCGAGCAATTCCGCAGTCAGCCGCTTGAGCGCGCCGAGGCACATCAGGCACGGCAACGGCCAGAGCATCAGCGTCAACACCCACACCGCGCCGCCGTGCGAATAGATGTCGAGCGGCAGCCACGGCTTCAGCACGCCGACGTTTCCCAGTAGCCCAAGCCACGCGTTGACGACCAAAAACGGCGGCAGCGCCAACGCCACAATCGCCCCGATCAACGCACCCATGCGCACCCACCCACGAGACGAGGCGATGAACAACGCCGCCAGCCACCCCACCGTGACCGCCGCCAACGCCACCGGCACAGCCAACGCCAGACTGTTGAGCAGCAACCCCCAACTCATGTCACTCGAGGAAGATGGATTGAAGCTCAGTCACCGCCTGCGCGTTGGCCTCGACCACGCCTGGCCAAGCGATCGCGGTGGCGGCTGAGTCGCCGGGATCAATGGCGCCGGCCTCAACGAGTGCAGCCCGCACCGCCGACGATTGCAGAAACTTGGCCAAGCGCTTGGCCAAGTCGGGCCTCGGCGCACCGCGAACATGGCCCAGTGTGTTGCGAATGGCCATGCCGTCTTGGCCAAGCGGTTGTCCGGCGATCGGCAGGCCGTTTCGAAGCCCGGCGCGGACGTCGTCGGAATCGGTCAAGCCAAGCGCGACCTCGCCGCGGCCGACGAGTTGCACGACCACCGAGTTGCCGTCGACCGTCATCACGTTGTTGGCCAACAGCGCGCGACACCACGCCTGCCACCGCGCCGCGCCCCAGCTCTGGCGCAGCACCTGAAAATGCGTCGCCGTCGAGCCAAACAACGGCAGGGCGATCGCCACTTTGCCCCGCCACTGCGCGTTGGTTAGCGCGGCCAGGCTTGGCGGCAACTCCGCGACACTGAGTTGGTTTGTGTTCCAGACCCACTGCCGCGTCCGCGCACCGAACGCCTCAATTGGCACATCCGACGCGAGCACCCCGCGAGCCGCGAGTTGGTGCGTGCGGAATGCCTCGTTGTTCCAAAACAGATCACAGCGCGGATAACGTTTTTCGGCGATCAGGCGATTGACCAAGCCGACCGTCTTGACGGCTTCACTGTCGTAAACGGCCCGCACGCGAACGCCGCTCTCCCGCTCAAACCGCTGCAAAATCGGCTCCGCATAAACCTGATCCTGCGAGGTGTAAACCGTGACCGACTCGCCCCCGGGCGAACAACCAGCGAGCAGCACTGCGCCGATTACCCAAATTGTTTGCAGCCGGTCGGTCATGCGGTGCGGCGGTGGTAAAACCACCATTCGAACAGGATGAAACCGAGGCACAGCATCGTGATCCAGCGCCACGCCTCCTTGTCGGCGCTGACCGGCATCGTCGCCTCGACCTTGCCGTACTCGCCCATTTGCAGCGACTCGCGCGAGCGAATATCACTCTCGTTTCTGTCGAGCAGATTTGCACAAAACGGCAGCGCATTCGTCTCGACGCGCGCCGTGTAAACGCCCTGCTGAAACGTGTCGCCGAAGATCAACTCGCCGCTGGCCGTCGTCTTGACTTCCCTCGTCGAACCGTCCGGCAGCTCGACGGTCACCGGCTGTTCCCCGCTGGCCAAGCGCACGTGAAACGGCTCGCCAACTCGAATGCCGGTGCGCGCGGCGGGGTTGAGCCAGTCGGCGGCGTTGGCGATGAAAATCGGAAACGAGACGCGCAGCGGCCATGTGCTGTCGAGCGGATTAAAGCCAACCCACACAACGCGTTGACCGTTGTTTTCGCCGGCGGCAACAAGCGGTGCAGACGGCGACTCGACGAGCGGTGCGAGCCAAGGCGGCGGCTCGGCAGCGAGCGACTTGGCCACCTGCACGTTGTCGAAATTAACGAAGCGCAGCAGCGGGTGGCTGCTTTTCCAATCGACAATCGGCGGGCCGTCGATCGAGCCGCTTGGCCGGAACCAATTGGTCGACTGCGTGTGGATCGCCAACACATTGCCGCTTGGCCAAGCGCTCGGCGCGACGTTGTCGAGCACGACAAAATCGACCGGCGGCTCGGAGCCGGTGAGGTTCGCCGCCACGGCGAGGTCGAGCTTGGGCACGCTGCGCAGCGCCCGCTCGAGGAATTGGTTGCCCTTGGTGACGAGCAACGCGCGCGTGTTGCGCCGGGCGAGACTGAGCACCGAAGCGGTGTTGTCCACGGCGAGCGCGTCGGCGTTTTTCAACTGCAACCGAAAGACACCGTTGGTGCCTTGGCCAGCGACGAAGACAAGCGACGCTGAGTTGGTTGCGCCGACGCTCACGCGCCGGTTGCCCACAAGCCGGTCGCCAAAAAACAGCGACACGTCGCTCGCAAGCGCATTGGTCGAAGCGTTGGCAACCGTCGCGAATAACGCCTGTTGCCCAGTCTGCTCCGGGTGCGGCCGAACCTCGAGCGACACGATGCCAAGGTTGTCGCCGCTGCCGCCCACTCGGTGGTAAGCCAGATTCAAGTCCTGCAACTCGAAATCGTCCAAGTCCGGCGAGACACCGTCGCTGAACAGATGCACCTCGGTCTTGGCGCGGTTGCGCGTCAGGTTTTGGGCGAGCTTGATCGCGTCGAGCAGCCGGGTCGGCGAGTCGGTTGCCCGCGCTTGGCCAAGCGCGGAGCGCAACGCCGGCTTGGCGCTGGTCGGCGACTGGCGCACCTCCGTCACCGCGCCGGCGAGCAGCAGCACCATGCGGTCGTTGTCGTACATCGAGTCGATCAGCCTGGTCAGGGCGGTCTTCGCCTGGCCAAGCCGGCTCGGCGCCACGTCGGTCGCCTGCATCGACGCCGACACGTCGAGAATCGCGACGATGAACCGGCCGCTCTCGAGCTTGCCGGCGAAGTAAGGACGGGTCAGCGCGAACACGGCCAGCGCGAGCAGGATGAGCTGGATAATGAGCAGCCAGTTGTGCCGCAGTTTTTGGAACGGCGAACTGGCCTGCGTCTCATTAAGGAAGCGCTGCCACAGGACGGTGCTCGGGACGAGACGCGCCACGCGACGGCGCTTGAGCAGGTAAAAAACCACGACGACCGGCAGCGCGGCCGCGAATGCGAGCGCCTCGGGTGTGAGAAAATTCATCGCCACATGCCCCCGGTTCGCATGGCCTTGAGCAGCAGATCGTCGAGCGGCGTGTCGGAGCGCGCCAATTGGTAACGCACGCCTCGCGCACGGCAAAACTCCTGCAGCCGCTGGCAATAGTTTTGCACCGTTGACTGATACGCCTTGAGGCGGTATTTGCCGAAAGTGACCTCCTGCTCGACGCCGGTCTCGGAGTCGATCACCTTCAGGTCGCCGTACGCCGTCGGCTCGAGTTCCTCCGGCGAGAGGATTTGCACGGCGTGAATCTCCGAGCCGCGATGGGCCAGCGACTTGAGTCCTTCCTCGTACCCGGCCGGATCGAGAAAATCGCTGAGGATGACCGACACGCCGGGTGTACGATGTTTCATCGCGCCACGCCGCAACGCTTGGTTGAAGTCCGCCGTGCCGCCAGCCTTGAGCTTGGCCAGATTTCCAAAAAAACGAAACGACGACCTGCGACCGCGCACCTGCCGCAGTTCACCAACGAGGCCCGCTTGGCCGTCGCCCAGCGGGAACGGCTCGACGGTGACGCGGTCGAACCCGCACAACGCCACATAGCCGACGGCGGCGGCAACTTGGCGAGCGAAATCGAACTTGGGCGCTTGGCCAAACGACATCGACTCGCTGGCATCGAGAAAAATGGTGACAGGAAGCTCGCGCTCCTCCTCGTATAGTTTGAGGAAGAGGCGGTCGAGCCGGCCGTAGATGTTCCAGTCGATCCGGCGCAGGTCGTCGCCAGGGACGTAGTTGCGGTAGTCGGCGAACTCAACCGACTGGCCACGCGCGCCGCTGCGGCGCTCACCCCGAGTGGTGCTCTTGGAACGACGGCGCGCGAGCAGTTGCAACTGCTCGAGCCGTTTCAGCAAATCAGGGGAAATCAACGCCGCCATGACCTCGGTACCAACCGGGCCGGATGCTCACCGGCAGCAGGCAAAATGGCAAGGCCAAGGGGAAGGAATGATAAAAATCAAACAACGAAAGAACCAGCGACCTTATTCCGTGCTTCACAGGCTCCCAGAAGTGTCCTTGTCGAGGTTCAGAATCTCAAAATCGTGGCATGGAACCGTGAGCATCTTGATCTGATCGGCAAGCATAGACATGACAAACTCATCTGAAAAATTACTTTGAACGAGTTTGTTGACGGCATATTTCAGAGATACATACAGTATAGACAAATTCTTGCTGTCTGTTTTATTTTCCATGAAATCAGCTACCTTCATAATCCTATCAAGTTTTTTGTTCCAGTCTGTCAAAAACTTTTCTGAGTCATATGTTGCTGAAGTCTTATCTTCATCAAACGGATTCATCGAAAAATGAAACCCGAATTTTTGTTCTGCCTTTTTCTTGTTAATGAGCTCTGATGTCAAATGAAGCAGCCAAATATCCCAGAAATTCCAATTAAGATACTTAAAGAATGCACGGGAATAATTATGCTTAATCAATCCCATTTCCCTTAGCCTTTGCAGATCATCCGCCACAAACAGATAGCGCTCTGAGGTGTTCTCGACAGCCCACCGCTTGGCCGTTTCTTCAGTTGGTTTCTGGTCCTGCGACTCCGCAAGCGGTAAGTCGACAAACAAACTCATCTTGCCCACACATTGCTTGTAGATCGCTGCGGAATGGGCAAATGCAGAATAGTTTGATCTCCCTTCCAACGTGTCTGAACGCATATAGTGATGTGTTTCCCTGAGGGTATTCATCGAGGCGACAAACTCATTTCTGCGAAGCACAATGCTCGAAAACCATCCCAACATCTCATGGTATCCGAGCTCGTTACACAAATCGAATATCTCCGCGACTCTCACCTGTCCCGTTGAACGCGATCTGCGCCCCTGGCAAGCATGCAAAAAGCATAAGTCTTTCCCCTGGTATTTCTTGATGTGCTCGGACACAATCTGCACTGAGTTTTTTTGAGTCAGATAATCATCATCCCCCATCAACCACACCCAGTCGATATCCTCGGGAATTACACTGGCCAAAAAGTACGGGTTCGGATAAATACGATTGTCCTCCGGTTGATTGTAAATAATCACCGTTTCATGGTCTTTGTTCAGTTGCTCGAGGTAAGCAGTCGTCCCATCCGTCGAGGCGATGTTGGAGATCACGATGTAAAGATCTATGTCTTCCTCTTGTGATTGATCCAGTACTGACTGAACCGCGTTCTTCAAATACTCAACCCGGTTAAAGGTCGGGATGGCAATCGCTATCTTCATTTATAATTCATTCGAATGCAAAAAAACTAAAATTATAGGAGGGTACGATCAATGTCTGAATCTGTTCGGAAATGGCATCCAAAGCGGCTCGGTCGAAAAACTTGCCGTTAGAAAGACACCCTGCCATATATTTTACGTTCAAATGCATATAGGACAGTTGCTTGATATCATTTGGATCATCAAGCAGTTCAGTGACTTTCATGATCCTATCAAGATTGATGTTCCATTCGGTCAAAAACTTTTCTGAAGTTAATTCTGCTTCTGTTTTTTCTTTATCAATCAGCAGTGACATCAAATAACTAAGCCACAAATCCCAAAAATTGACCGTGAGATACCTAAAAAAAAGCCTGGAACATTTATTTTTGATCAATCCCAGATCCTTTAGCCTTTGCAGGTCATCCGCCACAAACAGGTAGCGTTCAGGGGTGTTCTCAACAGCCCACCGCTTGGCCGTTTTTTCGGTTTGTTTTCGATCCTGTGGATCCACAAGCGGCCAGTCGACAAACAAACTCTTCTTGCCCACACATTGTTTGTAGATCGCTGCGGAATGGGCAAATGCAGAATAGTTTGATCTCCCTTCCAACGTGTCTGAACGCATATAGTGATGTGTTTCCTTGAGTTCATTCATCGAATCAACAAATTCACTTCTGCGAAGCACGATGCTCGAAAACCACCCCAACATCTCATGATATCCAAACTCGTTGCATAAATCAAAAATCTCCCCGACCCTCACCTGTCTCGTTGATCGCGATCTGCCACCTTGGCAAGCGTGAATCAGGCACAACTCATTCTGCTGATGGTTCCGGATTAGCCGCGACACATCCTGTACCGTGTTCTTCTGCATCAGATAGTCATCGTCCCCCATCAACCATACCCAGTCGATATCGTCGGGAATCACACTGGCCAAAAAGTACGGGTTCGGAAACTTTCGATTGTCCTCCGGCTGATTATAGACAATCACATTTTCATGGTCTTTGTTTAGCTGATCAAGGTAGTCGCCTGTCCCATCCGTCGAGGCGATATTGGAGATCACGGTGTACAGTTCCACACCATGGTCATGCACCTGATCCAGCACGGACTGAACCGCCTTTCTCAAATACTCAACCCGGTTAAAGGTCGGGATGGCAACCGCTATCTTCATTGACCCATCAAGCCAAACTTCACCGACACCGAACTGTTATGCATCGTTTTCATGTTCACCGGTTATTAACTCTATCTTTTGGGGCTGGCATGGAATTAAATTATCCGGTTCAACAAATATGCTGTTCGTTTCTCCCAAGACCAATCTCGCATAAACATTGCCGCCTGCTTACCCCGGCGCTTGGCTTCCTGGCGATCCGTATAGATTCGCTCGAGAATCTCAACGACTTCGGCTACGTCCGACTCGCCCCAATCGTTCGTGTTCGTAAAACTCGTCACTTCCGACTGCTTGAGCAAGGGGTAGCAGTTGTCATCGTTGATCAGATCCATGTGACCGGTGTTCGCTGACAGGATACAGGGGACACCGCTGGCCATCGCCTCCATCGCAACCAGATTGGTGCCGCCTTCACAACGGTTCGGGAAAAGGGCAACATCGGCTTGTGCAAATACTTCGGGCATCAGGTGATTCGCCACCAATCCGTGGTCGTGAAAGTTATCGGCCGGGACACCATTATCACCGGCCCACTCGGTGATCCCCCATTCTCCGTCCGAATTCTTTTGGGGAACACCCTCCACCATTCCAGCTTCAACGATTCCATTCATCGCTTTTGGCCATGGATTGTGCCAAGTCGTTGCCAACACTGCATCACGGTGTGTTTTTACAAATTCACGGAATGCGGCAATAACAATATCCTGCCCCTTTCTGAATTCCAGCTTTCCACCCGAGAAAACCACAAATCTTTCCTGGGGAGTTTTTGCGCGTGGATGAAACATTTCCAGATCAACCCCCTGCAGAAAAGTATCCACGTTGGCCAAGCCGTGTTGCTTCAACACAGTCGAGTTCCAGGTCGAACCTCCGAATAGGACATCAAATTTCTTGGCGTTGTTCGTTGTAAAGCCACTGGGAGAGTTGAACTCAAAGAATACAACCGCGAAATTTCGGGAACCGACACGCTCCGGCATGCCGGGGTACGGCATATCCTCCCCGTGGATCTCGTTCCCAACTGAATGGATCACCGGAAAGTCACAAACCAAGCGGCCTTTCTGCGCTTGGCCAAGCGCTTTCGCGACCTCGTGCTCCCTGCGCTGGAGCTTGGCCACAAGCGGTTCAAACGCCCCACTGGAATGCTCCAGTTGTGCTGAAGGGAGCAATGGGACTGCCTTGAACCGGCCATCCATATCGATGACACGGGCCATGTTCACACCTGCAATCCCCCAACCTGATGAGAGGCTGAGTTGCCAGTTTAGCCCCAGCCAACCCGGGCCATCCCGTTCGATCGCGCCGTTCATCGGTTCTGAGTCGCCTGATGTATCCGCTCAATTAACGGCTGAGTTCTTTTTTGCCATGTCCAATCCCCCATGAACCTGGCCCCGTTCGCCCCTCGCATGTTTGCGTCGTTGTGATCGTGGTAAACTCTTTCCAACGCCTCCACCAATTCATCGACGTCGCTTTCACCCCACTCCCCTCTTCCCTCGAGATCCTGAGTCGTCAGCGATGTCTGTTTGAGAAGCGGATAGCAATTGTCATCATCAATCAGATCCAGATGCCCCGTGTTGGCTGAAAGGATACAGGGGACACCGCTGGCCATGGCTTCCATCGCCATCATGTTGGTTCCTCCCTCACATCGACTGGCAAATACCGCGACTGAAGCTTGATTGTATATATCCGGCATCAACGCGTTTGGAATCTCCCCGAAGTCGACGATTTGCGAAGGCGAAATCCCGTTCCGAACAGCCCATTCCTCAATCTTCTGGCAACCATTTTCATCAACATCAATATCCTCATCAACGTATCCCGTGGTTCCCAAACCGTTTGCCGAGGCACCCCATGGATTTTGCCATACGGTCGCCAAGACGGCGTCCGAATGTCGCTTGGCAAACTGCCTGAATGCCGCCACGACGATGTCCTGTCCTTTTCGGTATTCGAGCTTGCCACCTGAAAAAACGACAAACCGATGCTGTTCTTTTTTGGGTCTCGGATAAAATAAAGAAGGGTCGATCCCGTGCAGGAACAGGTCTGTGTTCGGCACACCGTGTTTTTTTAACACTGCTTGATTCCATTTACATCCCGCGAACACCACCTCGAATCTGGCTGCGTTTTGAAGCGTGATCTCGTTTGACAAATCGAACTCGAAAACACAAATGCCAAAGTTCATCGAGCCGTCGAAGTTGAAATCCCTCAGCTTTGGTATTCCTTCAAAATGAATATTGTTGCCCAACGAGTGAACCACGGGAAACCCGCACGGTGACACGCCGGACGTCCTGGCTCCGACGTGTTGGCGCGTCTGCTCACTCCGCTGATTCAGTTGGGCGATGAACCGGGCGGAGCCGTTTATACCGGGTTGAATTGTGCCAAACTCCGCGAACGGAACCGGCCTGAATCGACGGTCCGTTTCCATGGCTGAAGCAACGTTCAACCCCAGGATTCCCCAGCCCGTCGACAGCCCGAGCTGCCAGTTTAGGCCGAGCCAATTCTCCCTGTTCTTTTGACTGTTTCCGTATCCGTTCAACTTGTCCAAACTAAATCGTTTTTGGCTTGTTTTTTGCTTTATCTGCGGCTCTTGGCGAACGCGATTTGTCCAACCAGGTCCGACCTGAAGTCTGCCGAATCACCCGATCCCGTAGCAGACTCCGTGCTCCGTGCCGTTGATCTCATCCAGAACGGCCGTTTGGATGAGGCTGAAACATGCCTAAAACAGACCTGTTTGCAGAACCCGGACGCTCCGGATGTGCACTTTGCGCTTGGCCTGTTTGAGGAAGAATCCGGCGATCCCCACTCTGCACAGAGGCATTACGAGCGGGCTATGCAGCTTGATCCGTGCCACGCCCGGGCTCATGTCAACCTTGGCCTGCTTCACAAGCAGGCGAATGCGCTTGGCCAAGCGGAAGAATGCTACCGCCGCGCCATCGCCGCCGATCCCGCCTTGGCCGTGGCGCATCTTAACCTCGGCACCCTTCTCCACCAGATGGGTCGTCCTGATGAGGCGGAGCACTCCTTCCGCCAAGCCGTGGCCAACGAACCGGCCCTGGCCACTGCCCATCGCAATCTCTCCTCCCTATTGCTTTGGCAAAACCGCCATGTTGAAGCACTGCAGTTTGCGCTCAAGGCCAAGCAGTTCGAGCCTGACGAACCGGAAACCCACAACACGCTTGGCGCTGTTTACAAGGCCACCCAGCAGATTGACAAGGCAATCGATTGTTTCCACAAAGCGGTCGATGCCACCCCCGGCAATGCGGTTTATCTTGCTAACCTCGCCGGGGCACTCGTCGATGCCCGGCGACTCGATGAAGCCCATGAACGGTTCCACCGGGCGATCGATCTGGATGCCGAGCTGCCGGACGCCCATTACGGGCTTGGCATGCTTCAACTGCTGGAGGGGGATTTCGCCGACGGCTGGGAAAACTACGAATGGCGCTGGCGCTCCTCACAGCAAAGCTGGCGGCGACATCAGGACAAACCGGAATGGGACGGGAAGCCGGCCCCGGGCCAAACCTTGCTCATCCACTGCGAGCAGGGGCTGGGGGATTCCATCCAGTTTGTCCGCTGCCTCCCGTCGGTTGCCGGGCACGTGGGCTCTGTCATCCTCGAGTGCCCTCCCGAGACGAGTCGCTTGTTTGAAAGCATCCCCGGCTTGGCCAAGGTGGTGACACCAAACGACGCGCCTCCGGAATACGACATCCAGATTCCCCTGCTGGGTTTGCCTCGTGTATTCGGAATCACACTCGATTCCATCCCCAGCCAAGTGCCCTATCTGCGCCCAACCGGGGAGTGGCCACTCCCGCTTGGTTTGCCGGCGGAGAAATTGAAGATCGGCCTGGCTTGGGCCGGCAATCCCCGGCACCGAAATGACGCCTTCCGCTCGATGCAGTGGACCGACTGCCAGACATTGCTCGAGTCCGACCGCGCCCATTTTGTCAGCCTCCAGCTGAATCCCGGTGACGAGGCTGCGGCAACGCTTGGCCAAGCGGCCAGCGCCACCGATGCCGCGGCGCATTGCACCGACCTGGCGGCCACGGCGTCGATCATGGAGCAGCTCGATCTCGTCATCACGGTTGACACCGCCACGGCGCACCTGGCGGGGGCGCTCGGCAAACCGGTCTGGCTGCTGCTGCCGTTCGCCGGCGAATGGCGCTGGCTCCACGGCCGGGACGACAGCCCGTGGTATCCCACCATGCGCATTTTCCGCCAACCCACGCCCGGCGACTGGCGGAGTGTCATTGACACGGTGCGGTTCGCACTGCGCCTTGAGTCCACGGACAAAACGCTGCCCGTTCTGTCGGAGGAGGGACTGCAACTCAAGCGTGACGGTCGATTCGAGAAAGCCCGACTGGTCTTTGAGAAACTCGTCAGCCAGTTCCCGGACCACGCGGAATCGTTTTCCAATCTCGGAAACATCTTGATGGCGCTGGGCCAGCCGGCAGAGGCGCTGAAGCGGCACGAACAGGCGCGGCAACTCGCCCCGGACTCCCCCGGCATCGCGTTCAACCTGTCACTGGCGCTGTTGCGAACCGGCGACTTCGCCAACGGCTGGGCCGCCTACGAGAACCGGCTGCTGATGCCCCATTACAACAGTCTCCAGTCGCGCCTCGACAAGCCCTGTTGGAACGGCGGGTCGCTCGATGGGCAAACCCTCCTCGTCTGGGCGGAGCAGGGCTTCGGCGACACGATCCAGTTTGCGCGGTTCCTCCCGATGATCGAACAACGGGGCGGGCGCATCCTGTTCGAGTGCCAGCCCGAGCTGGCCCCGCTGATGCGGTGCATCGACGGGATCGACAAGGTCATCCCCCGCGGTGAACACCCCCCGGCCCACGACCTGCAATGTCCGCTGCTCAGTCTCCCGCGCGTGTTCGGCTGTGACGCCGGTTCCATTCCCGGCAACGAGTTCATGAATCCGCTCAAGGCCGGCCCGGGCATTCCGTTGCCGGGCCGCCAACAGGATAAACTGGCGGTCGGGATCGTCTGGCGCGGCTCACGGCGGGCGAACCGGCCCGAGTCGCGCGAAGTGCCAATCGTTGCGCTGGCCAAGCTGACCAGATCAAACACCGCCCAATTTTACAGCCTCCAAAAAAAACCTAATCCCGCCGACTCGGCGCAGCTTGGCGATGTCACCAATTTGGACTCCCGGATGACCGATTTCGCGGCCACTGCGTTGTTGCTGCGACAACTCGATCTTGTCATCACCATCGACACCGCCGTGGCGCATTTGGCCGGCGCGCTGGGCCGGTCAGTCTGGCTGCTGCTGCCGTATGCCGGTGAATGGCGCTGGCTGGAGAACCGCAGCGACAGCCCGTGGTATCCGACGATGCGCATTTTCCGCCAACCCCGGCCCGGAGACTGGGACAGCGTCATCGCCGACGTGGCTGCCGCGCTGCGGCAACAGCCCTCCCCGGCCGCCTCCCGCCTCTTGGCCAAGGCGATCGACTGCCAGCAGCAGGGCCGGCTTGGCCAAGCGATCGAGCAGTACCAACTCGCCGCCGAGGCCGACCCCGAAAACACGACCCTCCTCCGGTTGCTCGCCGGGGTGCTCCGCGAAAACGGTCAGGCTGACCCGGCGCGGACAAGCCTCGAGCGCGCCATCGAGTTGCAGCCGGACGACGCCGAGAACCACCACGAGCTTGGCCTGCTGCTCTCCGGCCTTGGCCAAGCGGAGCAGGCGCTTGGCCCGTACGACCGTGCCATCGGGTTGCAGTCCGGCTGCGCCGACTTTCATTTCAACCGCGGCAATGCCCACTACGCGCTTGGCCACGCGGCCGAGGCCCGGCGCGACTACCGGCGGGCGACCCGGCTTAACCCCGCCCTCGCCGCAGCGCAGTTCAACCTTGGCCAAGTCGCGCAGGACGGGGGCGACTACCTCACCGCCGCCCAAGCCTACAAGCGGGCCGTCGATCTCGACGGCGACTACACCGACGCCATGGTCAACCTCGGCCTCACGCTCCGCGACCTTGGGGAATCCGCGCTCGCCGAGGAATGTTTCTGGCACATCCTGCAGGGGCAGCCGGGGCAGCCGATGGCCGGCGTCAACATGGCCAAGCTGCAACTCGAGCGCGACGACCCCGCCGCCGCCGAAGCCACCTGCCGCTCGGTGCTCCGGCATCATCCCGGGCATCCCGATACGCTGCTCAACCTCGGTGTCGCGTTGCAGGCGCAAAACTGCGTGGAGGAAGCCATCGCCGCTTTCAACGATTTCATTGCCGCCGAGCCGCGCAACCCGGACGGGCCATTCAACCTCGCGATCGCCGAGTTGGCCGCCGGCCGCTGGAACGACGGTTGGAAACATTACGAGGCGCGTTGGCAGACCGACAATTCGCTCTTCGCGCCCAGGCACCCCGGCATCCCCCGCTGGAACGGCGAGCCACTTGCCGGCAAAACGCTGCTGCTGTTCGCCGAGCAGGGATTTGGCGACACGCTGCAGTTTTGCCGCTACGCACCTCACTTAGCCAACGCCGGTGCGAGCGTCGTGATTGAGTGCCAGCCGGGATTGAGCGCCCTCCTGCAAACGCTCCCCGGCGTGTCGCAGGTTTTCGAACCGGGCGAACCGGTGCCAAGTGCCGACTTCGCGCTGCCGATGCTGAGCGCGCCGCTGGCGTTTGGCACCACGCCGGAGACTGTGCCCAACGGCGAAAACGGCCGCTACCTTTTCGCAGAACCGGCGGGAGTCGCGCCCGATGTCGGCACGCTAAAAATCGGCGTGGTCTGGGCCGGCCGCAGCCGCTCGTGGGCCGACAACCGCTCGCTGCCGGCCGGGCTGCTTGCTGAGTTGCTCGGCGCGTGCGGCGATTTCGCTTGGTTCAACCTGCAACTGGAGCCCAGCGACGAGGCCCGCCGAATCATCGATGCCACCGACTGCGTCACCGACCTTTCGCCGCACATCAGCGACTTCGCCTCGACCGCGAGGTTGATCGGGTCGATGGATTTGGTCGTGACGGTGGACACCGCCATGGCGCACTTGGCCGGCGCGCTGGGCAAACCGACGTGGGTGCTGCTGCCGTTCGCCGCCGACTGGCGCTGGCTGCTCGGTCGCGGCGACACGCCGTGGTACCCGAACACAAGACTGTTCCGGCAGCAAACCGCCGGCGCTTGGCCCGAAGTGATCGGCCAGGTCGCCAACGAACTCCACCGCTTGGCCCAGCCGTAGCCCCGGCTGGGAGGGGCAAGTTCCACCTTGCCCCAAAATAACCAAAGTTGCTGCACAGGCAGCACAAAACCATTCCCGTCCACCCTGTTCATCCATGTTTGTTTGACAGGGGATTTGGGGCGAGGTGGAACTCGCCCCTCCCGTGGATCTCGCTCGCGCTTGGCCAAGCGTTAGGGTGACTTTCGGGGGCGGTCTTTTTTGGCAGGGCGTTTTTTGGGGCGCTTGGCTCCGGGTGGCTTGGCGCCTTTTCGGATGGCTTTTTTCTTCGCATCCTTCTTGCGCTTGGTCTCGTCGCGGATTTTTTGGATTTCGCGCTTGGTGACTTTTTTGCTCGTCCGGCTTTTGACCGTCGTTTTGCGGCGGACCGGCTCGATGCTTTTCGGGCGCGGCTTGGCCACGAGCCGGATATGGCAGCCCTCGAAGCCGAACGCCTTGCGCAGCACGCCGATGAGGTAGCGCGAATAGTTGTCGCTCAGCAGCTCCTTGCGGTTGACAAAAAGCAGAAACGTCGGCGGCTTCGACTGAACCTGTGTGGCGTAAAAGAGCTTGAGCCGGTGGCCCTTTGAGCTGGGCGCGGGGTTGCGCTCCAGCGCAGACTGCAGCGTGCGGTTGAGCAGGCTCGTCGGCGTGGTTTTCTGGAGCTGCGAACTGACGTAGCGGATCGCCTCAAGCAGGCGGTCGAGCTGGAACCCCTCGATCGCGGACGTGAAAATCACCGGCGCATAGTCGATGAAAAACAGGTTCGACTTCACCCATTTGCCGAACTCGTCGTACATGAGCTGTTCCTGTTTCTTGCGGCTGACCTTTCGGCCGCCCTGCGCGGCGCTCTTTTTGGCCTCCTGCTTTCGGGCCTTCTCCAGTCCGGCCCGGAACAGATCCCACTTGTTGACGACGATGACGCAGGCGCAGCCGGTCTCGGTGATGCGGTCGCAGATTTTTTTGTCCTGCTCGGTGACGCCCTCGGCGGCGTCCATCACCAGCACGGCGAGGTCGCACCGCTCGATGGCCTTGTCGGAACGGTTGACGCTGAAAAACTCCACCGCATCCTTGATACGCCGCCGCTTGCGGATGCCGGCGGTGTCGATGAGGTTGTAGCGCTGCCGGACGCCGTCGGTCTCGACCTCGAACGGCACGTCGATGGCGTCGCGCGTGGTGCCGGAAATCTCGCTGACGATGACCCGCTCCGAACGAGTGAGGGCGTTGATGATCGACGACTTGCCGACATTCGGGCGGCCGACGATGGCGATGTTGAGCGGCGGCTCGGCATCGGCCGGCTCCTCCGGCTTGGCCAAGCGCTCTGGCAACAGGCCGACCGCCTGGCCAAGCGGCAGGTCGATGCCCCGCGCGTGCAGCGCGCTGACCGGGAACAGCCGCTCGAAGCCCAGCTCGGCGAACTCGTCGACGCCCGGCTCGTGCGCGGCGGTGTCCACCTTGTTGACCATCACGAACACCGGCTTGCCGGCCTCGCGGAGCATGGCCGCCACCTCGAAATCCATCGGTGCGACACCCTCCTGCACGCTGACGACGAGTAAAATCACGTCCACGTCCTCGAGCGCGACCTCGACCTGGGTGACGATCTCCCGCGCAAAGTCGTCCCCGCCCCGCTCGCCCTTGAGCAAGCCGATGCCGCCCGTGTCCACCAGCGTGAACGGGTGCCCCAGCCACTCGACCTCGGCACTGAGCCGGTCGCGCGTGACGCCGGGACGGTCATGCACGATCGCAACGCGCCTGCGCGCAATACAATTGAACAGGGCCGACTTCCCGACATTGGGCCGACCGACGATGGCTACCACTCCCGGCACGGCGCTGTTGTAGCCGGTTCGCGCGGCAAGGGCGAGGCGGCGCTTTTTTTATGCATCGCCAACCGGCCCGATTCGTGGACAATGCGCATCCCGGATGAATCTTGCCGAGCGGACCCAAGCCACCTTCAAACTCGAGCAGCGCCGGGCCATCAGCAACGGCATTCTCGAGACCGCCGGCACCACGTTCCTCCTGCTGACCGTGGTCAAGGGGTTTGGGGAGACGGGGCTGGTGGGCAAGGCGCTGGTCGCAACCGCCGCCAGTGTGGGCCTGCTGCTCACGCCGGTGGTCGTCACCGTGGTCCAGTCGCGCGGACTTCCCGCCGCCACCGCGGCCGCCCGCATGGCGCTGCTCGGCGCGGCGTTGTTTTTCCTGATGGCCGCCGTGCCGTGGCTGCCGTTGTTCGCCGTCGGGAGCATCGTGGCGATGTCGTGCTCGACCGGCGCGATCCCGCTGCTCACGCAGGTGTTCCGCGACAATTATCCCGACGCCAGGCGCGGGCATTATTTTGCGCGGGCGGTGTCGTTCCGGGTGCTCGCCGCCGGGGTGTTCAGCTTTCTCGCCGGGTGGGTGCTCACCCAAACCGGCGCCGACGGGCAGGCCAGCCTGGGCAGCTACCGCTGGCTGCTGGTGATCTTCGGCCTCGCGTTCCTGGGGTCGTGGCATTGCTTGAGACAACTGCCGTCCCGGCCGCTCGAGGGCGACGCCGGCGGGCATCCGTTCCGGGCGCTGCGCTTCGCGCGGAGCGACCGGCTCTTCCGGCACGCGCTGATCTGCTGGATGATGATGGGCTTCGGGAACCTGATGATGATCCCGATCCGGGTCGACTACCTGGCCAACCCGGTTTACGGCCTGGAAAAAAGCGAGTTCGTCATCGCCGCGCTTACGCTGGTCATCCCGAATGTGTTCCGGCTCCTGCTCAACCCGTTCTGGGGATGGATGTTCGACCGGATCAACATCTTCCTGCTTCGCGCCGTGCTGAACTTGTTTTTCGCGGCGGGGATCCTCATCTTCTTCAACAGCGACACGATGGCCGGCATGGTGGCCGGGCAAATCTGCTTCGGCATCGCGCACGCCGGCGGCGACATCGCGTGGGGCCTGTGGGTGACCAAGCTCGCGCCGCCCAACCGCGTGGCCGACTATATGTCAGTACACACCTTTTTCACCGGCGTCCGGGGCGTGCTCGCTCCGGTGATCGGCTTCAGCGTTCTGGCCTCCGGCCTAGCCGTTAGCAGCCTGAGCCAGATCAGCGGCGGGTTGATCCTCCTCTCCGCCCTCCTGCTGATCCCGACCATCAAACAGACCCGGGAAAATCACCCCACCCAAGCCGTGACCGAGGAGATCAGCGAGTAGCCAAGCGCTTGGCTTTAAGGCGTAGCGGTGTCAGTGGTGCGCCAGAGGTACCAAGCGGCGGTGGTGCGGTACGGTGCCCACCGTTCGCCGGCAGCGAGCAGTTCTTTCGGCTTGGGGAGTTCGGCCAAGCGCTTGGCCAAGGCGAAGCCTTTCTGGACACCGTAATCAGTCGCCGGCAGCACGTCGGGCCGGCCCAGCCGGAAGATGAGCAGCATCTCGACTGTCCATCGGCCAACACCCTTGATGGAGGTCAGTTGCTCGATCAACTCGTCGTCGCTCATGCGGTTGGCCCGGCGCGAGTCCGGCACAATGCCGTCATTCGCCGCTTGGGCGATGTTGCGAATGTAGCTGGCTTTTTGGTTGGAAAGCCCGACGCCGCGCAATTGCTCGAACGGCTTTCGCAACACCCTCTCCGGTTCGGGGAATTTCCGGCCAGGGAACAGCTCAAGAAACCGGCCGAAGATGATCGCCGCCACTTTGCCGGTGAGTTGCTGGTACACGATCGAGCGGACGAGTGAGGCGTATATCGTGCGGCTCTTGTCCGGCTTGAGATCGCTCGGGCCAATGTGCCGGATGACCCTGTCCAAGTCGGGATCGACTTTTTTAAGGTGGCGAATGGCTTTGGCGGTGTCCATGGCCAAGCGCGGGGTTCAGCGAACCGGCTCGAAGTAGTCGCCTCGCAGCCAGTCGGCGATCAGGCCGACCTCTTTGTCGGTCAAAATCTTTTTCACGCCGAACGCCGGCATGCGGTCGTTGTTGTCGGGATAAAACTTTTCGTGCTCCGGATTTTTCACAAAGTCGATGATCCATTGGCGCGAGCCGTAGCCGGTGAGGTCGGGGCCGTCGGCGTCGGGATCCGGCTCGCCAAACGCGTGGCAGTCCACGCAGCCGATGTCGTCGATCAGGTGGTCGATGCCCTGCTTGATTTTATCAGCATCGGCCTTGTCGTCCTCTGCCTGTGAAAGGAGCTTGGCCTCTGCGGAAAGCGCGAACACGACGAGCTCGAGCATCGCCTTTTCCTCGGCATCGTACTTGCGAACCTTGCGGTTGAGAAATTTTTTGTACATCGCGCCCTCCCCATGCGCAGTGCCTCCGAAGTAGCGGGCGCTGAGGTATTGATCGGGATCGAGCAGGTCACGAATCCATTGGCGGGTGGCGAAACCGTTCAAATCCGGAGCGCTCGGTTTTTCCGGTGGAGACACGCTGGCGATCACGTCGAATGGGCCTTCGGCCTTGGCCTTCAAAACCGACTTCACCGGCTGCCATTCGTCCTGCGTGCCGGTTTTTCGTGCCAGCCAGTCGGGATGAACGGCGTCGCCGGAGAGAAAGCGGCTCGACACTCCCGTGCGCTTGGCCAAGTCATCGTGTGATTCGGCCTTGGCCAACTCCACGGCCAGGCCGTCGTGGCCGTCGTAGCGGTGGCAGCTCGCGCAGTGCTGCGCGAACAGACGCGCGCCCTGCGTTTTCGGGTCATCCTTGAGCAGCGACAACGCGGTGGACTCGATGCCCCTGCCCCTGGCCAAGGCGGTCACGCGCTGGGCGTCGCGGGTGTCAGCAAGCACGCCCTTGAGATACGTGGCACTGTTCGGCCCGTCGACATCCTCCTGCTTGGCCAGGTACGTCAGCGCGCCCGCGCCGCCGAGAAACACAAAGATGACGCCGACGTTGAACACATGCCCCAGCTTCCAGCGGCCGATGAACGGCATCAGGCAAATCAGGGCGACGGCCATGCCGGGGATGTAAATCGCGCCCCACACCTCTTTCTCCCCGGCAAAAAACGGCAGCTTGAGGAACTGGAACAGGAACAGGAAATACCAGTCCGGCCGCGCGGCGGAATACGGCTCGGACGGGTCGGCCGGCGAACCCAGATGCGCGCCGTGAGACCAGAGCACCACCGCCAGCACCGCCACCGTGACCGCGAGGCAGGCGACAACATCCTTGAACACCTGATCCGGCCAGAAATAGGCGTCGCGCTTGGTGACCGGCTCGGCCGGCGTGATGCCGTGGCGGCGGAACAGGTAGATATGCCCGACGATCAGCAGCACCAGCAGGCCCGGCAACACGCCGGCGTGCAGTGCGAAGAAACGCGTCAACGTGTGGTGCCCGTACTCGGTGCCGCCGATCACAAGCTGCTGCAGCTCCGGCCCGACAAACGGCACGAGGGTGATCAGGTTGGTGGCAACCTTCGTGGCCCAAAATCCCTTTTGATCCCACGGCAGCAGGTAGCCGGTCAACGACAGGGCCAACACCAGCAGCAGCAACAGGACCCCGAACCAGTAATTCACCTCGCGCGGCGCCTTGTACGCGCCGTCCACGACGACCTGCATCAGGTGCAGCAGCAACAGCACCGGCATGAGCTGCGCCATCCAGTGGTGGATGCCTCGCAGCAGCCAGCCGCCGGCCATCTCGTTTTGGATGTAATTGACCGACTCCCACGCGTCACCGGAGCTGGCGCTGTACCCCATCCACAAAAAAATGCCGGTGATGAATTGCACGAAGATCGTGAACGTCAGCGTGCTGCCCCAGACGTAGCGCCAGCGGGAGCCGCCGGGGATGTTCTCGAACAACGCCTCGCGCGTCAGGCTGCGGATGCCGGTGCGGTGGTCGATCCAGTCCAGCAGCGACCTCATGACACCGGGACTTTGTGGCTGTGGCCGGGCTGAAAATTCTGGAATTTCACCCACACCTCCGTCTTGTTGCGAACCTCAATCCTGAGTCCATCCATCGCACGAGGGCTCACACCCTCGACAATGCTGCCGTCCAGCTTGAAATTGCTGTTGTGGCACGGGCAGAAAAAATCTTTTTTACCCGGCCGATAATCGACGAAGCAGCCCAGGTGCGGGCAGACCGTGTGCAGCGCGCTTGGCATGCCATCGACAAGCCGCAGATACACCGCGCCGATGCTGACATTCGAGAACCGGTTCCACGCATCCACCTTGTCAGCCACGATGGAGAACTTGGCCGGCGTGCCGTCAGCGGGAATCGCGTCAAGCGAGGCGACCCTGACGAAACCGTCACCCCCGCCGCCGCCCTTGTTGCGCTTGGCCAACGGATCGAGATACGACCACACACCCGCGCCAAACGGCACCGCGCTGATAAGCGTGCCGATAAATGCGCAGAGAAACTTGATGAAGCCGCGCCGTTCCCCGGCCGGCTCCGGCGTGCCGGGTTCCGATGGATCCCTCGGTCCCTCCGCTTGGCCAACGGATTCGCCGACGGATGAGTCGGACGGTTCAACCTGGTTTTCCTCTGGGTTTTCCACCTTGCGCGAGAGGCGGGAGTCTAGCGCCAGCCCTCCGGTGTTTCGAGAAATAAAACGCCCCGGAAATTGCGCCGGTTAAATTGTCTCGACCGTGTGGGGTTCTCTTTCATTTACTCCCCGGCAGCGGATGGACAGCCGACTCCGCTTGGCCAATGGCGCTCGACACCCATCAAATCCGGCTCGGCGACCGCGAGCACGCGTTTGCCTATCCCCAAGCCGAGCGGGGAATGATCCTCTCCGTGCTCGAGGGCCGGGACTTTCCCTTGGCCAAGGCGCGCCTCAGCGGCGACACGCCGGTGATCATCGACATCGGCAGCAACTGCGGCGCGGCGGCGCTCTATTTCAAGTCCCACTATCCCGGCGCGCGCGTCATTTGCTACGAGCCCAGCGCGCCCACGTACGAGTTGCTGTCGGCCAACGTCGGCGCGATCGACGGCATCGAGACCCACCCATGCGGCATCTGGAACCGGGAAGGCACCTTCCGGCTGCACCACGCCCCGGGGGGGCATTCCGGGGCGTCCACCCTGCAGCCCGGCGACGGATGGCCGGACGACCTCGGCGGCGAGGAAATCGTCACGAAAAAACTCAGCAACGAACTCGGGCGACTGCAACTCACCTCGGTGGATCTGCTCAAGGTGGACGCCGAGACCGCTGAGCCGGAGATTCTCCACGAGGTGCTCACCGGCGCGCCGGACGTGCCCATCCGCAACATCTTCGTCGAGTACCACGCCATTGCCGCCCGCAAATACTTTACCGAGGAGCTCCGCCTAAAGTATGACGTCCACCTTTGCGGCGTCTCCACGGACCGGCAGGGAACCCTCCTGTTCGTCCTCAAAAACCAGACTCTTCAAAAAACTCATGTTTGAAAATATCGCTCTCCATACACCGCACACGTTTGTGCCGGCCGACTTGAACCCCGGCGACTGGGCCGCGCTCGCGCCGCTCTTCGACCAACTCGAGCGGCAGCTCAACGCCGCCGACGATGCCGCCCAACTCGAGCTGGCCATTCTCAACTGGGAGGAAATCTCCGCCGCCATCGCCGAGGAAAGCTCCAAGCGCTACATCGCCATGACCTGCCAAACGGACGACAAAACCGCCGAGCAGGCCCACCTCGATTTCATCGAAAAAATTGATCCGGAAGAAAAAAAACGCAGCTTCCGCTTGGCCAAGGCGCTCGCCGAGCACCCGCACCGAGACGGTCTCCAGGCCAAGCGCTACGAGGTGTTCACCCGCGACGCCGCACTCGAGGTCGAGCTGTTCCGGCCCGAGAACGTCCCGATCGAGACCGAGACGGCCAAGCTTGGCCAACAGTACCAAAAACTCATCGGCGGCCTCGCCGTGCAGTTCGACGGCAAGGAACAAACCGTCGTGCAGATGGGCCGCTACCTCGAGGAGACCGACCGCGCCCGGCGGCAGGAGGCGTGGAAACTGACCGCCAACCGGCGGCTCGAGGAGGCCGAAACCATCGACGCCCAACTCGACGACTTGGCCAAGCGGCGCAACCAGATGAGCGCCAACGCCGGATTCCCGAACTACCGCGACTACGCGCACCGGCGCAAAGGCCGGTTCGACTACACACCGGACGACTGCCTCGCGTTTCACGACGCCATCGAGCAGGAAATGGTGCCGCTGCTCAAGGAGTTGCATGACGAGCGCCGGGCCGCACTCGGCATCGATTCGGTGAAGCCGTGGGACACCGCAACCGACCCGCACGGCCGTCCGCCGCTCAAGCCGTTCGACGAGGTGCCGCAGTTGATCGGCCGCACGCAGGCGATCTTCGACCGGCTCGACGGCGACCTCGCCGGCTGGTTTCGCACCATGCAGGAACTTGACCTGCTCGACCTGGCCAACCGCAAGGGCAAGGCGCCCGGCGGCTATCAGGATTCATTGGCCGAGGCGCGGCTGCCGTTCATTTTCATGAACGCGATCGGCGTGCAGCGCGATGTCGAGACGCTGTTGCACGAGGCCGGGCACGCCTTTCACACCATGGCCTGCCAGGAGGAACCGCTGCACTCGTACCGCCACGCGCCAATCGAGTTTTGCGAAGTCGCCTCGATGGCGATGGAGCTGCTCGGCGGCGAACACCTCGGCGAGTTTTACGACGCGGAGGAAGTGCGCCGCGCGCGGATCACCCACCTCGAGGGCATCCTGTTCGTGTTCCCGTGGATCGCCACGGTCGATGCCTTCCAGCATTGGCTCTACCTGAACCCCGGCCACTCGGTCGCCGAGCGCGACGCGGCGTGGGACGGCTTGATGGAGCGCTTCGGCGGCGGTGTCGACTGGAGCGGCCACGAGCGCGCCCGGGCCAAGCTGTGGCATCGTCAACTGCACATTTTCCTGCACCCGTTTTACTACATCGAGTACGGCATCGCCCAACTCGGGGCGCTGCAGGTCTGGGCCAACAGCAAACAGGATCACGCCCAAGCGCTGGCCGACTACAAGGCCGCGCTCGCACTGGGCGGTTCAAGGCCGTTGCCGGAACTGTTCGAGCGGTGCAACACGCGGCTCGATTTCAGCCGCGAAACCGTCGCCCCCATGGCCAAGCTGCTACGAGAGGAATTGGCCGAGTTGAAAGCTTAACCCGGCTGAGGAATTGGCCGAGTTGAAAGCTTAACCCGGCTCAGCGATTGAGCAGCCAGAGGGCGGTGCCGATCAACGCGGAGCCGACAATCCCGGCGATAATGCTCCACAGTTGGATTTTATTCCGATATCGCCGGTTGGAGCGCCCCATGCCGGGGAGCAGATAATAGCGATGCTCCTCATCCCCGTCCTTCGGCTTTTTTTTCCTCAATCCAAACATCCGGCGCTCCTCCATCACGAGCAACGCGGAAACCGTATTCATCCCGACGCCAAATGACAACCACGCTTGGCCAAGCGCGGGCGCTCCGGTAACGTGGCTCTGT
The DNA here is from genome assembly GCA_014382705.1 of Verrucomicrobiota bacterium. Taxonomy (GTDB): domain Bacteria; phylum Verrucomicrobiota; class Verrucomicrobiia; order Limisphaerales; family UBA1096; genus UBA1096. Next base: position 43,161 of record JACNJE010000090.1, on the reverse strand, counting down.
GAGTTTTGTCGGCCAATTTGACCGGTTGCCCATCGATGCACTTTGGGGCCAAGCCCGCGATGCCTCCGCTGCCGAGGCGTCGGACGCCTTGGCCAAGCGCGACCTCGGGCTGGCCGACCTCGCCGCCCTGCTCTCCCCCGCCGCCGCCGGCCAACTTGAGCCGTTGGCCAGGCGCGCCCACCAGCTGACCCAGCAGCGATTCGGCAGGGTCATCCGGCTCTTCGCGCCGCTTTACCTCTCCAATGAGTGCATCAACAACTGCCAATACTGCGGCTTCTCGCGCGACAACCCGATCCTGCGCGTGACCCTCTCGGTCGACGAGGTCGTGCGCGAGGCCAGGGCGCTCGCCGGGCACGGTTTTCGCAACATCCTGCTCGTCGCCGGCGAGCATCCCAAGTTCGTCTCCAGCGGCTACCTCGCCGACTGCGTCAAGGCACTGCGCGACGCCGTGCCATCGATCTCACTTGAGGTTGGCCCGATGGAAACCGACGAATACCGGCCCCTCGCCCAAGCCGGCGCGGAGGGACTCGTCGTTTATCAGGAAACTTACGACCGTGACATCTATGCGGAGATGCACACCTCCGGCCCCAAGCGCAACTTCGACTGGCGGCTCGAGACGCCGGAGCGCGCCCACGCAGCCGGCTTCCGGCGGCTCGGGATCGGGGCGCTGTACGGGCTGGGCGACTGGCGGCGCGAGACCCTCTGCCTCGCCGCCCACGCGCAATACCTGCTGCGGCACTGCTGGAAGGCGCAACTTACCCTGTCGCTGCCGCGGCTCCGCCCGTGCGCCGGCGAGTTCGAGCCGTTGACCGAATTCGACGACCGCGCCCTCGTCCAGGCCATCTGCGCGCTTCGGCTGTTTTTGCCGGACGCCGGCATCGTCCTCTCCACCCGCGAACCGGCCCGTCTGCGCGACCGGCTGATTCCGCTGGGGGTCACGATGATGAGCGCCGGGAGTCACACCGAGCCGGGCGGCTACACCGGCGCCGGGCGGGACAACCTCCACTACACCCAGCGCGGGCGAATCCAAGAGTTGGCGGAAGATTCCAGCGAGTGGGCCGCCACCGGCCAGTTTGACATCGCCGACGAACGCGAGCCCAGCGCCGTCGCCTCGACCCTCACCCGCCTCGGCTACGAGCCGGTCTGGAAAGACTGGGACGCCGCCATCCTTACCAACGGAGCAGAATCAGTTCGCGGGTCGAGTCGGTGACCTTGCCTCCATCGGCGATGCGGAGTTTTTGAACCCAGAACAACCGTCCATCGGCGGCTTCGGCGACGACCAGTTGGCGGCGCTCGGCCTTGGGGATTTTTTGGTTCACGAACAGATCCTGCAGCTTGGCGGTGCCGGCATGGCCAATCGGTTGGTAGCGGTCACCGGGCCGCCAGTGCCGCAGGGTGATCGCTTGGCCAAGCGACTCGGCATCAAAGACTTCACGATTCTCCGCCTGGCCAACCTCCCGCCATTTGGCCAAGCCGCCGGCCACGCGTTCCCAGCCGATTTTCAGGCCGCCAAATTCGGCTTCGCCCGCTTGGCCAGCGAGGCTGACTTCGTGCTTGGCCAGCGAGAATTCCGGCTCGACGGTGGAGGCGGTGGCCTCCACTTGGCCATCGGCGTTGCGTCGCAGCCGCCGGCCGGGGGCCACTTCGATGACGCGGCCGACCTCGAGCCGCAACGACTCCACCAAGTCAAACGACGGCTCGTCGCCAAGCGCGAACAGTTGGCGCTGCACAACCTGCCGCTGCACGGCGATTGACAGCTGGTTGAATGGCGGTACACCCGTCCACTCGGCGGCAAGGCCGTCAATGCAGTCGGCCGCGTCACCGGCAAGCTGCATCGCCTTGAGAACTTGGCGGCTCACCGACGCGCCGAACTTCCCGGCAAGTTGCGGCAGCAGTTCGTGCCGAATGCGATTGCGGAGAAAGCGCGTGCCGGCATTCGTCGCATCCTCGCGGAACCCGATCCCCTCCCGCGTTGCGTACTCGACAATTTCATCGCGCCGGATGCCGAGCAACGGGCGAACCAGCGTCACGCCGGGATCAGCTGGCGATGGCGCGACCGGCCGCATGCCGGCCAAGCCGCGGTTGCCCGCACCGCGCAGCAGCCGCAGGAAAAACGTCTCAATTTGATCATCGGCATGGTGCGCCAGGGCGACCACGGCTCCCAGGCGCTTGGCCAAGCGGGCGAAAAAACCGTGGCGCAGTTGGCGGGCGGCCGCCTCGACGCCGTCGCCGGTCTCGACGGCGAGTTGCCGCGTGTCGCCACGATCGGACTCAAATGGCAACCCAAGCCGCCCGGCTGCCTGCGCGACAAACGCCGCGTCGGCGTCGCTCTCCGCGCCGCGGAGTCGGTGATCGAAGTGGGCGGCAACCAGGCGATCCCGCAGGCCAAGCGCGGGGGTGGAAAGCAGGTGCAGCAACGCCATCGAGTCGATGCCACCGGACACGGCCACGACGATGCCGCCGCCGCCCGGGAAGAGGGTTTGCACCCGGATGATGTCGCCCACTCTCTCGGCGAGCGGATGCATGAATCAGTTTTCAGTGAGTTCCGGCTCGGCCGGCTTGGAGCGGAGCAGCAGCAGCCAGTCGCCGGGGCCGGGGGCCGGGCACTCGAGCGCCGTGCCGCGCAGCACCGCCAACACGGTGGAGCGCTCGCCGGTGCGCGGATTGACCCACGCGGCGATCAACGGCGTGGGCAGCCGGGCCACGTTGATTTTGAGACGCTTCTCGACCGGCGTGTAAACGACCACCAAGCGCCCGTCGCCGGAACTGGCGGCGGCGGCGTACTCGGGGAGGGCCTCGTCGCCGGGTTGCTCGGCCAGCACGCCGCTGTCCGGTCGGAGGGACTGAAAGGGAATCGACTGGAACAGGGCCGACAGGTGCGCAACCTGTTCGCCGGCCTCGAAGTGCAGCGCATCGCGCCAGGCGGGCGGTGTGCCGGCGTTGGGATGGCCGGGGGTCGGCGCGTCGCCGTCGTCCCAGCCCCAGACGCCGGCTGCGCCGTAACTCACGCCGGCGGTCGGCGCGTTGAGCAGGCTCCAGTACAGGGCGCGTCGAACCTCGTGCGCGGTGATCGGCTGCTTTTTGCTGTAGCTGGGAATGCCCTCGTAAGCCGGCTCGATGTTGACCACCGGCCGGTGCGGGAGCTTGGCCCAGTCGCGCGAGGCCGGGCCATGGTGGATCCAGTTGTTGGTTGCGTCGTTGATGTCGTGGCCGCTCTGGTAGCCCAGCGCGGTCATCCATTTTTCGTCGCGGAACTCATCGAAGACCCAGCTCTTTCCCTTCGGGTGCATGAAGACGGGGAAGTGCTGCTTGCCGCCGAACACCGCCTGGCCAAGCGTGCGCCAGCGGGCGGCGTGTGTGCCGGAGTAGTCGCCGTCTCCGCCGAGAAACCAGGCACCGTACGTTGCACCCCAGCGCGCGATCATGTAGCGGGCCAACAGGATCGCCTGGTCGTCGGGCAAGGTGTTCACCGGGTTTTCGTCGCCGCGAATCGCCCACAGCAACACCGGCACGCTGAGCAGACCGGCGTCGTTAATCGCGTCTATGCGGCGGTCGAGCCGCTGGAAAAAGCCCGGGTTGATGCTGATTTTTTCTTTGCCCTGGAACGCCTTGTTGCCGTCGGCGTCGCCGTCCGGCGCGCCGCGCCAGCTCGTGGCGACCCACTGAACAGCGGTGAAACCTTGCCGCTTGCGCTCGGTCAAATAATGTTTCCAGTCGAACTCGTTTGACTTGAGCGGGCCGTTCCACGCGGTGTCGGCCATCCAGAAAAACGGCGTGCCGTCCTCGTGCACAAAGTGCGTGCGGTCGCGCGACACGCGAACCGGCCCACTCCGGGTGAGGGCGTTGCGGCCCAGCGGTGCGGTGCAGCGGAACGCGCCGGAGAGGTTGTGCAGTCCGCGGTTTTCCTCGTCGGAACAGGTGATTTGAAATGTCCACTTGCCGGCGAGATCGGGGAGGAAGCGAACCTTCCAGTCATTGCCACCATCCCAGAAACCGTCGACCTCATGTTCCTCACCGGCGGGCGAGGTGAACACGGCCTTGAGTTGCACCTCCTGTATCGGGTTGTCGTACGCCTTGAGGCTGACCAACTCGCCCTGGAAACGGGTCCACTTCGGCAGGAGCGGCAAGGTCTCCTGCGCCGATGCGGCCACGCCGGCGAGGCAAATGATTGACAAAAGGAGCCACGAAGCCAAACGGCGGCCAACCGAGGATTGAAGAGTGAAACGCATTTTGTGGGCGGAACGATGTCAGAAATCGCCCCGAAGCGCAATCGCGCTTGGCCAAGCTGGCCAAGCGGCGCGAATCGTGTAAATTTCCGCCGGAAACATTGAAACTTGAGGCATCCAATCCGCTGCTTGGCCGGCGCCAGTTTTTGGTGAACTCCGGCATGGGGCTGGGCGGGATTGCGCTTGGCCAACTGCTCGGCGCCCGGGCGGCCAAGCCGCCGATCCGGCCGGACATCGCACCGGCCAAGCCGTACGCCGCACGGCATGCGCATCAACCGCCCAAGGCGCGGCAGGTGCTGGTGATTTTCTGCTCCGGGGCGTGCAGCCAGATTGACACCTTCGACCACAAGCCGGAACTCATCGCGCGCCATGGCCAAGCGCTGCCGGGGGCCGACGGTCTCGTCACCTTCCAAGGCAAACAAGGCAGCCTGAACCGCAGCCCATGGGCGTTCCAGCCGTACGGCCAAAGCGGCAAATTCATCTCCGATCTCGTGCCGCAAATCGGGCAGATGGCGGACGAGCTGTGCTTCATCCACTCGCTCACCGGCCGGACGAACACGCACGGCCCGGGCGAAAATTTCATGTGCACCGGCAACACGCTGGAAGGCTTCCCGAGCATGGGCGCGTGGACAAGTTACGCGCTTGGCAGCGAGAACGACAACCTGCCGGCGTACGTCGCCATCCCCGACCCGCGCGGCACGCCGCAGTCGAGCGTCAACTGCTGGGGTGCCGGTTTTCTGCCGGCGGCGTTCCAAGGAACGGCGTTCAACGCGGCCAAGCCGATCCAAAACCTCGCCCGGCCGGAAAGCATCTCCGCCGAAACCGACATGGCGACGCGCGCCTTTCTCCGGCGGATGAATCAGCGGCACCTCGAGCGTTACCCCGGCGAGTCGGAACTGGCGGCACGCATCGCCAGCCACGAGTTGGCGGCGCGCATGCAGTTGAGCGTGCCGGAGGTCAGCGACCTTTCCGCCGAGCCGGCGCACGTGCTGCGGTCATACGGCGCGGACGATTCGCGCAACCCGCTCAAGGTCGCCTTCGCCCGGAACTGCATCCTCGCGCGGCGGCTCGTCGAGCAGGGCGTGCGGTTCGTGCAACTGTTCAACGGCGCCTACCAGACCGGCGGCGAGGGCGTCAGCAACTGGGACGGCCACAAGGCGCTCGCGGAGCAGTACGCCAAGCACGGCCCGGTGCTCGACCAGCCGGTCGCCGCCCTGTTGACTGACATGAAACAGCGCGGCCTGCTGGAGCAGACCCTCGTCGTTTGGTGCACCGAGTTCGGCCGGATGCCGACCTTCCAGGCCGGGGCGAGCGGGCGCGACCACAACCCGGACGGCTTCACCGCATGGCTGGCCGGAGCCGGGGTGAAGCGTGGCCATACCCACGGCGCGACGGACGCGTTCAGCTACAAAGCGGCAGAGGACGTCGTCACAGTGCATGATTTTCACGCCACGATCCTGCACCTGCTCGGGCTGGAACATGAACGGCTGACCTTCTACCACGACGGACTCGAGCGCCGCTTGACCGACGTGGAGGGCGAAGTCATCCATGGTGTGCTGGCATAGTTTTTTGCGATGAGACGCTGGTTAACATGGGTGTTGGTTTTCCCGCTTGCGGCATGGGCAGGGCATTGGTCGCTCAAGCCGGTGCAGCGGCCCGCGCTCCCGGCGCTTGGCCAAGCGCAGCGACCGGCCAACGCCGTCGATTCGTTCGTGTTCGCCAAGCTCACCGAGGCGAACCTCGCCCCGTCCCGTTTGGCCAAGCGGCCGGTGCTCATCCGCCGCCTCCATCTCGTCATGCTGGGGATGCTGCCGTCGCCCGCAGAGGTGGCGGCGTTCGTGAACGATTCCCGGCCGGACGCATGGGGGCGGCTGGTCGACCGCATGCTGGACGATCCCCGGCTCGGAGAACGTTGGGCGCAGCATTGGCTCGATGTCATTCGCTACGGCGAGACGCACGGCTACGAAACCAACCGAGAGCGGCCCAACGCCTGGCCGTACCGCGACTGGGTGGTGGACGCCTTCAACCAAGACCTGCCGTACGACCGGTTCGTGCGGGCGCAACTGGCCGGGGACGCCGTTGGCGACGGTACAGGCACCGGCTTCCTCGTCGCGGGGCCGTACGACCTCGTCAAGAGCCAGGACATCAACCTCACGCTGATGCAGCGGCAGAACGAACTCGACGGCATGATCAACACCACCGGCACGGCGTTCCTCGGACTGACGCTGGGTTGCGCGCGCTGCCACGACCACAAATTCGACCCGGTGACCATGCGCGACTACTACTCACTGCAGGCGGTCTTCGCCGGGGTGAACCATGCGGAGCGCGCCGTTCGACAAACTACCGATCCCGCACGGGCACAGGAACAGGCCAGGCTCGCCGGGCGGATCGACGCCGCAAAAAAGAAACTGACGCGACTCGAGGCGCTCGTGCCCCGTTTCAAGCCGCCGGTGAACGCGCGGGGCAACGAGGAGACGTTCGAGCCAGTGCGGGCGCGGTTCATCCGCTTCAACATCGCGCGGGCCAACCAGTCCGAGCCGTGCGTGGATGAACTCGAGATTTTTTCCGAAGGCAAAAATGTCGCGCTGGCCAGCGCCGGGGCCACGGCCACCGCCTCCGGCGTCTACCTCGATGGCGGCAACCCGATCCACCAACTTGCCTTCGTCCACGACGGCCGTTACGGCAACCCGCGAAGCTGGATCGCAAATAGCAGCACCGATGCGTGGGTGCAGATCGAGTTGGCCAAGCCGGCGCTCATCTCCCGCATCAAATGGGCGCGTGACCGCGAGGGCCGCTACAGCGACCGGCTGGCCGTCGAGTATACATTTGAAGTCGCGATGGAGCTTGGCCAATGGCGGCCCGTTGCCGACTCCGCCGACCGGCCGCCGACCGGCGACACGACTCAAACCAAGCTCGAGTACCTGTTGACCCGTTTGAAGGGCGAGGAAGCGGAACAGGCCGCGGCCTTGGCCAAGCGCTTGACCGGGGACGAACAGCGCCTGGGCAAAATCCATGCCGAGATGCGGCGCACGGTTTACGCCGGCACCTTTCGCCAGCCGGAGGCGACCCACGTGCTGTATCGCGGAGACCCGTTGGCCAAGCGGGACGCCGTCAGGCCGAACAGCATCGGCGCGCTCGGCGGCGCGCTTGGCCTCCCGGCAAGCGCGCCCGAGCAGCAGCGGCGCATCGCGTTGGCGGAATGGATCACGGAACCGGACAACCCGCTCACGGCGCGGGTGATTGTCAACCGGCTGTGGAAGCACCACTTCGGCACCGGCCTCGCTGCGACGCTCAACGACCTCGGCGCGAACGGGTCGCGCCCCACGCACCCGGAACTGCTCGATTGGCTGGCGGCGGAGCTGGTCTCCTCCGGCTGGTCGCTCAAGCGGATGCACCGGCTGATCCTGACCTCCCGCGTCTGGCGGCAATCGAGCCAGCCGCGCCGCGAGGCGCTCGCCGTCGATGGCGGCAGCCGGTTGCTGTGGCGTTTCCCGCCGCGCCGGCTGGAGGCGGAGGCCATTCGCGACAACATCCTACGAGTCGCCGGCACGCTGGATGCGCGAATGGGCGGCCCAGGCTTCAGCGGGTTCGAAGTCGAGGCGGAAAACGTCCGCCACTATCACCCGAAAAAAAACTACGGCCCGGCCGACTGGCGGCGGATGCTGTACATGACAAAAGTGCGGCAGGAGCGGGAAGCGACGTTCGGCGTGTTCGACTGCCCCGACTTCAACCAGACCGTGCCCAGCCGCAGCCGCTCGACCACGCCGCTGCAGTCGTTGAGCCTGCTTAACAGCCCGTTCGTGCTGCAGCAGGCCGGCCGCTTGGCCAACCGCCTTCGGCACGAGACGGGGGACGACCCCCGCGCGCAGGTGGCGCGGGCCTGCCAACTCGCGCTTGGCCGCGAGCCGACCCCCGGGGAACTGGCCGACGCCGGGCGGCTCGTTGCCGAACAGTCGCTCGAAGCCTTCTGCCGCGCCCTGTTCAACGCCAACGAGTTCCTGTTCCTGCCCTGAACTACAAACCGATGAATGCAGGCGGAGGGCACTTTAACCGGCGGCGGCCTCGTCCCTTTTTTTCTTCAACTCGGCTTTCTTTTTGGCCTTGGCCTCGAGCAGGTCAATGCGCGCCGCGAACCCCTCCGCCGCCACGATCAATTTCTCGGGCATCACCGGCTGCACCATCCAGCCGGTTCCCCCCGCCGATTTTGCGGCCTCTTTCCGTTCGTCGTCCGGGCGGTCCGAGATGGCGATCAACGGCGTTTCCTTGTGACCCGGCAGGGAGCGAATCTTTCGCGTGAAGGTCGGGCCATCCATGTCAGCCAATTGGCAGCCGGAGAAAATGATGTCCACCGGTTCAGTCTCTGCGAGTTCCAGTCCCTGCGCCCCGTCCTCCGCCTCGAGCACCTCGTGGCCGGCCGCAGTCAGCGTCACCTGAACCAACTTCCGCCAGGTCGGCGAACCATCCACAACCAGTATTGTCTTTCCCATGTCTGCGGGGTTCCGGTGTTCGCGCCATCAAGCAGCGCGCCAGCGGCCGAGTGTCGGGAAGCCCCCATCCGAGAGCAAGCCACGAGTGCCCCCCCCGAGGAGTCGCGGCAGGCGTGCCAGACGCTTGGGCTTCGAGGTGGACGGCAACAAACTGAAGCTGTTTTAGGGCGGCCATGCCGGGCAATGGATGGCGTTCAGGGAGAGCGACTGACCCGCCGGACGGGGTCAGCGCTTGGCCAAGCTGCGGATGTACACGTTCGCAAAGTCGATCGGGCCGGTCGCCACGATCTTCAACGGTCCCTTGGCCGGCACATCATTTAGTTTTTTGCCGGTGTAAACCGGCTTGCCGTTGAGGCGTAAACTGAGCCGGTCGCCGCGCAGAACGCCCTCGAATCGGTTCCAGTTGCGTCCCTTCAAAACCAAAACGTCTTTGTACAACGAAGGCGTAATCGTGACGGCCGCCGCCGCCGAGCCACGAAGCCGAACCGCGCACGGCTGGGTCTCCCCCGACACGCGAACGTCGAAGATAAACCCAAAGTCACCGAACGACTCGGTGGTCTCGATCGCTTGGCCAACCGCGTCCGGCTGGCCGTTGTACCGCAACACCCAATCCCGCGACTGCCACCCCTCCGACACGCGCCAACCGGAAAAATCGACGCCGTTGTAAAGGCAACGATAGCCGCGATTGGCGATGGCCACCTGCCCCGGCTCCAGCGGTGTCGCCGGCAGTTCCTTAATTCGCAGGTTGCGGTAATGCACAATGCCCCCCTCCGACTCGAGGCAGATGTAACCCTTGCGCGGGCTGGCCTCTTTGCCGCGCGTCACCACCTTGCCGTTGACCGCGAGCGAGATTTCCCCGTCGTCACAAACGATCCGGTAATGATTCCACTCCGGGCTTGGCTTGGACCGAAACTCCGTCGGGAACGCCCGGCTGCCGCCCCGGCCGTTGACCGGGGTCATCGTCGCGCCGTGGATCGGGAAAATGTCGCCATGCACCGTGTGCCCCCCGGAGTTCCCGTAGGCATTCTCCAACACCTGCACCTCGACGCTGCGATGAAACGGCTGACCGCGCGCCGTGATGTCATCCGCCCAGACAAAAATCCCGGCGTTGCCACGCGGCTTCATGTGCCGCCACTCCACCTCCATGATGAAATTCTGGTACATCCGCTCCGTGCGCAACTCGCCGATCGGTTTTCCCGAACAGACGATCATCCCGTCTCGCACCAACCAAGTTGATGGTGCCGTGTTCACCGGCACCCAGCCGGAAAGATCCTTCCCGTTAAACAGCGGCCGAAACCCCTCCTCCGCGGCAGCAACCGACACAGCCGACAATAAAACAGCGGCGACAAGACAAACGCTCCTCTTTTTGTGGAAACACATGATGCGCGGAGAGTGCCCCCGGCCAAGCGCTTGGCCAAGCGGAATCCCCCCGGCCAAGCGGCAACCGGCCAAATGTGAACCTTGGCGGCGCAATCCAAAAAAAACAGGATTGACGGCCGGGGCGGCGGCAGTTAAAACAAACGCCTGTTTCAAACAGTCGTTTGAATCAAATGGCAAAGACAGATACCAAAACGCGGGTTCTCAACACAGCGGAGCGGCTCTTTGCGCAAAAGGGATTTGATGCCGTGTCGCTGCGCAACATCATCGCGGCGGCCAAGGTCAACCTCGCGGCGGTGCATTACCATTTCGGCTCGAAGCAGGCGCTGGTTCACGCGGTGATCGCCCGGCGGCTCCGCCCGATCAACGGGGAGCGTCTGGCCAAGCTTGCGGAGATCCGGGCCAAGTCCGGTCGGCGACCGCTGAAACTCGAGCGCGTACTCGACTGCCTGTTTCGCCCGTTGTTCCGCGTGCAGGCCGACCCCAAGGCCGGCCCCACGTTCGCGCGGCTCGTCGGGCGCGTGATGGGCGAGCGCAACGAGGGGCTGCACAAGTTCATGATGGGGGAATTGGCCGAGGTGATCATCCAGTTCGGAGCCGCGTTAGAGGCCGCGTTGCCGGGACTGACCAAGGAGGAGACCGACTGGCGCTCGCACTTCATGGCCGGCGCGATGGCGCACACGCTATGCAACGCCGACCTGCTCGTCCGTTTCACCGGCACCGATGCCAACGCGTCCGACTACGAGTCCACCGTGCGGCGGTTGATCGATTTCACCGCTGCCGGCTTCCGTGCAAAAGTCAGCCCGCCCACGCGTCCACACAAAAAGAAGTAATGCGCCGGACACTCTCCATCACGGCGGCGGTTTTGCTGCTCGCCGGTTGCGCCACCGACTCCCACCGGACGGCCCGCGATTTTGCCGCTGAACTCCCGGCACGATGGACGAATCCCGGCGAAGGCGACGGCCAGGCACCGGCGTTTTGGTGGCACACGTTTGGCGATGACCGGCTGAGCGAGGCGATCGGGCACGCCCTCGCCGCGAATCCGGATGTCTGGAGTGCCGCCGCCCGGCTCGAGGCCGCGTGGGCGGAGGCGAGGATTGCCGGCGCGGATCAGTGGCCGCAGATCGGGCTCAGCGGCGGCTTGTCGGCCAGCCAGATGAACCTGGCGAAATTCGGCGTGAAGATTCCCAACATGCCCGACTCCTTTCTCAGCCAAAGTCACCACCTCACGCTCGGTGCCCAATGGGAACTCGACCTCTGGGGCCGGGTACGCGCCGGCAAACGCCTGGCACGGGCGAACGCGCTTGGCCGGGCGGCGGAGTTCGCCGGGACGCGCCACTCACTCGCCGGCCAAGTGGCCAAGGCGTGGTTGCTGGCCATCGAGTCGCGGCAACAGGCGCGCTTGGCCAAGTTTGCCGTCTCCACGCACGAGACGACCGTTGGGCAAGTTGAAGCCCGGTTCGAACAGGGGATTTTAACGTCGCTGGATCTGCGCCTGGCCAAGGCCAACCTCGCCGGATCGGAGGCGCAAGCTGCTGAACTGGAGTCGGTTGCCACCCAGTCAATCCGGCGTTTGGAAATCCTGCTTGGCCAATTCCCGGCCAACAAGATGGCGATCCCAAAGGAACTGCCCCTGTTGCCCGCAGCGATCCCGGCCGGGGTGCCGGCGGAGATTCTGTCCCGTCGACCCGATCTCGTCGCCGCCGAGCAGCGGCTGTTCGCCACCGGCGCGACGCTCGCGCAGGCCAAGGCGACGCTCTACCCGCAGATCAGCCTGACCGCCAGCGGCGGCACCTCGACAAGCGAACTCGACGGACTGCTCTCCGGCGACTCGGTGGTCTGGAACGTCGCCTCCAACCTGACCCAGCCGGTGTTCCAGGCCGGCCGGCTGCGTGCCAACGTCCGCCTGCAACGCGCCAACCTGAAGGCCGCGGAGGAATCGTTTCGCTCGACGATGCTCAACGCGATGGGCGAGGTGGAAAACGCGCTCGACGCCGCACAACAACTGGCCGCCATGGACGCGGCGCTGGGCACCGCGTACGAGCAGTCGCAAGCCGCCGCGCAAACCGCGCAGGAGCGATACGACCACGGGCTTGGCAGCGTGATCGCACTGCTCGAGGCGCGCCGGCGCGCGGTCACCGCCGAGAGCCGGTGGTGGGCGGCACGGCGGCGCCAACTCGAGAACCGGGTCAATTTACACCTCGCCCTGGGCGGCGGATTTGAAACATTGAAGAACGATGGAACCGCAAGGCAGTAACCCCAACCGATGGCTGAAAATCATCAGCACGTTCGCCGTGGCCGTTGTCGGCATCGGCCTCGCCGCCGTGCTGGTGCAGTCCGGCCGAGTGCCGGAATCGCAGGTTGCCATGCCGAAGCCGCCAAGCGTGGAGGTGCACACCGCCGTGACAGCGCCGCACACGTACCGGATCCCATCACAGGGAACCGCCCTGCCCCGGACGAGCGTTCGGCTTGTCAGCGAAGTCAGTGGCAGGGTCGTCTCGGTCGCGGAGTCGTTCAACGCCGGACAGGTTTTCGCGAAGGACGACGTGTTGCTCACGATCGACCCGAGGGATTACGAGCTGGCACTCACGCAAGCCAAAGCCCAGGTCGCCCAGGCCGAGCTGCGGTTGCTGACGGAAATCAATGAGGCCGACGTCGTCCGCCGTGAATGGCAGTTGCTCAAGCAAGAGGAGCCGACTGGCCTGCAGGCGCGCGAGCCACAGCTGGCCAGCGCCCGCGCCGCACTTGAGGCCGCCCGCGCCACTGAGGAGACGGCCAGGCGCAACCTCGACCGGTGCGAAATCCGCGCGCCATTCGACGGCATGGTGGCCAAGGCCAATGTGCGCCCGGGGCAAATCGTCGCCTTGGCCACGCCGCTGGGTGAGTTGTTCGCCACCGATGTTGCTGAAGTGCGTTTGCCTTTGACTGCCAGTGACTTGGGTTTCATCAATCTGCCCATCCCCGGCACGGATTCCGCACTTGGCCAAGCGCCCAGAGTCACGCTCAGCGCCCTTGCCAACGGAAAACGGACAGAGTGGCAGGGGCAACTTGTGCGCTCGGAGGAAACGGTCGACCCGGTGAACCGGATGGTCTACGTGGTGGCTCAGGTTGCCGACCCGTACGGCTTGGCCAAGCGCAATGGTGCGCCGCTGCGCAACGGAACGTTCGTGCAGGCCAGCATCGATGGCCGCACGCAGGAGAACGCCGTCGTGCTGCCGCGGGAGGCGCTTCGCAGGAGGGATCGCGTCTGGATCGTGAACGAAGAAAGCACCACGCAAAAGTGGCTCGGATACCGGCAGCCCAACCCCCAACACTGGCTTACATTCAGGCCGGTGGCGGTCTCCTACGCAGACGCCCGGCACGTGGTGGTCACAAATGGCATCCGGGCGGGTGAGCAGGTGATCACCTCACTGATCGCGGGGGCGATCAATGGCATGGCCGTGGAGGTGCGCGGGACGAACCGATCTGAACTCGACGAATGAACAGCCTGATCGAATGGTTCGCGAAGAACGGCGTCGCCGCTAACATCATGGCGATGTTCATCGTCGTTGTCGGTTTCCTGTCGATCGGGACGCTGCGGCAGGAGGTGTTCCCCGAGTTTTCGTCGGACATGATTTACATCGCCGTGCCGTACCCCGGCGCGGCGCCGGAAGAGGTCGAGGAGGGCGTCTGCCAAAAAATCGAGGAGGCGGTATACGGCCTGACGGATGTGAAACAGGTCAACTCGACCTCCACGGAAAACGCCGCCGCAATCATGGTCGAGTTGACGCCGGGCGCGGACGCCTCCCGCGCGCTTGACGAGATCAAGGCGCGCGTCGATGCCATCGACACCTTCCCCGAGGAGGCCGAGAAGCCGGTGATCGAGGAGATCATCATGCGCAAGCAGGTGATCAACGTCGCCGTGTCCGGCAAGGCGGACGGGGTCTCCGAGGCGACACTGCGGCATTACGCCTCGCGGGTGCGCGACGAATTGATGGCGCTGCCCGGTATCACGCAGGTGGAACTGGCCAACGTGCGCGATCTCGAGGTGTCGATCGAGGTTCCCGAGGACTCGCTGAGGCAATACGGCCTGACGTTCGACGAGGTGGCCCGGGCGGTGCGGAGTTCCTCCATCGACCTGCCGGGCGGCACGATCAAGGCCGATCGCGGCGGCGAAATCCTGCTGCGAACCAAGGGCCAGGCCAAGCGCGTGGTCGAATTCGAGCAAATCGTGCTGCGAACGCGCCCGGACGGCACGCGGCTGCGGCTTGGCCAAGTGGCAACGATCCGCGACGACTTCGAGGATGACGACCAAGAGTCGTTCTTCGACGGGAAACCGTGCGCGCTCGTGAAGGTGTTTCGCGTCGGCGAGGAGAGCGCCATCGCCATCTCTGAAACAGTCCACGAATATATTGACGGCTCGAGGCACCGTTATCCGGAAGGCATCGATCTGACGACCTGGCAGGATGACTCAACCTATCTGCGCGGGCGGCGCGACCTGATGATCCGCAACGGGCTCACCGGCTTTTGCCTGGTGTTCCTCGTGCTGGCGTTGTTCCTGCGTTTCCGCCTCGCCTTCTGGGTGAGCCTCGGCATCCCGATCTCGTTTCTGGGGACGTTCTGGCTGATGCCGACGCTGGATGTGTCGATCAGCATGATCTCGCTCTTCGCCTTCATCGTGGTGCTCGGGATCGTGGTGGATGACGCCATCCTGATCGGCGAAAACATCCACGCACACCACGAGCGCGGCACGCCCGGGCTGAAGGGCGCGATCGCCGGCGCGGTCGAGATGGCCAAGCCGGTGACCTTCGCCGTGGCTACCTCGATTGCCGCCTTCGCGCCGATGATTTTTACCGCAGGCAACACCGGCAAGATCATGAAGTTCATACCGTTGATCGTGATCCCGACGCTGTTTTTCTCGCTGATCGAGTCGCTGTTCATCCTGCCAAAACATCTCAGCAACCTGCGGAAGGTCGACAACATCGCCGAAGGCACCGGGTTCGTCGGCGGATGGCGGCGGTTTCAGCACCGGTTCGTCGTGCGGATGGACCACTTCATCCTGCGCATTTACAAGCCGAGCCTGCGGTGGTGCCTCGAGTGGCGTTACCTGACCATGGCCATCGCCGTGGCGGTGTTCGCGATCACGATGGGATTTGTGGCGGGCGGACACATTCGTTTCGTCTTTTTCCCGCCGGTGGAGGGCGACAATGTGGCCGCCTCGGTCACCATGCCGCTGGGCACCACCACCGAGGAAACCCAGCGCGCCGTGAAGAAACTTGAGAATGCCGCCGTGGAGGTGGGCAAACGGCTCGACGCCAAAACGCCGGAGGGGCATCCCAGCATCGTGCGCCACATGCTCAGCTCGGTGGGCAGCCAGCCGTTCATGACCGACCAGGGCCGTGCCGGCGGCAGGACGATCGCCTCCATCAAGGGCGCGCATACCGGCGAGGTGCACATCGAAGCCTCACCGGCGGAGGAACGGATGTTCAACAGCTACGAGGTCGCACGGCTGTGGCGCGAGATCGTCGGCGACATGCCGGAGGCCGAGGAACTGCAGTTCACCGCCGACATCTTCCAGGCCGGCGACGCGATCAACGTCGTGCTTGCCGGCGCGGACTTTGGCCAACTGCAAAACGCCGCCGCTTGGCTCAAGCAGGAATTGGCCAAGCTCAAGGGCGTCACCGACATCGCCGACTCGTTCCGCCAGGGCAAGGAGGAGGTGCAGTTGACAATCAAGCCGGAAGCCGAGGCGCTTGGCTTGTCGCAGGCCGACCTCGCGCGGCAGGTGCGGCAGGCGTTTTACGGGGACGAGGTGCAGCGGCTCCAGCGCGGTCGCGACGACGTCAAGGTCATGCTGCGTTATCCTCGCGACGAACGCCGCAGCATCGCCAACCTCGAGCAGATGCGCGTCCGCCTGCCGGGCGGTGTCGAGGTGCCGTTCGCCGAGGCGGCCGGCGTGACATACGGTCGGGGCTACGAATCGATCCGGCGCATCGACCGGCGGCGCGCCGTCAACGTCACCGCCGACGTCGATGCCGCCATCGGCAACTCGCAGGAGATCAACGGCAAACTCGAGACCGAGTTGCTCCCCCGAATGCAGCTGGAATTCCCCGGCATCTACTGGTCGTTCGAGGGCGAGAAGAGCGAGCAGGCCGAGACCCTCGCCAGCCTGCAGTACCTCTACATTGTCGCGCTGATCATTATTTACGCGCTGTTGGCGATCCCGTTCAGCTCATACATCCAGCCGCTGATCGTCATGGCGGCGATCCCGTTTGGCCTCATCGGCGCGGTGTGGGGACACGTCGTGATGGGCATGGAGGTCACGATCCTCTCCGGTTTCGGCGTGGTGGCGCTGACCGGCGTGGTGGTCAACGACAGCCTCGTGATGGTCGACTACGTCAACCGCAAACGCGGCATCGGCCTGAGCGAAATGGAGTCGGCGCGCCAAGCCGGCATGGCCCGTTTCCGGCCGATCCTGCTCACATCGCTCACCACCTTCGCCGGCCTCACGCCGCTGCTGCTCGAGAAAAGTTTGCAGGCCAAGTTCCTCGTGCCGATGGGCATCTCGCTTGGCTTCGGCGTCATCTTCGCCACCGTCATCACCCTGATCCTCGTCCCCGCGATGTACCTCATCCTCGAGGACCTCCGCACCTTTTTCTTCGGCCCGGAGGATAAGCTGTAACCAACCCGCTTGGCCAAGCGCTTGGCTTGGGGCGGCGGGGCGGCTACGGTTCCGCCGTGCAACGCCTGTTTTTTTCCCTGACAATCCTTTGTGCGTTCGGCCTGCAAACCATTTCCGCAGCCAAGCCGAACATCCTGTTCATCATGGTCGACGACCTCGGCAAGGATTGGATTTCCTGCTACGGCGCGGACGACATAGAGACACCGCACATCGACCGCTTGGCCAAGGGTGGCCTCAAGTTTCACAACGCCTGGTCGATGCCACAATGCACCCCCACCCGCGCCACGCTGCTCACCGGCCAATACCCGTGGCGCACCGGCTGGGTCAACCACTGGGACGTCCCGCGCTGGGGGATCGGCTACTTCGACTGGGCCAAGTACACCACCTTCGCCACCGTGATGAAGCGCGCCGGGTACGCCACCGCGATCGCCGGCAAGTGGCAGATTAACGACTTTCGCATCGAACCCAACGCCTTAAAAAAACACGGCTTCGATGACTGGGCGGTCTGGACCGGCTACGAGACCGGCAACCCGCCGAGCGGCAAACGTTACTGGGACGCCTACATTCATACCCGCTCCGGCAGCAAAACCTACGAGGGCACATTCGGGCCGGACGTTTACTGCAACTTCCTCATCGATTACATGAAGCAGCATCGCGACGAGCCGATGATGCTCTACTTCCCGATGGCCCTCACCCACGGCCCGCTCGTGCCGACACCCGACGAACCGAAAGCCGCCACGGGCAGGGACAAACTGAAGGGGATGGTGCGTTACACCGACACCCTCGTCGGGCGCTTGGTCGGCGCGCTGGATGAGTTGAAAATCCGCGAGCGGACGATCGTGATTTTCACCACCGACAACGGCACCAGCGGCGGCCTGCTCGGCACGGTCGATGGCAATCGGCCAAGCGGCGGCAAAGCCTCCAAGTACGAGGGTGGTGTCTGCCAACCGTTCATCGTCAACTGCCCCGGCCTCGTCCCGGGCGGCCGCGAGACCGACGCCCTCACCGACTTCGCCGACCTGCTGCCGACCTTCGCCGAGCTTGGCCAAGCGCAGCTGCCCAGCGGCGTCCCGCTCGACGGCAAGTCGTTCGCTCCCCTGCTGCTTGGCCAGGCGGACGACTCGCCGCGCGACTGGATCATGGCGCTTGGCCACGGCGCGGGCCGACTCGACAAAAACGGCGTGCGCGGCACGCGCGACTTCGCCGACCGGGTATTTCGCGACAAGCGTTACAAGGTTTGGCTCGAGCACGAGCCAAAAATCGCCGCGCTGTACGACCTTAAAACCGATCCTCTCGAGCAAAAAAACCTGCTCGACAGCGAGAAGCCGGAGCACTTGGCCGCGCTGAAAAAATTTCAAGCCGTCATCGACAACCAGCCAAAGGTGGACGGCCGGCCGCTCTATCGCCCGCGCGAGGCAAATTCGTGGGACAAAACCGTCAACGCGCAGCCGTCAAAAAACAAAACGACCAAGCCCAAGCGGGAACGCCGACGCCAACGCAAGGCCGCCGAAAAATGACCCATGCCGGAGGCCACCCGCATCAAGGATTTGCCCGACAGCGAGAAGCCGCGCGAACGGCTATTGGCCAAGGGCGCCGACGCGCTCAAGGACAGTGAACTCATCGCCATTTTGCTGCGCACCGGCACGCAGGGCCTGTCGGCGATCGATGTCGCCCAGTCGCTGCTCAACAAGTTTGGCACGCTCGACGCGCTGGCCAAGGCGCCGGTCGAGGCGTTGTGCGTGAAAGGCGTCGGCCGCGACAAGGCGGTCACACTCAAGAGCGCCTTCAGCCTGGCCAAGCGCATGGCTGACGAGTTGCGCCACGAGCTGCCGGTGCTCGACACGCCGGAAAAACTCGCCCAACTGCTTCGCGAGGACAACCGGCTGCTGGAGGTCGAGCATTTCCACGTCGTGCTGGTAAACGCCAAGCGGCGGCTGATCCGTGTGGAGACGCTCGCGCGCGGCACGCTCGACTCGCTGACGACACATCCGCGCGACGTGTTCCGCCCCGCGATCACCGCCAACGCCTCGGCGCTGTTCCTCGCGCACAACCACCCGAGCGGCGACCCCACCCCGTCCGAGGCCGACATCAAGTTCACGCGCGACATTATCCGTGCCGGCAAGTTGTTGAAAATCGACGTGCTGGACCACATCATCCTTGGCCGCCGCACGGCGGAGCGCGAAAAGGATTACGCGTCGCTGCGCGAGCTTGGTTATTTTTACGCATGATCCACCCCGCCGCCATCATCCACGCGAACGCGCAGCTGCACGAAAGCGTCCGGGTCGGCCCGTTCTCAATCATCGATGAACAGGTTACGCTCGGCGCCGGCTGCGAGCTTGGCCCGCATGTTCACCTCACCGGCCACACCGCAATCGGCGCGGAAAACCGGTTTCACACCGGCTGCGTCATCGGCGCCGCGCCGCAAGATTTGAAGTACAGCGGCGAGCCGACCCGGCTCATCATCGGCGAGCGAAACACCTTCCGCGAAAACGTCACCCTCCATCGCTCCAACACGCCCGACGAAGACACGCGGATCGGATCGGAAAACTTTTTCATGGCCAACAGCCACGTCGGCCACAACGCCATCATCGGCAACAAAGTCATTCTCGCCAACGGCGCGCTGGTTGGCGGTCATGCGATGATTGGCGACGGCGCGTTCCTCTCCGGCAACGCCGTGGTGCACCAGTTCTGCCGGGTTGGCGCGTTCGCCATGATGCAGGGCTGCGCCGGGGTGAGCCTCGACCTGCCGCCATTCACGATCGTGCGCGGCATCAACGGCATGTGCGGCCTCAACAGCGTCGGCCTCAAGCGCGCCGGGTTCTCCGCTGAGGAACGGTCGCAGCTCAAGAAAACGTATCACGCGATTTTCCTCAGCGGCGACCTGTTGAAAGACGCGCTGGAAAAAGCCCGCGCCGAGTTCACCGGCGTACTGGCGGGACAGCTCATCGACTTCGTCGCCGCCAGCCAGCGCGGCACCTGCTCCCACACCAAGCGCTGAAGTTGTCGCCTGTAAGGCGACTTTTCCGTAGCCGAGGGCTGCGCCCTTGGAATCAGCGCAATAACAAACAGCCCTGCAGGGGTGTTCAACCGTATTTTTTTATGATTAAAATGCCCTTGCAGGGCACGTTGGATTTGTCGGTTCGATATCAAGGGCGTTGCCCTCGGCTACGTAAAATCAGGCTTTCAGCCCGATGCTGATTGGCGCTTGGCCAAGCGCTTGGCTAAATCTTTACTTTGAATTGCTCGCCTTTTTTCAGCGACTTGGCGAAGCCAGCCATGAGCTGCGGGATCTGCTCGAGGTCGGCCAAGCTGACGACTTCCACCGGCGAGTGCATATAGCGGTTGGGCAGGCTGATGAGGCCGCTCGGGATGCCGCCGCGCGTCCAGAACACGGCGTCGGTGTCGGTGCCACTCGTCGCGGAGATCGCCTCGTGTTGCAACTTGATCTTCAGCCGCTTGGCCACTTGCTCGACGCGCTTGATGACTTCGGGGTGGTTGCAGTTTCCGTGGGTGACGGTCGGCCCCTGCCCCACCTTGATATCGCCGTGCTGCCGCTTGTCCACGGTCGGGTAGTCGGTTGCGTGGGTGACGTCCATCACCAGCGCGACGTCGGGGTGCAGCGAGTAGGCGATCTGCCGCGCACCGAACAGGCCGACCTCCTCCATCGTGTTGGCGACGGCGCACACCTCGGCGTTGAGCTTGGCTTTGCCGGTCTTGAGCAGGCGCAGTGTCTCGGCCACGGCCCACGTGCCGACGCGGTTGTCGAACGCCCGCGCCACGACGAGGTCGTCGCGCAGAATCTCGAACTGGTCATTGAGCGTAATCGGGTCTCCGACGCGGACGAGTTTCTCAGCGGCCTTGCGGGAACGGGCGCCGATGTCGATGAACACCTCGTGAATTTTTGGCGCCTTCGGCGCGCCGGTGTCGGTGCGCATGAGGTGCGGCGCGACACTGCCGACGACGCCCGTCACCGGGCCTTTGCGGGAATGAACGATGACGCGCTGTGCCCGGGTGATCGCCGGGTTGGTGCCGCCGAGTCGCCGCACGTAAACGTAGCCGTCGGCGTCGATGAAGTTGACCGTCATGCCGATCTCGTCGGCGTGACCGGCGAGCATCAGCCTCGGGCCGCCGCCCTTGTTGAGCACGGCGACACAGTTGCCGTAGGCGTCGGAATAGGTCTCGTCGGCGTACTGGCTGACGTAGTCCATCCAGACGCGCAAGCCGCGAGATTCATGGCCGGAAGGGCTGGGAGTGTTGACCAACGTCTGTAGAAATTGGAGTGAGCGCTTGTTCATGCGCGGCGATTAGGGGCGACAAACGGGGCCATTTCAAGTGCATTGTCGGCTTGCTTTTGGCAGGTGGCTTGCTTTGAATCACCCGTCCGTCCGGTCAAATGGCCAAGATCACGAAAAAAGTCCGGGAACGTCTCCGCGCCGGGTTGCGCCGGTTTAAGCCGCTGCTCAAGGCGGCGCGGGAGCGCGACGCCAGCCGCGCGGACACCGCCACACTGGCGCTCGACCTGTTGTCGGACCTGTTCGGGTTCGACCGCTACACGGAGGTGACGTCGGAGCTGGACAACCGCGAGGCGGTTTACGATTTCGCGATTCATTCCGGCGGCTCGGCCGCCATGCTGGTGCGCGTCAGCCCGGTCGGTGCCGCGCCAGACGACCGCTACCTGCTGGCGACCTCGCAGCACGCGCTGCTCAACGGCGTCGAGTGGATCGTCCTGACCAACGGCATCGGCTGGCAGGTGCATCATGTCGAGGACACCGGCAACACCCGGCCGGAGACACCGGTCGTCCTGGCATTTGACCTGTCGCATATGCAGCCCAGCCGCGACGCGCACCTCGAGACGCTGTTCCTGCTGACGCGCGAGGGGCACCGGAGCGCGGGGCTGGATCACTTCCGCCTCCGGCTGGAGGTGACCAACCGCCACTACCTCGGCGCGATGATGTTGAGCGACCCGGTCGTGTCCGCCGTGCGGCGCGAGTTACGCAAGCTCAATCCCGATCTCGATATCACGCCGCTCGAGGTCCGCGAAAATCTGGCCAACGGCGTGTTGCGCCCGGACGTCGCCGCCAGCCGCGAGACCGCCGCCGTGCTGGAGTTTCTGCGCAAGCTCAAGCAGGACGCCCTCGAAGCCCGGCGCCGGGCCGCCGATCCCAACCAATTCTCCGGCCGCAAGGCACCGGGCAATACAAAGACCGCGCCGGGCAAATGGAAGGCCAAGCGCGGGACCGCGCGCAGCAAGGCGGCCTCGTCAAAATTCAGCGGGGCGGCCAAGGAACGGACCTTGCTTCACATCTCCAAAAAGGTGGACATCAAAAACGTGCTGCAGCGCAGCGAAAACGCCCCGGACAAGCCCAGCCGCAGGGGCCGCCTGCTCAACTGGGGTGCCAAGCCGTAACGCTTGGCCAAGCCATGAAACGCCACCGCGCATTCACGCTGATCGAGCTGCTGGTGGTCATCGCGATCATTGCCATCCTGGCCGCCCTGCTGTTGCCAGCCTTGGCCAAGGCCAAGGCCAAGGGGCAGGAAATCTACTGCCTCAACAACATCAAGCAGTTGACGCTCGCCTCGAAAATGTACACCGGCGACAACGGCGACCGCTTCGCCTGGACCTTCACGCTGGTGGGCAGCCAGCAAAACCGCACGTCGTGGTTCAATTATCTGCTGCCGTATCAGGAAACCAAAAAGACCCTTCGTTGCCCCAGCAAGCCGTTCAAGACCAAGGAGACGATTTACGACTTTGGCCGAACCACGAACAACTATGCCGCAAACTTTCGGCTCGGCGGCTGCAACTGGCCCGGTGTCTGGGAATATGCCCCGCTCAAGGAAAGCGCCGTCCGCAGCCCCGCCACGCTCGTTTACAAGACCGACGGCGGCAGCCGGCCGGTCAACACCACCAACCCGAAGAAATGCGTCACCCCGCAGTCGCCGGAAAAAGCCGGCTGCTGGATTGTTCACGATCCCGGCAACAGCGCGCCCTGTGGCGGCTGCGTCACCTCCGGCGACCCGAACTGGGGCGGCCCGCACCTGCGCCACAACACCAAGAGCAATGTCAGCTTCACCGACGGCCACGCCGAGTCGCTGCCGTCGTTCAAGTGGTACTGGTCCGGCACGCCGTGGCTCGATCCGAAGCGCGGCGGGTAACCGAGTTTGCGCTTGAGCGCGCGGCGAACCGGGGAGAACCTTGCCGCTTGAGCGAGACACGGGAGACGCCGCAAACGATTCGACAACGCAAGGGCCACGAGCCGATCGCGGCGCTGACCGCGTACGACTTCCCCATGGCCAAGTTGCTCGACGCTGCTGGGGTGCCGTTGCTGCTTGTCGGCGACTCGCTCGGGATGGTCGTTCTCGGCTACCCGGACACCACGCATGTCACGCTCGAGGAGATGGAGCACCACATCCGCGCCGTCGCCCGGGCCAAGCCACGCGGCCTTGTCGTCGCCGACCTTCCGTTTGAGACTTACGAGACGCCGGAGCAAGCCGTCGAGTCGGCCAAGCGCTTGGCCGACGCCGGTGCCGAGGCGGTCAAGGCCGAGGGCGGCCGGGCGATCCTTCCGCAGGTCGAGGCGATCCGCGCCGCCGGCATTCCGTTTCTTGGCCACTTGGGCATGCTGCCGCAGCACGTGCTCGAGGAGGGCGGTTACCGGGTCAAGGGCCGCGACGAGGCGCAGCGGGAGGCGCTGCTTGCCGATGCCCAAGCGCTTGGCCAAGCCGGCGCGTTCGGCGTCGTGCTCGAGCTTGTGACACCGGCCGTCGCCGGTGAGATTACGCGCTTGGTTGACATTCCGACCATTGGGATCGGTTCCGGCAAACGCTGCGACGGACAAATCTTGGTGACCACCGACCTGCTCGGCACCTCGCCGGACTTTATCCCCAGACACATTCAGCCGGATGAGTTGCTCCGGGAACGCATGGTTGGCATGATTCGCGGCTGGAAGGATGGCTTGGCCAAGCCGAGCGCATGAGTGAACTGACCCATATCGACGCCGACGGCGAGGCCCGCATGGTCGACGTCTCGGCCAAGCCGGAGCAGGCGCGCGAGGCGACGGCCCGCGGCGAGATCCGCCTGGCCGCAGCCACGCTCAACGCGGTCGAGAGCGGCGACACGGCCAAGGGCAACGTGCTGGCGACGGCCCGCCTGGCCGGCATCATGGCCGCGAAAAAAACCGCCGAGTTGATCCCGCTCTGCCACCCGCTGCCGATCTCCCACGCGGAGGTCTGTTTTGAAATCCCGGCCAGCCGCGACCGGATCATCATCACCGCCTCGGCCCGCATCTCGGCCAGGACCGGCGTCGAGATGGAGGCGCTCACGGCGGTCTCGACCGCCGCGCTGACGATCTACGACATGTGCAAGGCGATCGACAGGGAAATGGTCATCTCGGAGATCAAGGTCACCTCCAAAACCAAGCGGTGAGGCAGGCTGAATAGACTCGTAAAATGCAGCCATGCCGTTATACTGGGCGTCCTGATTGACCGTGCCGCACAGGCATCGCCGATGATCGAGGAGGCAACAACCGTACAAAGCGAATCGCCCTGCGCCCAGCCGGGTGGCGGCGGGCCGCTGACGTATGCGTTCGACCACTCGGAGTTTTGGCGGACGATCCCCGCCTGGCGCGATGTCGACGCCGCGACGTTCGGGGATTTCCGCTGGCAGCAGCGCCACTCGGTGACCTCCATCCAAGGCATTCAGGAGGCACTGCGCGAGTTGGCCACGCCGTCGCTGGTTGCGGACATCGAGGACGGCCTGCTGAAGACCCCGATGAACGTGCGCCTCACGCCGTACATCTTCTCGCGCATCCTGTGGGACAACGTGGAGAACGACCCGGTGCGCCGCCAGTTCCTGCCGCTGGGTTCGCAGTTCGTCCCCGACCACCCGCACGCGATGGACGACTCGCTGGCCGAAGACAGCAACAAGGCGACGCCGTACCTCACGCATCGTTATCCCGACAAGGCGCTGTTTTTGCCGATCACGCTCTGCCCGGTCTACTGCTCCTTCTGCACCCGCAGCCGGGTTGTCGGAGGCAGCACGGCGGTGAAAAGCAAATCCACCTACGGCGCGAATGCCACCGAGTGGGATGCCACGTTTGACTACATCCGCAACCATCCGGACCTGGAGGACATCGTCATCTCCGGCGGGGACGCCCTGCTGCTGCGACCCAACCAGATCCGCCAGATCGGGATTACGCTGCTGGAGATTCCCACCGTGCGCCGGATCCGGTTTGCGACAAAGGGCCTGGCCATCATGCCGATGAAATTCACCAGCGACACCGACTGGATGGCGGCGCTGGACGAGGTATGCCAACTGGGCCGCGAGCGAATGAAGGAAGTCGCGCTGCACACGCACTTCAACACCGACCGCGAGATCACGGCGTGGACCTCGCGCGCGATGAAGGCGCTGTCCGAAACCGGTGTTCGTGTCCGAAACCAGTCCGTACTCATCAGCGGGGTGAACGACGGGTTCGACTGTCTGCACTACACCAGCAAGAAACTTTCCAGTCTGCTCATCCAGCCGTACTACGTCTACCTGCACGACATGGTGCCGGGCTGCGAACACCTCCGCACGACGGTGCACAGGGCGGAACAGTTGTCGCGCCGGTTGCAGGGATCAATCGCCGGCTTCAACACGCCCCGCGTCGTCTGCGATGCCCCCGGCGGCGGCGGCAAGCGGGAAATCTCCAGCTACACACTCTACGACCGCGAAATCGGCGTGTCCGCGTGGACCTCGCCCACGGCCAAGCCGGGCGAGATCTTCTACTACTACGACCCCATCCACCGCCTGCCGGAAGGGGGCCAAGCGCTTTGGGCCAACGAACCCGAAATCCACAGCCGCTTGGCCAAGTTCAAGGCCGAGGCGATGGCCAAGGCGGAAGCCACCCGCCACTAGCTCACCGCTTGGCCAAGCGGAAGGAACTGGCCAAGGATTGCCGACCGATTTTGAACGGGGGCCGGGGAAGCGGAGTCCATACAGCTTCAGTCAACTTGAACCCGACCACTCAGAATGCCATCGCCCTATGCCGCGGGGACAATGGGCTGCTCGCGGACTGGATCGGTGCCGCGCGAACGGGATCCGTCCGGTGTTGCCTGCTGTTGATTGCGCTGGGGTGCGGCACCTACGGGTTTACCGTGGGCCTCCGGAATGGCTGGGAAATGGGGGCGTATGTCGCAGTCAAGCTGCCGCTGATCCTCCTCATCACTCTCCTCTTGAACGGCCTGCTCAACGGCCTGCTGGGCCTGGTGGTGGGGAGCGGGATTGGCGTTCGAAAAAGCCTGCAATTCCTGTTGGTCGGGGTCGCCATCATGGCGGTGATCCTTGGGGCGCTGAGTCCGGTCAGCTTCTTCGCGACCCTGAACACGCCGTCGTCGGGTGACGGTTCCGGGGGGTACGCCTGGCACGGAGCCAGCCTGCTGATGCACACCCTGCTGATCGCATTTGCCGGCATCGTCGCTCACGCTCGATTGCTTCAACACGTCCGGGAGTTTTCGGACAGAAGCCGGGCCGGAACGGTTGCCTTTTTTGCCTGGCTGGCCGGCAACCTGTTCGTCGGGGCGCAGGTGTCGTGGAATCTGCGTCCGTATTTTGTTTCGCCTGGACTCAAGGTGGAGTTTCTCCGGGACGATCCCTTCAACGGCAATTTTTACGAGGCGGTTTGGGTCGCCATCAAGAATGTCACCTGACTGCATGAACTATATTCAAAACCAAACTAGACATGACTGGGAATAAAAGTAAACCGAACCCGGGCAACCACGGGGGCATTCGCGATGATGAATACGTCCCACTGGAAGGGGGAACCTCTCTCTCGAACCTGATCGGGAAACTGCTGCAGAAGCCACTGTCCATTGTTCACGAACTCGAAACCGGGAACATCTCCTGGCGGATTCACGGTGTGCTCCTCCTCGTTTCGGTGGTCTGCCTGTCGGTGTTCGGGTTCGTCGTGGGCACCTTCTCATGGGGCAACCAACTCTGGGCGACTCCCCTCAAGATTGTTTCCGGGTTGATCTTCAGCGCCCTGATCTGCCTGCCGAGCCTTTACATCTTCACCTGCATCGGCGGGTTGAAGGCGAAGTTCAGTTCCGTTGTGGGTATGCTGTGCGCGATTGTGGCGCTCTCCGGTTTGCTGTTGGTCGGGTTCGCCCCGGTGGTTTGGCTGTTCAGCGTCTCCAGCACGTCGGCACTGTTTATCGGTTTCTTGCTGCTGGTGTTGTGGGTGATCTGCGTTGGGTTCGGGTTCACCCTGATCTTCCGTGCCGGGAAGGCGATGGGCATGACCAACACCGGCCATCTGCTCGTCTGGTGCATGATTTTCCTGCTGGTAACCGTCCAAATGACCACGACCCTGCGCCCGATCGTCGGGAAGTCGGACTCACTCTTTAACTTCGGGGAGAAGAAATTCTTTCTCCAATATTGGAGCGAACAGCTTCAGCAGGCAACGGATGGCCGGTCGGACGACTGATCGGGTCACTTGGCCAAGCGCTTGGCCAATTGCTGGACGGTCGGCAGCTTGGCCAAGTCCTTCTCCTCAAGACGCATATACACGGCGCGATTCCAAAGGTGCGGCAGGAACAGGTGAATGGTGCCGTCGTCGATCACGGCATCCAAGTAGGATGAGTTGTGGTTGAACCAGCCGTTCTTTGCCGGGTTGGGGCGGGTGGCGTTGGTGAAGAGAAACCGCGGCTCACTCCAGTTCCGTCCGCCGTCCTTGGACAACGAAATCCAAATCTCCGCCCGGTCACGCATGCCGTCCATCTTGCCGGTCAGGCCGACGTACTGCGTGTTGATGTGCCGGTTGTGGTGGAACGCGATCAGCGTCTTGCCATCGCTCAAGTGGAAGACCATCGGCGGCGCGTCGGGATGAACCAGCGGCGATGGCTTTGGATCGCTCCACGTTTTGCCTTCGTCGATGCTGCGCGCCTCCCAGATGCGGCCGGTGGGCGTCCTCGCCATGAAATAAACCTCACCGTTGCCGAGCGAAATGGGCCGCCCTTCATCCATCCGGCTGTACTTCGGGGAGAACCATCCACCGGGCCGTTTACCCGGCAGCAACGTCCACGACTTGCCCTTGTCCTCGCTGCGCAAAATGTACTGCTGCGTGATGAGCGGATTCTTGGACCAATCCGCCGCGTGCGAGCCGATCACCCAAGCCCCGGAATCGGTCTCGCACATCCGCGTGACCGACATGCCGAGGAAGCCGGGATCGTTCGTCGGCCTGATCTGTGTGGCCTTGCTCCACGTGTGGCCGTCATCGTCCGACCAACGAAAACCAATCGGCGTGTTTTCATGCCTCCCCTTTTCCCGGCTGTATTTGCTGGGAATCGGCTGCGTGCCAAAGGCGTAAATGCGGTTGCCGCCACGGGGGATCAGCGGGATGAACCCGTGCTGACTGTAATCGATGTCAAACGCGATGGACGGGCCTTGCCACGTTTTACCGTTGTCGCTGGAGCGATAGGCGATCATGTCATTCACCTTCCCACTACCGGCGGCATAATGGTTGCCCTCCGGAAACATCAGCAGCAAATCGCCTTTCGGGGTGCGGACACCGCGCGTCTCAAACAACCCGCGCACTCCCTCCCGGGCGGTGTGCAGCAGCTGGCCGTTCACGACGCGATGCCGCAGCAGGCCAAGCTTCGCATCGGCAACCAAGCCGCGGGGCGGCTTGGCCAAGCGGACCTTCAGGGGGGTTTTCACCCCGATCGAAAGTTCCTCGACAAGCGGACTCTCGGCGTTGACTGGATAGGGGCTGCACAACAAACCAACCACGATAATGGAATCAAACGGTTTCACTGCCCGGAGACCCTCGATTCCATCGCCCCTTATTTCAAGTGGATTCAATCACACTCGCCCATTTTAGGGCATTGCCCCTCAAGCTGTTTCCAACAACAACCGGAAAAAATGCTTGCACGGATTCACTTTGCGTTACAAAGTGAATCCGTGAACGCGAACTGGGCTGAAGACAATCTCAATACAATCCGCCGCCTGATGGAACAGGCCAGCCTCTACCGGCGCGCCATGGCACCCGTGGCCTTTGTCGTGGGTACGCTGGGATTGGTCGCCGCTGGAATTGCGAACGCCATTGACAAGACTGGGCCGAGCCGTTTTGCCGGCTACTGGCTCGTAGTGGCAGTGGTCTCGGCCATCCCGGCCCTGTTGCTGATCCGGCGGCAGGCACTCAAAAGCAGGGAGAATTTCTGGTCCCCGCCCACGCGCCGCGTGGCACAGGCGATGATCCCGCTGCTGACAGCCGGCTTGGCACTGGGGGTATTGGAGACCTTAAACCCGCCGGAGGCCAGGGACAGCATCCGCTTGGCGGCTCTTTGGTTGATTCTGTATGGAGGCGCGCTGCATGCGGCCGGTTTTTTCATGCGCCGAGGGATCAAGTTGCTGGGATGGTTTTATGTCGTCATCGGCTGTCTATGCCTGCTTTCGCACGGGATGGAGCTCATGCCTTTCCTCAATGAAAACACCGCCCATTGGGTCATGGGGATCGGCTTCGGCGGTATCAACATCGCCTACGGTTTCTATTTGAAACTCACCGTGGAACCTTTGGACACGGAGTGAATCCGGAATCGTTCCAGCAACTGGATCGGGTGATCCATGAAAAAAACCGAATGGCGATCATGTCCCTGCTGGCCTCCGCGCGGGAAATGTCGTTTACCGAAATGCGCGATGCCCTGAATATGACGGACGGCAACTTGATCACGCACATTCGGACCTTGCAAAAAACAGGGTACGTCTCCGTGGCCAAGTCGTATCACGACAATCGTCCGCTGACCACGTGCCGGTTGACGGAGGATGGAACGAACGCCTTCGCCGGATACGTAGACCTGCTCGAGGGCATCGTAAAACAGGCCCGAAAAACCCATTGATCCCATGATGACCAACCATGCAAAACCAATGACAGCACATACTTTGCATCACAAAGTTAGATTAACCATTTTAAGGGCGGAACACATCGGCATGTGTTTCGGGGTGCGTGACGCCATCACTCTGGCCAAGCGGGAGGTGCGGTCGCGCCCCCTGACGGTGCTGGGCGAACTGGTGCACAACGCCACGGTTCTCGAAGAGTTGCGGGATCGCGGCGTGAGGTTCGAGGATCAACCGGAGGCAGTCGAAACAGAAACCGTGATGATCACCGCGCATGGCGCTTCAAACCGGGCGCGCACCCGGGCACACCGGGGTGGGTTGACGTTGAAGGATGCCACCTGCCCGCTCGTTCATTACGCCCACAAGCAGGTTTGCGACCTTGTGGCAGCCGGATATCACCCGGTCATCATCGGCCGTCACGGGCATGTGGAGGTGCGCGGACTCACCGAGGATTTTCCAGAAAGCGATGTGGTCCTGAGCAGGGAAGAAATCGACGCGTTGGATTCGCGTCCCCGTTTCGGCGTGGTGGCGCAAACCACACAGCCCGTTGCCCGGGTTCGGGCCTTGGTGGAGCATATACGGGCGCGTTTTCCGGAAGCTGAGGTTCGTTTTGTGGATACCGTCTGCCAACCCACCAAGCAACGACAGAACGCAGCCGAGACGTTGGCAAAACAATCGGACATCATCCTGGTGGTGGGAGGGGCGAACAGCAACAACACGCATGAACTCGCGCGAACGTGCCGTCGGTTTTGCGGGAGGGTGCATCATGTCCAGGGACCGGACGACATCCGCCCGGAGTGGCTGCCGAAGGCGGGCACGCTTGGCATCACGGCAGGCACCTCCACGCCCGACCACCTCATCAATGCCGTGGAGGCCAAGGTGCGAGAGCTGGCTTGACCCCGCCAACCGGTCTCCCTGCCACTATCTCGCGCTTGGCCAAGCGCGGCTTGACGCATGGCCAAGCTGCACTAACCATCGCCGCCGATTTTGCTATGCCAGAGGAACTGAATTTTTTACCAAGTCTGACCGGCTCGTTTGCCAAGCCGGCGGCCGAGAACCCCACCGTGGAA
The DNA here is from genome assembly GCA_014382705.1 of Verrucomicrobiota bacterium. Taxonomy (GTDB): domain Bacteria; phylum Verrucomicrobiota; class Verrucomicrobiia; order Limisphaerales; family UBA1096; genus UBA1096. The sequence goes on along the minus strand of JACNJE010000090.1, from coordinate 12,472 downwards.
ATGGTCGAGGCCGCCTATCGGCATCACGGCCTGCATTGGCGCTACATCAACACCGAGGTCGGGCCGGAGCACTTGGGCGCGGCGGTAGCCGGGGCGCGGGCGATGAACTGGGCCGGCTTCAACTGCTCGCTGCCAAACAAGGTGGAGGTGATCCGGCACCTCGACGGCTTGGGCGAATCCGCCGAGGTGATCGGGGCGGTGAACTGCGTCGTGCGCCGGGGCGACCAACTCATCGGCGAGAACACCGACGGCAAGGGCTTCCTCAAGTCACTCGAGGAAATCGTCGACCCGGCCGGGAAACGGATCGTGATGTTCGGGGCAGGCGGCGCGGCCCGTGCGATCGGTGTCGAGGTGGCGCTGGCCGGGGCGACCCACATTACCATCGTGAACCGTTCCGAGGAGCGCGGCCGGGAGCTGGTGGTGCTGCTCAATGACAAAACCCCTGTCGAGGCGGTTTTTGAAAAATGGGACGGCGACTACTCGGTGGCCGAGGGCATGAATGTCGTGATCAACGCAACCTCGATCGGCCTGTTTCCGGACGTCGATGCACGACTGGCGCTTAACCTCGATTCGCTGTCCGCCAACATGGTCGTGGCCGACGTGATCCCGAATCCACCCCGAACCTGCCTGGTCCGGGACGCGGAGGCCCGAGGCTGCACAGTGCTCGACGGCCTGGGCATGCTGGTGAACCAAGGTATCACCGGCATCGAGTACTGGACCGGCGTGACCGTAGACGGCGGCGTGATGCGCGCCCGCCTCGAGGAGTTGTTCGGCGTCTGACCATTTTCGACTTTCACTGGGGCGAACCGCTCCGTAACATCGCGCAACGGCTTGAGCAAAATGAAACTGGGAATGATCAATTCGGCCTGGGAACAGCACGGGGTTGGCCTCGTGGACGGTCTCAGGAAAACCAAGGAACTGGGTTTCGATTGTGTTGATATTTTTGAGGACCCGATGGAGCCGAACGCCAACGAGCGGATCACGAACATCAAGCAAACCTGCGACGCACTCGGGCTGCCGATCATCAGCGTGGTCGGCGTGAGCGTCGGGCTGGTGGATTTCAACCCGTCGGTGCAGCGCTTCCACGTGGAGCGCTGCAAACGCTACCTCGACATGGGCGCAACGTTTGGCGCGAAAAACTACCTGCTCGTCATCGGCGAATACATCTGGCAGAAGGAAGTCATCCCACCGGAGGAACAGTGGAACTTCGCCGTCGAGAACTGCAGGCTCCTCGGCGACTACGCCGGCGAACGCGACCTCGAGATCGTCATCGAGTTGGAGCCGTTCCACATGTCGCTCGTCAACACCATCGGCGAGATGGATCGATTCCTGACCGATGTCGACAATCCGGCAGTCAAGGCGAACATCGACATCAGCCACATGGTGCTGAGCGACAGTCCGCCCGGGAGCCTCGCCTCGCTGAAGGGCCGCGCCGGGCACGTGCATATTTCCGACTGCGACGGCAAGGTGCACGGTGACCTGCCGCCGGGCCGGGGCGTGGTGCCGTTCGAAGGCTACCTGCGGGCGATCAAGGATCTGGAATTTGACGGCGCGATCAGCCTCGAGCTCGAGTACGCGCCCGATCCCTCCCAAATTGTCGAGTGGGTCACCGAAGCCTACTCCGCCACGGATCGCTTGATGTCGGCGGTCGATTTGCGAAACTGACCCGCATGTCTGACGACTGGAAAACCCGATTCCGCGATTTGTACCAGGCTGCGCAGGCGCGCTACCGCGCTGGACGCACCACCACCACGACGATCTTCGAGCCGGACGAGGTCTATTTCCTCGCCACGATCGGCTGTTCCTCGCGGGAGCTGTTCGACTTCGTGGAGGACAGCATCAATTGGGACGACGTCGAGTACGATCAGGTCGAGGGCGTCACGGAGTTGCGGCGCGATCATTTTGTGAACACGCTCGGCAGTGAATCGGCCATGACCAAGATCGACCCCGAAAAAATCCCGGCCAAGTCGGACAAGGTCGACGGCATCGCCTGGCTGCCGCGCCTCATCGTCAAGGCCCGCGCCAAGCTCGCCGGCCAATTGCCGCCCGAGTTGATGTACGGCTGCGGCGGTGACCGGCCGTTCCTGCGCGAGCACAACTCGAGCCTTGTCGACTTTCTGCGTGTCACGCTCGAGGCCGGCGACAATGACCGGGCGATCATCGACTATCTCAAGGCCTGCGCGGCCAACGGCTGACGCGACCCCGGGCCATTGCCACGCCAAGAGACCAACGGCCTGATCCGGCTTCGCGGCGTCCGCCACAACAACCTCAAGAACCTCGACCTCGATTTGCCCAAGGGCAAACTGATCGTGTTCACCGGGCTGAGCGGTTCCGGCAAAAGTTCGCTCGCCTTCGACACGCTCTTTGCCGAGGGGCAGCGTCGCTACGTCGAGACGTTCTCGCCGTACGTCCGGCAATTTTTCGACCGGATGGACAAGCCGCAGGTCGATCGCATCGACGGCATCCCACCGGCCATCGCGCTTGGCCAACGCAACACCGTCCGCACCACCCGCTCGACCATCGGCACGATGACCGAGGTCTGCGACCACATGAAAAATCTGTGGCCCCACCTCGCCCGGTGCCACTGCGACCACTGCGGCAAACCGGTCACCCGTGACGAGCCGCTGGCCATTTGGAAAATGCTGCACGGCAGCCAAGCCGGCGAGGCGCTGGTCACGTTCGATGTCCCGTTGTCGGACAAGATTTCGCTCGCCGAGTCGCTGCAACTCATCGGCAAACAAGGCTACCGCCGCATCGTCGATCCCGCCGCAAAAACCAAGCGCGGCAAACTTCCGGAACTGCTGAGAATCGAGGAAGCGGCCAAGCGTTTGGCCAAGCGCAAACTCGCGTCGCTAACCGTCGTGCAGGATCGCGTGCGCTTGGCCAACGGCAGTCGCGCGCGGTTTCTCGAGGCTACCGGGCAGGCGTACCAGTTCGGCAAAGGCCACCTCGCTGTGCACACAGAAGCACTTGGTCAACAGCGATTTAGCAAGCATTTCCACTGCGCCGCTTGCGATACCGAGTACCGCGACCCGTCGCCGGCGCTGTTCAGTTTCAACAACCCCGTCGGTGCCTGCCCCGACTGCAAAGGGTTCGGCCGGATCATCTCGATCGACTACCGGCTTGCGATGCCGGACCTCACCAAGTCAATCGCCGGGGGCGTCGTCAAGCCGTGGCAAACCGGGCACGGCGTCGAGTGTCAGCGCGAAATGATGACCGCCGCAAAACAGGACGGCATCCCGACCAATGTGCCGTTCAACAAGCTGCCGAAAAAATCACGCGACTGGGTGATCCACGGCGCGCCGGACTACGGTCAACCGGGCCACACCTGGCCCGACGCCTGGTACGGCGTCGCCGGTTATTTTCGCTGGCTCGAGAGCAAGGCTTACAAAATGCACGTTCGCGTTTTGCTCTCGCGCTACCGAAGTTACACGACCTGCCCGGCGTGCGAGGGACACCGATTCAAGCCGGAGTCGCTCCGCTTCAAGCTCGACCCCGACGGCAGCGGCGACCGGCTCACGCTCTCCGATTTTTACCAACTCCCCATTCGCGATGCAGCGAACGTGATCGACACGATCGCCGGCCGGCTCAACCTCAAAAAAACGGACGCACTCGCGCCGGTGCTGGACGAGGTGCGCGGGCGACTCGACGCGATGGTGCGCATCGGGCTTGGCTACCTCACGCTCGACCGGCCGACGCGCACGCTCTCCGGCGGCGAAACCCAGCGCGTCAACCTCACCGCCTGCCTCGGCTCGAAACTGGTCAACATGCTTTACGTGCTCGACGAGCCAAGCGTCGGGCTGCACCCGCGCGACACCGAACGACTCGCCGGCCTGCTGGAAAATCTGCGCGACCTCGGCAACACGCTCGTCGTCGTCGAGCACGAAACCGGCGTCATCCGACGAGCCGACCATATCGTTGACCTTGGCCCGGAACGCGGCGAGCGCGGCGGCGAAATTGTTTACGACGGCCCCGGTGCGCGCTTGGCCAACTGCCGCACCTCCCTGACGGCGGATTACCTCTCCGGCCGCAGGCAACTCGACCCGCCCCCGGCCCGTGCCGTCACCGCGCGCACGCCGCGACTGCGCTTGGCCAAGTTTTCCCGGAACAACTTGAACGACTTCTCGGTGGACATCCCGCTTGGCCGCCTCGTTTGCGTGACCGGCGTCAGCGGTTCCGGCAAAACGACGCTCGTCCGCGACGGCCTGCTCCCTGCCCTGCTCGACAAGCTCGGCGGCACACTGACGGACGGCCGCTTGGCCAGGCTGACCGGCTGGCGCGCGCTCGAGTCGGTGATGATGGTCGATCAGTCGTCGCTTGGCCGCACGCCGCGCTCAAACCCGGCGGTGTACATCGGCGCGTTCGATGACATCCGTAAACTGTTCGCCGCCAGCCCCGAGGCGAAGGCACTTGAACTGCCGGCCGGGGCGTTCAGTTTCAACTCCGCACAGGGCCAGTGCGGCCATTGCCGCGGCACTGGTTTTGAGAAAATCGAAATGCAGTTTTTGAGCGACGTGTTCATCAAGTGCCCCGATTGCAACGGCCGCCGCTACCGCGACCACGTGCTCGAGGCCAAGCTGACACCGCCCTTGGCCGATTGCCCGGTCTGGAATATCGCCGACCTGCTCGACGCCACTGCCGACGGGGCGATCGCGTTTCTCGACGGCTACCCCGACTCACGGCCGGCGGCGCGGGCGCGGGCCAAGTTGCAATTGCTGAGCGACGTCGGCCTCGGCTACCTGCGGCTTGGCCAACCGGTCAACACCCTTTCCGGCGGCGAAAGCCAGCGACTCAAACTCGTCCGTAGTCTTGCCGAGGCGCACAGCAGACGAACCGCCACCGGCCCGACACTGTACCTCTTCGACGAACCGACGACCGGCCTGCACTTCGACGACGTTCGGCTGTTGGCCAAGGTGCTGCACCGGCTCGTGGACGAGGGCCACTCGGTGATCGTCGTGGAGCACAATTTGGATTTAATCCGCCAGGCCGACTGGGTGATCGACCTCGGCCCCGACGCCGGCGATGAAGGTGGCCAACTCACCGCCCAAGGCCCACCGGCCACCCTTGCCAAAAGCTTGCGGAGCCACACCTCCAAAGCCTTGCGCGCCGGATGAACTCCCGTCATCGTTTCCGCGTTTACATGAATCGGGTTTTTTTAATTGGTTGCATTCTCGCTTCAATCGACGGGACGGCGGGAGACTGGACGCAGTGGCGCGGGAGCCAGCGCAACGGTGTCGTGACAGACGGGGTGCCGCTGCTGGACGCCTGGCCGGAGAGCGGCCCGAAACTGCTTTGGCGCAGCGAGACGATCCCGAGCGGCGACGACGGCGGCCACGGCAGCGTGGTGGTCGCAGACGGCAAAACCTACATGAGCCTCGTTTGGCACGACGACGAGCCGTCGGACAACCGCGAGATCAACGCGCTGATTTTGCGCAAGCTGGGCTATCGGAACTTGTCCCTGCCGGAATCGCTCATCGTAAAAATGGAAAAGGCGCGCGAATCGTTGAGTCCCCGTTTGCGCGGCCGCAAGCTCAACGAGTGGGCGGAAAAGTGGGTGTCGGAAAAGCTCTCGACAGAACAGGCCGAGCGCAATGGAAGCTGGGTGGTCAGCCGGTTCAAAAAAGGCCGGGCGGCGATCCCGTACAACGACTTGCGTTACGTGGCGCAGAAGGGCGATCAACGATTCAAGAACGATGCGGCCCTGCAACAGTGGATGGAGGCGCAACCGGTCAGCAGCTTGGCCAAGCGCCAATTACTCAAGGCGATTCCGAACACCGTGCGAGTGGCCAAGGACGTCGTCGTTTGTCTCGACGCCAAATCCGGCAGGCGCCTTTGGAAAACCGAGGCGCCGGGCGAGCCGACCGGCCGCAAGTCGTCGAGCACACCCAGCGTGACCGGCGGTCGATTGTTTGCTGCCGGAAGCACGCACGTTTACTGCATGGACGCCAAGACCGGCAAACAGCGTTGGGCGGCACCGTTGCCCAAGCGCGGCAAAGGGCCGGCGTCCTCTCTCTTGGTCGATGACTGCCGGGCGTTTTTAATCGCCGGCCAGTTGACAGCGTACGATACCAAGACCGGTGAGTTGCTTTGGGAAAACAGCGACGTGCGGAGCAGCGACTCCTCGCCTGTGCTGTGGCTTGGCCAAGCGGGGAAGCGGCTTATCTGCAGCGAACGCAGGGCGTACGTTGCAGTTGATCCCGAGACCGGCAAGACCGTTTGGAAAACAAGCGGAGGCGGCAACTCGACCCCGACGATCTCCGGCGATTGGATGGTGGTTTACAGCAAGGACGAAACGGTCGGCCTCGCGGCGTATCGCTTGGCCAAGGGCGGGGCCAAGCAGGTTTGGACCTTCCCGATGTCCGAGCGCCGGTCGCAATCGTCGCCGGTGATTTACGGCGGGCACGTGTACCTGACCGGCGGCGAATGGCATATGTGCGTCGAGTTAGCCACCGGCAAACTGCGCTGGAAGGAATCGCGGCAGAGTACCATTTCGTCCCCGGTGATTGCTGACGGGAAATTGATCGCGCTCGAGAAAAAAGGGAGCGATCTCGTGATGATCGACACCGACACCAAGGCGCATCGCGAACTGGGCAAGGCCCGCATCAAGGCCATGTGGTGTCCCTCCCCGGTGATCGTCGATGGCAAGCTCTACCTCCGAATGGACGACAACCTCTCCTGCTACGATCTTCGCACCAGACCGAGCGTGCAATAACGCCCTTGGCCAAGCACACTTTTTGTCGCGGTTTTTGTTGCCGCGTGCCGTAAGCTGCGACCGCGCTTGGGCTTATGCAATTCGGGCAGCTCCAACTGAAATCCAACCTGTTTCTCTCGCCGCTGGCCGGGTACACGAACCTGCCGTTCCGGCTCGTGCTGCGCGAGGTGGGCGGCCTGAGCCTCGCCACAACCGACCTCGTCAACGCCCGGTCGCTGCTCGAGCGCAACGCCAAGGCGCTGAAACTCATCGAGACCAACGAGGCCGACAGCCCGTTCGCGGTGCAGTTGTTCGGCGCAGTACCGGAGGAGATGCGCGATGCGGCGCAGTACCTCGAGTCGATCGGCGTGGACTCGATCGACATCAACATGGGCTGCCCCGTCCGCAAAGTCTGCAAGACCGGCGGCGGCTCGGCGATGATGACCGAGCTCGACGACACGGCGCACCTCGTGAAGCGGATGGTCGATGCGGTGAACATCCCCATCACCGCCAAAATGCGCCTTGGGTGGGACGACAAAAACATCACCGCACCCGACTTGGTGCGCGTGCTCGAGAACGTCGGCGTGGCGGCTATTTTCATCCACGGCCGAACGCGCGAACAGGGCTTCACCGGTACAGTCAATCTCACGGGCATCCGCCAAGTCGTCGAGGCGGCGCGGGCCATCCCGGTCATCGGCAACGGCGACATCACCACGCCGGAATCGGCGAAGCACATGATGGACGCCACCGGCTGCCACGGCGTGAGCATGGGGCGTGGCGCGTTTTACAACCCGTGGATTTTCAAGCACACGGAACACCTCCTGCGGACCGGCGAACTGCTGCCGGAGCCGACGTTCGCGGAGCGGGTACGAGTGATGCGCCGGCACTTCGACCTGATGCTGGAGGTGTTCGGCGAGCAGCGCGGTTGCCTGATGTTCCGCAAGGTCGCCCCGTGGTACGCCAAGCGCTTCGGGCCGGTGAAACCGTTCAACAAGGCGGTCGTACTGATCTCGACGCGGGACGATTTCGAGTCGGCGCTGGCCGACTACCTCGACTGGCGGCAGCAATTCGCCGACGCCGACGGGGAACTCACCGAGCGTTACCGGCAGGGGCCGATGGTGCCGACGTTCATGCAGGACGACGAACCGGCCGTGGCCAAGCGCAAAGCCATCCCGGTGCCCAAGGGCCCCGTCGAGGTGTGGTAGCCAAGCGCTTGGCCAAGCCGGACTCGAAAAAAACCCGTTGGCCAAGCGCTTGGCCAACGGGTTGAGATGTCTGTGACTTGGCTATTCCTCGCGGGAGGGGCGATCCGGACGCTCGTCACCGCCGCGGGGACGTCGTCGATCCGAACGCTCGCCATCACCGCGTGCTTCCGTACGGCGGCTTGGCCGATCCCCCCCCTCAAAGGAGGGTCGGCGTTCAGTGGCACCGCCGCGTCCGCCACGACCTCCACTGCGGCTACCCCCGAAGCTGGGGCGCAATTCGTCTTCGGTCAGTTTGCCATCCTTGTTTTTGTCCAGCTTTTTGAGGGCGGCGACGGCACCCTTGATTTCCTCGGCGGATATCTCGCCGTTGCCATCCGCATCCAGCGCGGCCATCACCGGGAGCATCCGCATGAAACCACCGGGGCCACCCTGCCCACCAAACTGTGGCCTGCCTGATCCTCGTTCTCCTCCACGCTCACGTGAACTGCGGCTGGAGCGTTCACGGTTGCCTTGATCCGGGCGTTCACGATCGCGGCGGGCGCGTTCCCCATCGGGCCTTTCACGGCGCTCGGCACCTTCACGCCGGTCGCGGTCGGGCCGCTCCGGACGGTCGCGATCGCCGCGTTCCTGCGCCATCGCATCACCTGCCACCATGCCAAGACATGTGGCAGCCATCACCAGCTTGTATGTCATTTTTTTCATAACAGTAACCATTAAGTTAAATTGGAAACGCTCCAAGCGCGGCAAAAGTTACAACTAAATACACCCACGGGCGTGCCTGCTTGATGGCGAGCACGCCGGTCTTGGTGACTTTGTACTCTATCTCCATCGCGAATTTTTTATCGTCGAGCGACTTGCCGTACAGCTTGGCGAAACGGCTGTGGATTTTACCGAGGCACTCGTTCATTTGGGCGAGATGTTTGGCGCTCAATAACAGGGCACCGCCCTTGGCCAAGCTGGAACGGCGCATGACCTTGTGCTCGCCCGGACGCCACCAGTTGAGCAGTAACTCCTCGGGGATCGAGTCAGCGTCCGGGTTGGTCACGAGATCCTCGCCGACCTGGGTGTTGAGATAATAGTTGCCCTTGGTTTGGTACAGGATGTCATCCGTCACCGCCACGCCGTTGGCGGCCTCGTCGGCAAAGTTCGGGTGCACGAGCACACCCATCGCGGTGGCAAAATGATCGATCCGGTAAAACTCACGCTCCTCGAACGCGCGGAAATTCCAGAGGCTGGCATACACCTGCTGGATCGACTTGGCCAAGTGGCCCTCGTCCGGCTTGTGCGTGAATGAGTCGTACAGGCCGGCGCCGCTGAAGCCGGGCAAATCTTCGTTGTTCGTGCTGGAGCGGCACCGGATCCCCTGCCCCTCCGGGAACGCGGCTTGCAGCTTGGCCAAGCCGTCCATCATCCAGCCTGGCATTGCGGCAGCCTCAACCCGCTTGCGAAACGCATTGAGTTGCTTGACCTGTTCGTCTCGATTATTTCGGAACGACTCGCTGCCCAACATCGCGCGCGCCTTGTCGTACAGGCCATTGTGTTCCATGAACGCGTCGTAAAAATGAAACGGCACGGCGAAGCCGCTTGGCACTGTGCCGTCAGGAAAATCCAGCGTGTGCAGCGTGGCCAAGTTCGTTGCCTTCACGCCAAAAACGGCGGAGTCGCCGAACCCGATTTTGTCGAGCGGCCGAACCTCTTTCACCGACAAATCGCGCTTGGGTGCCTGCGGCTTGGCCGGACGGATGCCGGCGAAATGTTTGTCCACCTCCGCCTCGGTGGCCTCGCGGAGTTCATAGCCGTTTTGGTCCACCTTGTAATAAACCCATTTCCCCGCAAGCGAGGCGATCGCCTTGTTTTCCACCGCGCCGGTGACGAACGCATTCGGGACGCCATCCTGAATCGCGCGGAGATTGACATGTGAAAGGGGGGTCTGCCGGACGGCGGTGATCACGCCGGCAACACGGGGCATCTCGTTGGGCAATGTTTTGTAAACGACAACGTCGCGGGAACTGGGCAATTCGCCGGGCTCCATCAGGCGCAAACGGCCAAACGACTCAGCGGCGTTGAGCGGCAAAAAGCCGATGTCACTCTCGAGATCCTCGTCGAGCACAACCGGAAACTCGGCGGCATCGTACAGCGTCTTTTCCTCGAAATAAACCGGGCGGGCCCGCGGCATCGGATAGTAGCCGAGGCGCCCCTCAAGATGAGGCATGTGCCGGGTGAGCATCTCGTAGGAAAGCTTTATGCGCTCGAACGGATAACGGTCATTCGGTTCGTACTCAAACGTGAACATGCCGGGCTCGCCGTTGGGGGCTTTCTTGAGCGGACGATAAACCAGCACGCCGCGCATCGAGCCGTCGCCCCGAGCGATGCCTATTTTTCGCATGAAAAACGGGTGGCCGCGATGGGTCTTGGTGTTAATGAAATAAATAATCGGCTCACCTTTGCCAACATCCTCGATTTGAAACTTCACAAACTTCCAGTCGGCCAAGTGCGTGTCCACCATCACCTCCGGGCCCTGGTAGGAAAGAGTCTCGAACGTTTTCAAGTCCGGGATCGATGCCACGCCATCCTTGAAATCAAGCTTCTCCGGCGGGATCCGCTCCATCTCCGACTCCACGCCCCGGTCGCCGCCCCGGCCGACCCGGCCCCTGCTGCTGCTGCGGCCGCCAAACCCACCGGGACCACCGAAGTTGGGTGTTAACTCGTCGGCGCTGATTTTGCCGTCGCCATTTTTGTCGGCCTTCCTGAGCGACGTCTCAGCCGCATCAATTTCCCCGGCTGAGATGACCCCGTCCTTGTTGGTGTCCAGCGCGATCGTCACCGGGAACGTCGAAATAAACGATGACGGTCTCCCCGGCCCGCCCCCGCCACGCGAAGGCTGCGCCTGCATGAAAGCCCCCACGGCAAAAAACACCCCCACGGCTGTGAATCGAATCAACTGTTTCATATACACGGATGAACGAGATGCCCGTTGTCCCAAAAAAGTTACAACCAAAATCAGAGGGCAACCGGCTCGATACACTCGGGCGACTCGAAGCGGGGACTGTTCATGCGCGGCGTGACGTAATGCTCCTGCATCGGCTCGTCGTCGAACGGCCGCAGCAGCCGCTTGAGATCGGCCGCTTGGCTTTCGGGCGAGAGCCATTGGCCGTAATCGGCGGGAGGCACGATCACCGGCATCCGGTCGTGCACGCGCTTGGCCAAGCGATTGGGCGTGGTGGTGATGACGGTGAACGTGCACAGCGTCCCGGCCTCCGCTTGGCCAAGGCCAAGGCCCGGCAGCTCCGGCTCCGCGACCTGCTCCGGAGCCGTCCACGTCTCCCACAGTCCGGCGAGACAGAACAGGTCGCCATCACGCATCGAGTAGTAAACCGGCTGCTTGCCGCTGGGCCGCGATTCCCACTCATAATAACCGTCCACCGGCAACAGGCAGCGCCGCCGCTGAAACGGTTTCCGGAAGCTTGGTTTTTCGTCGACCGTCTCCGCCCGCGCGTTGACCAGCTTGGCCCCGATCGACTTGTCCTTGGCCCAAGGCGGAATCAACCCCCACCGCAACGCCTCCAGCCGCGCGCCGCTTGGCCCACACACAGCCACCAATGCGTCCTGAGTCGGCGCAAGGTTGAGCCGGGGCGCGACCGCCGGCACGCCGCCCTTGGCCTTCACCTTCTTTTTGACCTTGTCCCCACCGGAACCCTGCGCCACCCGGCAACACATGCGAGAAGCAATGCTGCCCCCGGTGTAACCGAAAAACAATTCAGAGATTGATCAGTGGATTGCGAACCTTGAGCTGCGGGAAGGAAAGAAAATCGCGATCGGCCGTCCAAAGCTCCCGCACGCCGTGATGCAGACAAAGCGCCGCAATCCGCGCATCGTGGATGCTGGAGCCGGATGATTTTGCAGTCACCGCAATCTTGCGCAGTTTCTCAAAATAACCGGGGCTCTCGGAAAGCAGATGGACATTGCCACCGGCGAGCCATGAATCCACGGCGAGCAACGCTTGGTCAATCGAGGTGGCTGGGTTGTAAATCTTAGGGTGAGTGACGATGCTGATAAACTCATGCACGCACGGCCAGGGGATGGCCCATTGCGCCGATTGATGCCGAAGCGAATCAACCAACTCGCTCGAGGCCGCAAACAATTCGGAGTCCGCCCGGTGCGAATAAATCAGCAGGTTCGAATCGACGGCAATCATGCCCCTCGACCCCGGTAGAGTTCATTTCGAATCTTCTCCCAAGACGCATCCTTGAATTCCTCAGTCAACCCACCCCCTTTAAAAGTCACCAAGGGTGGGAGCTTCTTTCTCGCGGGTTTTTTCGATTCCAGCATGTTCCGAAGGCTCTCCTCGGTCAGGGCTCGGAAGGTGGTATTCTCCTCGCGCGCCATTTTTTGCACGCGAAGAAACAAATCATCAGCAATTTCAACCGTCGTCTTCACAACACAGCCACCCATACTCACCGATATGGGCACCCATATCAAGCGTTCTTTCCGAGAAAACCAGTGATTTTGGCCTTGGTCGTCTCATCCATTTTGATGAGGGGGGGCCATTCGCGGGGGTGGCCTTCGGCGGGGAGTT
>JACNJE010000058.1 GCA_014382705.1 Verrucomicrobiota bacterium | reverse complement strand
ACGAGCCTGCGAGTCCGTGGGCGAAAGGTTGGGAAAATTCGAGTTCATCGGTTCAACAAGATGAACATCAGCACCACCACGAGCACGAGCAGGACGGCGGCGGCGATTTTCCAAACGGCGAGCGAGCGGCTGACGGTCTCGCCGATGGGTTCGGTGAGCAGAAACTTGTCGTTCGGGTGCGTGAGGTCGTACTCAAATTCACTGAGCGCCGCGTAACGGTTGCGCGGGTCGATGGCCATCGCCTTGCGCAGGGCGCCATCGAGCCACACGGGCACGAGGGGATTGTGCGTGTAGGCGGGCGTGTGGCGAATCCCGGCGAAGTCCGCCAGCGTTTGCGCCTTTTCAAATGGCCGACCAAAGGGATGTTTGCCGGTCAACATTTCGTACGCGATAACGGCGAGGGCAAACTGGTCCACGCGCGAATCCGGACGGCGGCCGAGGCGGGTCTCGGGGGCGGTGTAATCGACCGTGCCAAGCACCTGGTCGCGCACGAGCGGCGCAGCGATTTCGTCGATGCCCGCCACGAAGCACGCGCCGAAATCGATGATGACCGGTTCGCCCTCGGCATCGAGCACGATGTTGTCGGGCTTGAGGTCGCGATGGACGATTTCGCGCCGGTGCAGCGCATTGAGCCCGCGGATGAGGCTGCGCAGGATGGCCACGACCTGCCGCACGTCCGGCTGCGGATGGTTGCGCATCCACTCGGCGAGCGTGGGCCCATCGACGTGCTCGAAGACGTTGTAGAGAAAGGTCGGCTCGCGCGTGAGCTTGGCCGCCTTGACGACGTGGGCGTTGTCGATGCGGCGGGCAATCCACTGCTCCATCACGAAGCGCTCGATGTAGGCGTCGTCGTCCTCGAAATTGACCGAGGGCGTCTTGAGGATGTAGCGCCCGCCACTCTCGCGGTCGCGAATGCGATAAATCTGGCTGCGTTTGCTCGCGTCAATCTCCGCCTCAATCTCGAAGCCATCAATGGCCATGCCCGGACCGAGGTCGGGCGGGAACGGGCGTTGGCGCAGCTCGCGGCTCAGCTCGGCGGCATCCTCCTCGGCGGGCAAATGGTCGATGCACAGCAACTGGCAGCTGAGATTGTCCGGGCTGTCATTCTCCAGCGCGTTGGCCACGAGCCCTGCGCAGGCGGTATCGAGGTTGCCGTTGAGGCTCGCGAGCGATTCCGTGAGGCGGCCGTCGGAAAGATATTCGTGCACGCCGTCGGTGGTGAGCAGGAATGCGTCGCCCTCGCGCACATCAATCACATGGTAATCAACATCGAGATTCAAATCGAGCCCGGCTGCACGGGTGAGTTGCGTGTCGCTGGCGTTCAGGCGCAGGGCGTGGTCGCGGGTGATTTGCTCCAGCCGCCCGCCGCGCCAGCGCCAGATGCGCGTGTCGCCCACATGAAACACATGCGCCGTGTGGCTCTTGATGATGAGCGTGGAAAGGGTGGTCACGTAGCCGCGTTGCGCGTGCGTGAACCCGCGCCCGAGGCTGAAGAGCCAGCGGTTGATGGCCGTGAGCACCCGATGGCCGGCGGTCTTCACCGCCCAAGCGTCGGGCGTGTCGTAATAGTCCGTGAGAAACCCTTGCACAGCGATTTCGCTGGCCTGCTTGCCGCCCTCCGCGGCGCTCACGCCATCGGCGATTACGACCGCCACGCCCTTGGTGGTGAGCAATGGCTCTTCCGGCAGCCGACTACCGAGGCAATCGTCATTCACTTCCTTACGGCCGGCCTCCGAGGCCTGGCCGTAGGTCACTTGAATATGGCTCTTAAGGTGCATTTACTCAGGGCGCAATGGCGCCGAGTGAAAGGATGGGGTCCCTTCTGTCTCTGTCCCTTTGTCCCCACTCAAAATCATCCGACCTCAACCAACTGGACTGTGCCGTCTTCCATCACCTCCACCGTGTGGCCTGCCGGTTCACTGAGGAACCAGGAGGCTCCCATCGCGAAGATGGAACAGACGGCAATGATGATAAAGAACGTGGAGGGCGTCACCAGCAGGAGCGCCGTGAGAAAACAGGCCCCGCCGACATTGCCGTAGGCACCGGTCATGCCGGCGATCTGGCCGGTGAGCCGCCGCTTGATCAGGGGCACCATGGCAAACACCGCCCCCGTGCCCGCCAAGGCAAAGAACGCGCAGGTGCTGGTCACCACCACCGCAGCCAACACCGGCCACTCACTGCCGATCTGGCTCATCGCAAGGTACCCCACCACTTGGCCGCCCAGCGCCACCATCATGGTTTTGCGTCGGCCAATCTTGTCACTGAGCCAGCCGCCCATGGGCCGGGCGATCAGGCACATCACGGCAAAACTGGCCCCAAACATCCCGGCCTTGACCGGATCGAGGTCAAACACCTTTGCGAAAAATGCCGGCAGCATGGACACCACTGCCAGCTCGGAACCGAAGGTGACCGCGTAGTTGAGATTTAAAATGGCGACTTGCTTGAACTCATAGCGCTGCGTTTCGTCCGCGCCGTGCTCAAGCATCTCCTTGTTGACGTCATAAATCTTGTACGCCTGCCATGCATACAACGCGGCCAGCACGCCCCAAACGAGAAACATCATGTTGCGGGAGATCAGGCCCACGCCAAATTCCGGAGTCAATCGCCAAGCCAATACCCCCAAGGCCAGCGCCATCGGCAGGTTCATCGCCAGGAGGAAATAGAAATCCCGTCGGCAGGTGACCTCCAAGCCGCCCACTTTTTTCGGCTTAAAATACGTCGATCCCTTGGGGGTGTTGCGCACGGCGAAGTAAAAGATGATCCCATACACAAACGCCACAGCCCCGGTGCTGAGCAGCCCATAACGCCAAGCGTTTTCCCCGCTAAACACCGAGTTGACCACAGTGGGCAACGTGAGCGCGGCGGCGGCCGAACCGAAATTGCCCCAACCCCCGTAAATGCCTTCAGCCAAGCCCACTTCCTTGGCCGGAAACCATTCGCCCACCAGCCGGATGCCAATCACAAAACCGGCGCCCACAAAACCCATCATGAAACGCGCCAAGGCCAGTTGTTCGTAGGTTTGGGCCAGGGCAAAGAATGAACACAGCCCGCCCGCCACCATTAACAGGATGCTGAACACCGTGCGGGGACCATATTTATCGACCAACATCCCGATCACCACCCGTGATGGGATGGTGAGCGCCACGTTGAGAACGAGCAACGCCTTCCATTGCTCGGGCGTGAGCTGGAACGCTTCCGTGATCACCTTGCTTAACGGTACGTGGTTGAACCACACGACGAAGGTGAGAAAAAAAGCGAACCACGTGAAATGCAGCGTGCGGATTTTTCCACTCGAGAACGCCAATAAATTTGGAACGGATTTTTCCCCCATAAAATTTCCTTTTGCGAAAGTGCGGGGCGCTTGGCCAAGCGCTTGGCCGCCTTCTAGCCACCGGCATGCCAAGCGCCCGGCATTCCCGCCAATAACGGCCCAGGCGTCACATCATTCTTTTGGATGAATGCATGAATGAAATGAATCGATCCGCCTTGAGCACCGAAAACCTTGGCGCGATCGCCGGCGACACCCCGGCGGGTCGGGTGGCCAAGGCCACGCGCTCCCCCGAAAACACCACGCCCCCGTGGTGCTTGGCCAAGCGGTGGGTGGAGATTTTTTGTCACGATGGAACCTCCCGTGTTCAAACATAAACAGCCAAGTGCTGCCGTGGGCCGTTCCGTTGGTCTGCGTTCTGCTGGATGGACACCGGCCGGCCCACCGCCCCGCCGCGCAACTTGACGTATGAATGACCTGATTGACTTCCGGCAATTGAAAGCCTTCCAAGCCGTAATGAAAACTGGGGGATTTACGCCCGCTGCAAAAAATCTGCGCCTCTCCCAGTCCGCCATCAGCCATGCCATCCGGAGCCTGGAGGAGGACGTCGGTTGTCGCCTTTTTGACAGGGTGGGCAAAACCGTTCGGCCCACCATCGCCGCCGAGCAACTGATGATGCATGCCCAAAATATATTTTCGGAAATGCAACGCGCCCGCCGCTCCCTCCAGCGCGTCAAGCACTGGGGGGTGGAACAACTCCGGCTTGGTGCCAGCGAGGCGACGTGCCAATTCCTGCTCCCCAAGGTGCTCCGCGAATTTCGCAAGACGTTTCCCAACTGCGTCGTCTCCGTCGAGCCGGGCGATACCCACGACATCGAGAAGCTGCTCCTTTCAGAGGAAATAGACATCGGTCTGACCCTGGAGCCGGCGCGACAAGCCGCCTTGGAGTTCACGCCACTGTTCACCGACGAACTCAAGTTCATCGTCTCGAAGGATCACCCGTGGGCCAAGACCGGGCGAGCCAACCCGAAGGAAATCCCCACGCAGCAATACATCCTCTACGACAAGCGCAGCTACACTCACCGCTTGATCACCGCCCACCTGCAGTGCCACTCCATCTCCATTCGCGAGCTGACCGACCTCGGCAGCACCGAGGCCATCAAGGAAATGGTCAAGCTGAACCTCGGCATCACCATCCTCGCCCCGTGGGTGGCCAGCCGCGAGATCGCCAACGGTGCGCTCGTCCCCATCCCGCTGGGGCACAGAAAACTCCGCCGCTGCTGGGGCATCCTTCGGCCCACCCAGAAAAGCCTCAACTGGCAGGAGGAGACGTTTCGCGCCCTCTGCAAAAAACATTACGCCGCCGTCTCCTGAAACCGCCGCACGGCAACATCTTGGCCACCCTTTCACCGGCAACCTTGACGGTGAAAGGGCGGCAAACTACGTTCAGCCAAGCGGCCGGCCACCGTCGCCAGTGCTCCCGTAGCTCAGTTGGATAGAGCGGGTGTTTCCTAAACACTAGGTCAGAGG
>JACNJE010000097.1 GCA_014382705.1 Verrucomicrobiota bacterium | reverse complement strand
GGCAGGTTCCACCTTAAAAAAGCCGATCCGTGGTCGAAGAATGGGGGTAGGCGCAGATTGCTAGCTGCACATTCCGAGGAGGCGTGAAGCTGGGAACGATCTCACAGGAATTATGCACCTCGGCACTCTTGCAGTCTCAGGGGGACATCCTTAATTTGCCCCGCGTGCAGCTGGATTTTCTGGACACCCTTCTGGAGGCCGACAGTGGGAAAAACGCCATCTCCGACACAGGATTGGTGGTTGGCCAATCCAGGTTGCCGCTGGAGTGCGTCCGGAACAAACGTGCCAAGCGCTACATCATCCGGCTCCTCCCGGAACGGGTGCTCCGGGTCACCATTCCCCGAGGCGGCTCCCGGAAGGAGGCGCTCCGCTTTGTCTCCGAAAATTATGCGTGGGTGGAAAAACAGTTCCTGTCCCTGCGGCTTCGCGGTTCCCTCCTGCCGGACGACACAAGTCAGGCTACGGGAACGGTGCTGTTCAGGGGGAGACGGATTCCGATACGGTCGATGAGCCAAGACGGGGCTCTGGCTGATTTCTGCATTCAACCGGCCTCGCCGCCAAGCGTAACGGGAGGAAAAGTGTGTAGCACGGCGGAAGACATCCTTCGCCGCTTGGCCAAGGTTGAACTCCCAAAAACCACCTTCCGCTTGGCCAAGCGCCACGGGTTCACCCCTTTGCGGGTGGGCGTCCGGAACCAGAAAACCCGCTGGGGATCCTGTTCCAGCACCGGTGCCATCTCGCTGAACTGGCGCTTGGTGCAAATCCCGGCCTTTGTCAGGGAGTATGTGATTCTCCACGAACTGGTTCACCTGGATCATCTGGATCATTCGACCCGGTTTTGGGAGCGCTTGGCCAAGGCGTGCGCAAACCACAAGGCCGCCGAGGCTTGGCTCAAGCTGCGCGGCAACACCATCTGCTAGCCTCCCCCGGAAGAGCGTGCCCTCGGGGAGATTCGGCTTGGATAAAAAAACACCCGGATGATGCATCCGGGTGCTTTGCTGAATGGTTGTGGTCGGCGCGGTTATTCCTGGATACGAACCAAGCGGAAGAACGCCTTGGTCCCGCAGTTTTTCTCCACATGGATTCCCTTGCCCACTGTGGACGGGATTGACTCCCATGCGCCCCCTTTGCAGTCGCTGCTGCGCTCCAGCATCAAGCCGGGTGAACCGGGCCAAATCACGTAAAGATCATCCCCCCTCTGGAAGATCTGGTTAACTGCCATCTTGGCAATGTCAGCCCCGCCGGATGCGCTCGCATCATAGAGCGTGTAGGCCCAGGATCGGGTGAACACCCGGTCTCCACCCTCCACCTCGAAACTAAGCGACACATTCATCGCGTTGTTGTCGCCGGGAGCCAAGGTCTCATACCCGAGGAACAGCCCCGGGATGGTGCCCTGATCCCCATTTTCAACCAAGTCGATTGAGGCTTGAATACCCCGAATGCTGCTCTTTACCTTGGCATTTTCCGTGACGTTCACGCCATTGATCACGATCGATGCCGTTGCGAGATCAATCTTATCGATCCCTTTAAGCGCCCAAATCTTGACCTGATGCGTGATGGCCGACGTGGTGGAACCTTCAACCGGCTTGTTCAACGTAATCTCGGGCAAGCTGAACACCTTGACTTCAGCCGAAGCCTCCGCTTGGCCTCCGTTGGAAGCCGTCACCACCACGCTGTAATTTCCAGCATCGCCTTTCGCAACAGTGTCCAATGCCAAGTCTGCTCCGGTCTGGCCATCGATGTTAGCCCCATCCTTCTTCCATTGATAAGTGATCGCCCCGGGACCGTAGCCTGCCGCACTGAGCGTGTACGACTCGCCCACTTCAAGTTCCGCACCACTCGGGGTGGTGTCGAATCCGGTCTCAAGAACCCAATCAATCGCCTGCCCGATCGCGGCTGAATCATCCGTTGTAGATACAAATGCCCTCCTATTGGGAGCCACTGCGCCACTCGGCATCGCCGCACCCACGTCAAATGTGGCGTTGTCGGCCACGCCCCAGTCCGCCTGCAGTCCCGGGTTGACCACCACCAGCGGGATCGTTGCAGTCTCGAGGAAATCAACATTCACGCCGGCCGTCACCCTGGCACCGAAGTTGTCCAGCACAACGGAATCGGTATCACGATGTGTTCTCCATGACTGTGCTATTAACCTCGCTCCGAAGTCGTTAGTCCCATTTGTTCGGTAAATCATCCAACCGGATTTATCCTTTTGCCAGAAATCATCCAAGCTGCTTCCGACCACATCTGTCCCGCTCAAAACCAAGGCTGCCCTGTTGCCGACATTCAACTCATTACCGGATACGCCGCTGAACTCAACCGTCCATGTCACGGTATCCGGCAATTCAACTCCAATCCCAGCTACCCGATAGGTGTTGTGCCCCTCAGACAAAGTGATCGGATCACTCGTAAATAGCAGCGTTCCTGGAACATTGGCATCAACCAATGATGATTTAGCAGCTATTTTTGCTGCAAAATCGGCATTTTCTGATCCATTGTCAGGCTGATAGAGAGTCCATTCTGTACTCTTTTGCCAGAAGTCGTTCAAGCTGCTACCTGCAATATCATTTCCACCCAAAACCAAGCCAGCATTAGCTCCTGCGCTAAACTCCACTGTCCAAGTCAACTTGGAAGGCAATGTCACACCACTTATATCCGAAACCGTGTACGTCTGATATCCGTCCTTCAAATTGATAGCATCACTCGTATAAAGCAGTGTGCCTGGAATTTTGGATGCAGCAAGTGTGCCACCAGTTCCTTGATATTCATCCCCATCATTTGCATAAATCCTTAAAATAGCTGTTCCTGAGACTGCCTCCACAGCATCTCCATATGCTTCAAATGACAACTCAGCCAACTGATTAATTGCAGCATGACCAACATCTTTTAAATCAACCTCATCGCCAAACTCAGTACCGGCCTTGTAATAAACTTCGTACTGCTGACTACCTGATTCATAAGCCACTGGCTTGTAGGTTGGACCATCATTTGCATAAATGCGCAATGTTGCCGTTGCAGTTGATGAAGACGAACTGATTTCTGCATAAGCTTCAAAATCAAACTCATTAAGCAACCGCGAGTTTCCCCCTAGGTTGATCTCATCACCAAACTCGGTTCCAGTCTTGTAATACGCTTGAACTGAATCGGTTGTCGCGTTGTAGATTACTTCACCGTTATTGACCCAGAAATCATCGAAACTGGAGCCCACAGATGGTGGATTATGAAGTACCAACCCGGCGCGGTCACCCGCCGTGGTGCCGACACCGAAGAATTGAACCGTCCAAGTGATCGTGCCCGGCACCTCTATGAGCAGGTCACTCACGGTCACGCTATTGTAACCTGCAGCAACCGCGATCGGATCACTCTCGTAAAGCATCGTCCCTGGTTCTTGCGCGACACCATCCGCACCCGCGCCATCATTCGCATAGATGCGCACGACTGCCTTTTCATCGCCCTCAGCCGTGAAGTCGCCGTAATACTCAAAGGACAGGCTGTCCAGCAACCGGTTGTGCAATCCCAGATTCACCTCGTCACCGAACTCCTTGACACTGGCAAAATAGGCACCGTTGTTGGATGCATTCTCGTAAACTGTCGCCCCGGATGTGGCGACGCTTGGGGATACAATCGCCATGAGACGACCCTCCAGTACAGCTGCGTTTGCATTGGCGGCCGTTGCTGGAACCACTCCAAAACCCTTGGAAGTCAGGATGCCCTTGACCGCCGAATCACTGGCCGACAAGGCGTCTGAACCGGTGACCAACACCACCTCTTCACCGCGGGCACTCACGGTAACTTCATAGCTGATTTCCTTGAAACGATACTTCCACACAGCAGCCGGATTTGTAGCAACCATCTTATAGGTTCCTGAATCGCCGGCCTGCAACGATCCCAAGTCAAGCGATGAAGCGGTGGCACCGTCTATGGCTGAACCGTTCTTGTACCACTGGTATGTGATGTTATCACCCGTGGTTGTCCCCTCAAGTATCAGGGAATCTCCAACTGTCACACTAAGATCAGCACCAGAATCAATTATGGAGAAGCCGGTTACCCAATCCACCGCAGCAACCAAAAGAGCACCCCCTTCAGCGGTCAATGAAGCCAGTTCTGATGTCTGAAACGGAAGATTCACACGCCGCCCAGCAGCAACACTACCGCCCGCCATTGAAGCACCATTCTCGTATCCATAAACAGCAGCCTGATGGGATGCACTTCCTGCTGTGGCTACAACCGCTGCAGCCGCGTTTGGCGTACCCCACCCAAGTTCACCGGCAGCGCTCAGAACCGTCTGTGCTCCTGCAGGCAATCCGCCGGCAAGAGCATGCGTTGCATCAACAATCTGCAGCTGGGTGGCCGAACCCACTGTTCCTGAAAGATTGCTTCCCCGAACAGGTGAAATAAACCCGAGGGCATCCTGAACCGTACTATCCAGATTGATAATAGGGGTAGTTGTACCAGCGTACTTGGCCGCCCATGTGTCATCCTGCAAAGTGGATGAAATAATAACCGCCGACATGTGGCGCGCATCCACATCACTCAACGGTAGGGTTGGTCCCTGCATGCTAACCTTGTACCCTTCACCCTCAAGTAGCTGTTTCAGCGCCAAGTCTTCAGCATTCAATCCACTCTCTGCCAAATACATTTGAAGTATTTGATCACCACCTAAAGCACTCGAATAAACTCTGAAATCATCGATTAAGCCGTCAACACTGCTGCTTCCTTGATCAGTGGCAGTACTGATGTTGGCTCCCACAGACAGCCTCGTGATATCGGTTGGCAGTGCACTTGTGTTGGTTCCAGAATGGAGCTTTGCACCATTCACCCAGATTTCCTTTGTGTCACCATTTTTTACAAATACAAATTGGTTCCAGTTAGAATAATCACCACCCCATCCCTTGTTGATTCGCTGGGTACCCCCATCACAGCAACCAGCGGTATCCCAATAAATATCTCCGCCACCCCAAGGAACATGCCCATGGGCTGCGCGACCACTGCCGGAACTCGCTGAATAGGCGTTAAAACTCGTAGAGGAAGTGCGATTAACCACCTTTTGCCAAAAAACAATCGTGATTGTATTAAGTGCAGATGCTGCATTGAGGAATCCACCATCCTCAACCAGCATAGCACCGTTGACCCCACTGACATCCAAAGCAGTACCTGCTCCGAAACGCCCGTCGCCATACTTAGCACCTCCGGCAAAAACACCCTTAATCCCAGCAACAGAATCAACTGATGCCGCAGGATCCGATGCATCATTAAAATCCCACTTAGCGAGCAGGCTATCGCCGACATCCACGCTAGATGAGTTCCCTCCAGCAACCAAGAATACTTCGTTTGAACGCTCCGCAACCTTGATTTTGGCTAATTTACGCGCATTACCCTTGAAGTTCTTTGCGAACACAGAATAACGACCCGCCTCATCTTCCCCGATATCAGTGACGATAAGCGTGTTCGAAGGCCCACTCTGAATAAGATTCGCACCCAGATACCAGTCATAAGTTAGCAGGTCACCGGTGGCTGTCGCGGTTATCGTAACCTTGTCACCCTCAATAGCCGTGG
Source organism: Verrucomicrobiota bacterium (assembly GCA_014382705.1). GTDB lineage: Bacteria > Verrucomicrobiota > Verrucomicrobiia > Limisphaerales > UBA1096 > UBA1096. The sequence continues at coordinate 19,580 of JACNJE010000097.1, read as the reverse complement.
TGTCTGACACTGCCAGACCTGTTATTTTTGGCTTGGCAACCGTCTTGACCTTCAGGTTGCCATTAACATAAACCGCCTCGTAATTCGTTGCAGTAACTCCGGATGCAACAATGGCATAATCACCTACCACAGAGCTGTCAGCATCCGTTGAGAGTGACCCGGCGGCTGTTATTACAGACGCATCCTCATCATTGACAAAACCAGTAGCTGTATAAGTCAAAGCCGGAAGAGCCTCAGTTTCGAATATTTCACTGTCATCTCCAGATATGATCAATGTAGCCGGCCCAACTGCCATGGTGCCGTTAACATGGGTAATCTCATAATTTGTCGCTTCAGCACCACTCACAACAATCGGATAATCTCCGATTGGAGACGATGCAGGAGCATCAAGGCTGCTACTTGCCTGCACAGACAAAACGCTGGAATCCTCACCATTTACGAAACCGCTATAAGTGTAGGCTGCCGGGGAAACATCCATCGTCCAAGTAACGGACACGTTCTTATCATCAACAATATTTATGTTTGAAAAGATGGCCGCAAATCCTTGTATTTGAGCCGTAACATCAGGCGAATCTGCAGCGGTCTCTAAGACATTCCCAGTGAAGACAAGGGTTGCCTGCGTGAAGGAATCATCAAAACTTACATCCACAGATAATGAGGTGTACGGGATTCCAAAAATTCCACCAGCGCCATCCGCTACCGGTGCAGCCAAAGTTCTCGTGGCTGCATCCCACACAAAATCATCCCTTGAAATGGTCGTGAAGTTAGCCTGATCGTCCGCTGCAGATAGTTCCCCATCCAAATAAAACTTTATGTTAGCTGAATTCAAAGATGTGATTTCCAAAGCACGCCAATGACTTATATTGTCCCTGGTTGCATCAATCCCCTGATTAATATATTTTTTACCGTTAAAAAATGACGCTTTAACTGGCCCATAATCACGACTTTGGTCAACTCCAGTAATTGTTAATGGAGCTTTGGTTACGGTTAAAGCTCCTGGTTGATGACTGATTGCGTAGTGCCCACTTCCATCGACCGCCTCTGTTGCAAATGTAATTGCAACATCACCCGCACCCGTTGCGTTGGTCGCATTCGTAGCCAAAACTGGCGCAGTCGAAAAGACAGACTCGTCTTCGCCCGGCGCGAAGCCCTGAATGGTGTAGGTCAATTCCGGATTATCGGATCCATAGGCGCGACTTTTATTATCAGCTGTAATCAACAGGTTCCGCTTCTTCACCTCGAATGAGGCCGCCTGGAATCTCTTATCTGCAGGTATTCCAGCACCCAATGCGTACAAAAGAATATCGACCGTACCCACATCGTTTACCGTCACCAATCGACTTTCATCATTACCCACTACCGCCGGGCCAGAGACAAAGATCATTACCCTGTTGCCGGTGGATGCCCTCAACCCCAAATCCAGCGGAGGATCGCCATAGTACACATCGGGCAGTTCTGCCAAGGTGACATAGGTGTCGTCACCCTGCTCGATTGTCAACGTGTCTGTCACGTTATCAGCTTGGTAATTCTTGTCATCCATACTCGCTTCAACTGCATAACTGGCGACAAAGACAGGTTCATTTGCTGACCCATCGTATGTGACATTAACACTGCCCTCGAGCCCCGCCGGCGTGGTCGCCACCGTCACACCATGTGCTTTACCGTCGTACGTAGCCGTGTTGTCGCTCAATGTGATAGCTGCCGTCGCCTTGGTTATAGCTAAAACGCCATCAACATAGGCAAAGCTGTAATTGTTATCCTCGCCACCAGAAGCCGTGGTTGCGTATGCACCAACATCGCTGGTTGCAGTTGCCGTCGTGGCGACAGTCGGTTTGGTGTCGATATCATCAAGATCATCTCCATTCACATAACCGGTTGAAGTAAATCCTAACGGCGGCACAGCAGTGCCATAAATCTTTGTATCATCATTTGCCGTAACGGTCACAACTGCCCTAGTCACGGACAATTTTCCGTTCGTGGTGGTGATGGCGTAGTTGTTGTCACTGCCTGCGGAAAGCGTGATATCATAATCACCAACTCCACTCGTGACATCCGCACCTACGGTTGCAACTGGCGCGGTATCCAAGACTGTACTATCCTCGCCGTTTTCAAGCCCATCATAAGTAATGGTGGCTGCAGGATTATCACTTCCGTAAACCTTTGTAATGTTATCTGCCGTCGCGGACAACGCCTTCTTTAAAATCACCAAATCACCCGTGATAAAACCTGTGTAATTATCCTCTTTAATCTGGCCGACAATGGAATATGTACCCGCATCGGACGGCCCAACAACCGCTGCGACTGCGGCAACTCCTTCGACCGCTTCAACCGCAGTGACTGCAGGTGTTTTTACATCATCAACACTACTGCCCTCTGGGATGTCATCACCTTCAACATACAAAACAGCATCTTGAGCCGCAACTGCTTCAACTGCTTCAACCGCTGCGACTGCTTTAATTGGCGCGACTAATATATCATCCGAACTGTAAGTCAATGAAACCTCAAGTCCTGCAGGATCTGTAGTTACGGTCGCGATTTTTTGCGCACCATCATAGGTGTACTCCAAATCACTCAACGTCACCGTTGCCGTCGCCTTTGCTATGGTTAACGTCCCGGTTACCGATCCCCGGTAAAGTGGTGAATCAGCTGTCGCAGTCACTGAATAAGTGCCAGCACTGGTTGGATTTGTAACCGCCGCACCTGCAGCATCTGCATAGGTCACGACCACATTGACATCCGCAACTGATGGAGTCGCTGTCACGGCAAAAGCGGATCCTGTGTAGGTCTGGGAGGTGTCCGAGAGTGTGATCGTGATCGTGTTCTTTTCAACCGTCAACGTGCCGTCCACATGAGTGATGGCATAGTTGGCGGCAGCCGCTCCGTAAACCACGATGCCGTATTCCCCAAGTGAGGAACTTTCATCAGCAGCCGTTCCAACCGTAGCCTGAGTGCTGAGCACGGAACTGTCCTCGCCGTTTTGAAAACCGGTGTAGGTCAGGATAAGCGCGGGATTGGCTTGAAGATACTCCTTGGTTTGGTCATCCGCAGTGATAGTCAAGGGAGCCTTCAGGATTGTCAGTGTGGCCGTTGTGGAACCGCCATACCTCGTGTCGTTGACAGTCGCGGTGGCAGTATAGACTCCGACGTCCGTCGGGCTGGCAACGGCGTTACCGCTGGCATCCGTGAAGGAAATGTCAACATCGACCGCGAGGAGGGCTCCGCTTGCATCAGCAACGGAAGCCGTCATTGATTGGCCCAAGCCGGTATAAACCACATTAGTATCAGTCACAGTGACAGCCGTCCCGGCTTTGCTCACGGTAAAGGTATCTGCAACATATGCAGATTCATAATCGTCTGTTCCGGCAACGTAGGCAGTAACCCTAACCGAACCAGCTGCGTTCAGGGTGACAACATTGCCGGAAGCCGACGCGGCCCCCGTGACAAAATAGATAACCGGACGATCTCCAGTCACCGTCGCCTCCAGGGTGATTGGATCCGAACTAAAAACAACATCGGGGAGATCGGGCAACTCAAGGGTGGTTGTCGCCTTGGTAATGGTCAGGGTGCCCGTTTTGCTTCCCTCATAGTTGGCATCATCAATGGTTGCGGTGACATAATAGGTTCCCTTGGCTGTCGGACCTGCAACCAACGCGCCGGCGGCGTCCCTGTAAACAACGGTCACGGCCAAGCCTTCAACCGAAGGAGTGGCCGTAACACCCAACGCAGCCCCGGTATAGCCCTGGGTGGTATTGGACAGCGCCACCGAAGCACTCAACTTAGTTACCGTTAAGGAGCCGTCAGTATAACTGATCGCATAGTTGCCGGATGTAAGATCTGCCGGCGTGGCCACATAGGCACCACCGTCCGACACCGCCCTGTCGTAGCCGACCGTCAAGCCGGCAGCATCCACTGCAGCGGCAGTGTCAGTCCCAACAAATCCAGTGTAACTCAAGGTTTCGGCCCATTCTGCCGAGGATGGAGCACCCAGACCGTAGGAAGTTGTCAAGGAACCCAATGTAGCCGTCAGCGGTGCGGGATTAATGGTGTAACTAGCAGAAGTTTCACCCGGATAGCGAGCATCTGAAACCGTTACCAGAACGGTGTAAGTGTCTGCATTGGTGAGGCTTGCAACAGCAGCTCCCGCGCTGTCCGTGTATGTCACCGTATGCGTCAAGTCTGCAGGAACCAGAGTCACGGCGGATGCCTGAGCGGCACCGGAGTAGGTGACTGCGGTGTTGTCGATGGAAATCGAACCGATGGTTAAAGTCGCACTGGCAGAACCCGAATAATTATCATCCACGACGGAAACCGAAACTTCGTAATCACCTGCTTCAGATGGTGAAGTTACCGCCGCTTCCGCAGGGGTTTTTTCATCCCCAACCAATTTGCCCTCCGGCAGCACATCTCCCTCCACATAATAAGTGGCGGCAACGGCGTCCTTTGCTGCAAACGACCCTCCGGAATAGGTTGTTGTTACCGTCAAACCGGCAGGCACAGTCTCCACAGTCGCCTGTTTCTGGGATCCGTCGTGACTGTGACTGCTTCCTGAAATGGTTACTGTTGCGGCTGCCTTCGTGATGGTCAAGGTTCCCGAGGCTGATCCGGCATAGTTCGATCCTGAAGTAATCGTGGCCGTTGCGGCATACACACCGGCGATGGTTGGGCTGGCTACAGCAGCTCCAGCCGCATCTGTGTAGGAAACGGTGATCGGCTCACTCAAAGTGGCGCCCGCGGAATCAGTCTGAACCGGAGTTAGAGATTGGCCCGTGCCGTCGTAGGCCACAGAGGCATCAGCCAGAGTGACTGTGGCCGAGGCACCGTTGACGGTGAACGATTTCACCCTGGGTGCTGCCGGGAAATAACCAGCATCGCCATCCTGAAAAAAGAAAACCGTGACGGACCCCTTGCCCAAAACGGTCAACAATCCTTCGGTATCCACAGATGCCGGCCCGGCGACACCGTAACTGACCGTCAAACCCGAACTGGAAGTTGCAGCGACACTGAATGGTGCAACACCATAGGTGACGTCATCGATACTGGGAGCAGTGATCGTCTGCGACTCTTGCGCCTGCAAGTTCCCCGGGAGGGAGAAAAACATGGCCGCAACGAAAGCGAGCGAGCCCGCCGTATACCGTTTAACTTTGGTAGCTGTTATTTTTTTCATAGTTGAAATTAGTTCACCGATGATGCCAAGCAGGAGTGGTGACATCCGGCCTGACGTTCCTACAACTTATTCGCAACCGCCGCCGAGTGGGCCAGAAGGCCAAACCCTTGGCAAGTCTTTTATTTCCAAGAATATCGACACTTCAGAGCGAACACTTTTTCGGGGTGATCCGATGTAGGATTATGGGGTTTTCCTGTTCCTTGGTTGTTATGGTTAATCAGTTTCTCGGGAACGACTCCGAGTCGCCCCAAATCTTCGAGAGAAATCAATTTCGCCCGAAAAAACTTCTCTTTTTTGACGTTATCTCTAGATCGCCTGAGATATATTTAAAACTATAATTCATTGATTCCGAACCACTTGGTATGATTTTTTGCTTTTTACGCTTCCCTTTGCCTGTTTCAACCAGTTTAGCAACCGCTGGCTTGGTTAAGTTTTTCACCGACTCTCCTTTCACGAATCCCTTATAAATCAACGTGAAATCAGGGATTTTTTCCCCTTCCTTCATTTTTTTATCCTCCGCCCGGATGATTAACGGGGCTTTGGCTATGTCAACGGTTGCTATTTCCGGCTTGGCTGTGGCGTAACGGTCATCCCCCATTTGAATGGCGAATACACGCACTTTTCCGGCACCTTTTATGGTGATTTTTCCTTTTTTGTCAATCGAAGCGGGTCCGTTCACGAAGATGGACACCGGCAGTTTGGAACTGGCTTTCGCCGTCACCACGAACGGTTTATCGCCGTATTTCTTGGCTGAAATACGGTTTATTTTGATGGTTTGGGCCTCCTTGGCTTCAAGCGCCGCCGAACCGGCCATCAGACAGAACGATGCGACTATACACGCGATAGAGAACCGCATCGTACCCGTCCCCATCAGGATACCTGGCTGGTTTTTCGCCCTCAATTTTGGGGATGGGTATCGGAGAGGCCTGAGTTTGACAAGCCATTTTTGAAAAAAAAGTTCGGTTTTCAAGGTCTGGGTAAATCGAACCCGGGCTTAGCGGAATGGGAAAGCTCCCAACTTAAAGTAAAATGGTGATGGTTCCGTTTCACTGACTAACAGTCTATTAGCTTTTGGTTTAGCACCGATCATGCCAGTTATCTGATGGTAAAAAATGCCTCATTTACTCATTTAGACGGTTGATCAAGGCGAGTTCAAGTTGTTGAGGAACGCATGATGCGTGGTTTTCGCGCATAAGTAGAGTTGAAGTGATAAATAATATAAATTAACTATAATCAATACCAAACAGTCCTCATGAAAAGGTCTTTTCAGCCATTTATTCCGACTTGGCCACTATCATCGTCAAGTCATCCACCTGTTCCGCATTCCCGGAAAACGCCTCGAGCGATTCAAAAACCGACTTGACGATCGTTGCCGCTTTCATGTCCCGATGCTTGTTGACCACCTCGAGAATGCGGTCGGTGCCAAACAACTCCCCTTGCAGATTGGCGGTTTCTTCGAGACCGTCGGTCAACAGCACCAGCACATCCCCCTTGGCCAAGCGCAACTGGCGGGACACGTTGTACTCCGCACCGGGCATGATCCCCAACGGCATCCCGGTTCTCCTGAGTTCGCTCTTCACTCCGCCGTCAGGGCCGATGACAAATGCGGGGGTGTGGCCCGCGCTAGCGTGCACCAATGTGCGCTTTCCGGGATCGAGCTTGGCCAAGAGCATCGTAACAAACCGCTCCTTGCCGACGTCCTCCCCCACCATCGTGTTGGCGCGGGTGAGGATTAGCGAGAGGTCGTTGCGGTTCCGGGCGAGAAGTCGCAAATAGGCGCGTGTCTCCGCCATGAGCATGGCCGGGCCGACGCCATGCCCGCTCACGTCGCCGATGGCGAGCGCGAGCTGGTTGTCCGACGTGGTCAGGTAATCAAAATAATCCCCACCGGTTGCCGCGGCCGGCTTGGAGGCGCCGGCGATGTCGAATCCTTCCAGCTCCGGCGCCTCGCGCGGGAAAAGATGCTGCTGGATTTCGCGGGCCACCCGGAACTGCTCCTCGGACTCGAGCATCGCCGCCTGCTCCTTCAGCCGCTCGGTGATGTCGCGGGCGTTGACCACCACCCCGGCAATCGCCTCGTCGGCCAGCAGGTTGACTGCCGTGGTGTCCAACACCCGCTCGCTCCCGTCCGCCGCGGTGAAGCGGCCCTCGATGACGAATTGTTTCCCGTCCCGACCCAGCCCCTGCCCAAACTCGGCCCGCAACCGTTCCCGGTCGCTGTCATGCGCCAGTGCGAACCAATCGGTGTCGACCAGCGACTCGGCACTCCTGCCCAGCACCCGTTCGCAGGCGGGGCTTGCAAATTGAATCATGCCCTTGCAATCCAGCACGGCGACGATGTCGGAGGTGTTCTCAATCAGCGAGCGATGGCGCAATTCACTCTCGCGCAAGTCCTTGACGGTCTGCCGCCGTGAGGCCCGCACGGCGGCCTCGCGCAGTTCGCGCTCCACGGCCGGCACCAGCCGCGCGAGGTTCCCCTTCATCAGGTAATCGTGCGCGCCGGACTTCATCGCGGCCACGGCGGTGTCCTCGCCGATGCCGCCGGAGACGATGATGAACGGGATGTCGAGCTGCGATTCCTGCAGCACCTCGAGCGCCTCCGGCGCGCTGAACTCCGGCAGGTTGTAGTCGGCGAGGATCACCTCCCACGACGCTTGGCCAAGCGCGGCCCGCATTGCGCCGGCGGTCTCCACCCGCTCAAACTCCGGCGCGAAGCCCCCGGCCCGCAGCAGGCCGACCAGCATGCGCGCGTCGAACTCCGAGTCCTCCACCACCAGCAATCGCAACGGGCGCTTCCCGCCGCCGTCCGCCTTCGGTTGACCTTCCGTTCCGCTCATGACCCGCTTCGCTTGGCCAAGCTAAACCGCCGGGCAACCTTTGCGAAGCCTCGTTTGCTGCGCGGCCTGTTTTGGTTGACATCGCTTGGCCAAGCCGGAAGCATATCGCCCGAAGCCGCGCATCCCCGTCATGAAACGTGCCGCCCTCATTCTCTCGCTCCTGTCTTCCGCCACGGCCGGCGCGGAGGTGTTCACCCTCGACACGCGCAGCCGCACGCGGGATGCCGCCGGCGACTGGGCGGTGCGGCAGCAGACGGTGCTTTGGGAGGCCAAGGCCACGGCGGTGGTCGTCTGCGACATGTGGGATTTGCACCACTGCAAAAACGCCGTCGGCCGCGTCGGTGAAATGGCACCCCGCATGAACCGGTTTCTCACCACGGCCCGGGCCAAGGGCGCGCTGATCATCCACGCGCCGTCGTCGTGCACGGACTTTTACAAAGACCACCCCGCCCGCAAACGCGCCCAAGCCGCCCCCACGGCCGCCGTGCAGCCGAAGGCCATCGGGAGCTGGTGCCACTGGATCGACAAGGTGGAGGAAAGCCAAGGCTACCCCATCGACCACTCCGACGGCGGCGAGGATGACGACCCGGCGGAACACGCCGCATGGGCCGAGCGCCTGGCCGAGCTGGGCCGCAACCCGCGCAGCCCGTGGAAGCGGCAGGTGGATGTGATCGAGATCGATGCCAAGCGCGACGCGATCAGCGACAGTGGCGTTGAAATCTGGAATCTGCTCGAGGCGCGCGGCATCCAGAATGTGATGCTCGTCGGCGTGCACACGAACATGTGCGTGCTGGGCCGCCCGTTTGGCCTGCGCAACATGGCGCGCAACGGCAAGAACGTGCTGCTCGTCCGCGACCTGACCGACTCGATGTACAACCCGGCGCGCTGGCCGTACGTGAACCACTTTCGCGGCACCTCGCTGGTCGTCGAGCATATCGAGCAACGGGTCTGCGCGACGACCACCAGCGACCAACTGCTCGGCGGCGAGCCGTTCCGGTTCCGGGGCGACACCCCGCCGCATGTCGTGTTCATGATCGGCGAGAGCGAGTACGACACCGACTCGACGCTGCCGGCGTTTGCCAAGCGACAGCTCGAGTATCGCGGCATCCGCTGCACGTTGGTGCACGTGAATGAAAACGACCCGAACGACTTCGCCGGCCTCGGGGCGCTGAAGGAGGCCGACCTGCTGTTCCTGAGCGTGCGTCGGCGCACGCCGCCCAAGGCGCAGCTCGACCTCGTCCGCGCCCACTTGGCCAAAGGCAAACCGCTCGTCGGCATCCGCACCGCCAGCCATGCGTTCGACCGGGAACCGCCCGGTAAACACCACGCACGCTGGGCCAAATTCGACGACGAAATCCTCGGCGTCGACTACCGCAACCATTACGGCAACCGGCCGCCGAAAGATCCCGCCACCCTCATTCAGGCCACGCCGGCGGGAGCCAAGCACCCCATCCTGACCGGCGTCCCGTACGACGCCTTCGAGGCCAAGTCACACCTTTACAGGAACAAGCCGGTCGCCCCCACCGTCTCGGTGCTGATGGCCGGCACGCTCGCGGGCCGGGACGACATTAGCGAGCCGGTGGCATGGACGAACGAGGCCAACGGCGGTCGCGTCTTTTACACGTCGCTTGGCAGCACCGGTGACTTTGCGCTGCCGGCGTTTCAGCGGCTGCTGCTCAACGGTGTCCTCTGGGCGCTTGAGAAACCGATCCCACCAGCCGACCCTCGAGTGGTCGCCGGAAAATAACCAAGCCATGGCCAGCGAGATCGAACCCATCCAGCCTCAGCAGCCGAAGGTGTCCCATGCCGTCGAGATGCGATCCCGCGCCTTGGCCAACCAGTTTCGCACGGTGAAAAGCTACGGCACCGGCACCCCGGAAATTACGAACATACTGGGCCTGGGCCGGTTGCCCCGGCAGAACATCATCATCGAGGAGGCGCAGCGGATCGTCGCGGAGTTCTCCGCTTATCCTCCCGAGTGGGCGCGACCGTAGGGCGGCGGGAGGGGCGAGTTCCACCTTGACCCATTTTGTTTGGGACGAGGTGGAACTCGTCCCTCCCGTGCCACGAACACCAACTGCGGAGACTACGGCGCAGCCGGCGCGAGCACTTCCTTGCGGTTGATTTTGGACGACGGCGTGGCGTCCGCCTCCAGGTCACCCAGCGCGTATTGCAGGCCGTCGAGGTAATGCTGCAACACGGCCGGGTTCCAGTAGGTGGACTCGTTGTGGCCCAGGTTGGTGTAAAAGACCCGACCGCCCTCGAACGTGCGAATCCACGACACCGGCACGGTGCGCCCACCCTCGGTGTATTGCTTCTTCAACCCCGCATTGCGATCGAGCGGTTTCATCGTCCGCGGCTTGTTCAGGTCGAGGCTCACCAGCACACGCAGCTCGCCCGTGCCGACATACGTCTCCGGCTTGTACTGGTAAATCTCGTCCTTGTGCCAGAAGCCGCCGCCCTTGAAGGCGCGGTTGAGGATGTGCTTCGGGTCGTCGAGCTTGAACGACCACGTGCCGCCGCTGCCCCACGGGTGGCCGTTAAACTGGCCGCCGATCATCCGCGCACCGGCCTTCCACTTGTAAAAGTTGTCACTCGCCGCATGGATACCGGCGACGCCCTTCCCCCCGCTGATGAAGCCAAGGATCGCCTCGCGCTGGGAGTCGTTCTCGAGGGCGAGGCTCGTGGTGTTGTTGAACAGGATCGCGTCATACTGCTTGAGGTTGGCCTTGCTGAACACTGCGTACTCGTCGGCCAGGTCGGCGGTGAACGCGCCGGTCTTTTTACCCAGCTCCTGCATGGCGTAGTTGCCCGCGACGATCGAGGAGTGCACGAACGTCTCGCAGCGGTAAAAGATGAGGATGCGCCGGGTGCGTTTCGGCTTGGCCAAGGCCTTGGCCGGCAGCGCCGCCTCGATTTTCGCCTTCTTGTCTTCGGTCAACGGCTTGAGCCGGTTTTTATCCCAGGCAGCCTGCGCGGCGGTCGCCGCCAGGCCAAGGGCCAACGATGTGATGATGATGTTTTTCATTGGAACAGGAAAGTGAACGGGGCGAACCGTACGCCAGGCGACCGAAATTGTGCAGCTTTTTTATTCCGCGCCCGCGTGACCGCCGCAGCGGGCGCACGTCGGCCCGGCATACGCCGGGAGTGAGAAACCGACATCGTCGAGGTCGGGGTCGAAGCATTGCGTGAACACCGCCGCGAGTATGTGATGCGAAGCGGCCAGCGTCCGCGCCGCGCTGGGCGGTTCGATCGCCGCCATCCGTTCCTGCACATCCATCCGCAGGCCGCGCGGGAACTTGGCCAAGGTCTCCTGCAATTCCTCCGCGTCGGCCGGCTTGAAGAGTACCGCCAGCGACCGGACATGAACATGGTTCAGGTAACGGCGGGTAAACTCCGAGACCATCCCCGGCGGCATCGTCCCGGTGAACGCCATCCGCTCGACGCCCTGCACGAGCGAATCAAACAGCCCGGTCGAGCTGCACTCCGGGCAGTTGGCCAAGCCGCGAAGGTTCTCCACCGCGATGGTGGCCCGCTTGCAGACCGGGCAGCGCCCAGCGGCGGAGGGGGCTTCCTCCGGCAACTTCAGGGTCACATCGCCGCGAAGCTGCATCACCCACGCCGGGCGGGCGGTGCGGTCGATCGCCTGCCGCCGCTCGGCATCCGTCGCCGTGACCCGCAGGTCGTCATCAAGCCGGTCGCGGTTGTAACTGGAGAGGTTTTCGCGGACATGGTCGCGAACCGACAACGGTGCCTGCTGCAGGAACAACCCCGGTGCTCCCTCACGCATCAATTCGACCAGCACCTCCTGCAGTTTCAAGTCGTCCAGCTCGTGAAACAACTCGAACGACAGAATCTCCTCCCGCACGAGGTCCGCCAGGTCGGTGCAGGCGCAGTGGGGGCATTGCGGATACGATTCCTGCAGCTGGGTCGCGGTGTAGGTGGGCATGGCTCTTGGCTCCCGTGGTCGCTTGGCCGGACGCTAACCTGAACCGTCCGCCGAGCCAAGCCGGAGCAACTTACGGGCCACGCCCTTCCGGCTCCGCGTCCGGCACCAGCTCGTCGAGCACCTTGAACGGCAGCTGGAACGGCACCAGCAGCGCCTTCGGGATGTGTTTCAGTTCCAGCGTTGGCTGGGAGAGTGTTCCGCTCAACTCAAATTTGAGCATGCGCTCGATCGGCGACAGCGCCAGATTGAACAACGGCCCCAGCACCGGGCCGATCACCCACGTGTCGCGCAACGCCTCCGCCACGACGCCGCCCTTCCGGATGCGCCCCTCAAAGTCCACCTCCCCCTTGTATTGCAGCCGGATCAGCGCCGACTTGAGTTCCAGATTGCGGCTCGCGACCACGCTGTCCTTGATCGTGAAATCGGCGGTGCCCTCAGAAAATGTGCCCGTGCCCAGCCCCGGCGTCAGACGGTCCAGCACTGGGGCGAAGATGCCGATCAATGGCAGCTCCCACAGGTAACCCTCCTTGAGTGTCACGCTGGACGCCCCGTTCCAGCTCTCCCAGTCGTTCGAGTTGGCGGTGATGTCCAGCGACCCGTCCAGGCGGCCGCTCAGCTCGGACGGTTTTCCAAGGATGTCCGACATCAGGCCGGTCACCTCCGTCCGCTTCGTGTCGAGGTGGAACACCAGCGACGCCGAGCGGTCGGTGTTGAACCGGGACACAAGGTTCCCCCGAAGCTCACCGCCGTAAAACTCGGCGACGATGTTGGTGAGCGTCATCGTCTGCTCGCGCCAAAATATCTCGCCGTTCCGGCGGAGCGATGGGGCGCGTGCACACCCCCCCGCCCCAGTGTGCACCCGGAGCGGACCCCCCGGCGGGTGGCGCCCGGGGCCGGTCGCCACCCACCGGGGGCCCGGCGGCGGCGGCGGCGCGAGGCACCGGTACGGCTCGGGCGCGGGGGCGGTCTCGGGGCCGATCGCCTGCCCACCCGCCATTGGCTCGAGCCGGCTCACCGCGTTGGTCAGGTACAGCCGCCTGGTGCGCGTGTCGTAGCCGAGCCCCTCCACGCCGCCCTCGCCCTCCGGCCGCCGCACCACGGCGTTGGTCATGCCGAGAAACCCATTGGCAAACGTCACCCCGGCCGTGAAACCGTCGACCTGTTGCGCACGAAAGATGAAATTCGTCGCCGCCACCGAGGCGCGGAAGGCGGTGCGCTCCTGCTCGCGCCACCGCCCCCACACCCGCCCCTCGATCACCGGCGGCGTGTTGAACGAAAAATAGTCGAACCCCTTTTTCTGCTTCTCCTCCTCGAGCGCCGGGGTGACCGCGTGCGGGTCGATGCTGCTGCGGAAGTCGATCTGAAAATCCTGCGTCCCGGTATGCGAGCGCAGCGCCATGCGCACCTCCCCCTCCGGCCGCTTGGCCACGAGGTTCGGCAGGCGCCAGGTGAGGTTCGAGTAGACCAGATCGCTTCGCGCCGACTCGACCTCAACCCCGCGAAAGCGCATCGGCCCCGAGGTCACCTGACCGTTGAGCGTCAGCGTCGGCCGCACCTCGGCGCGCCAGTCCGGTTTCGGGTTGGTCCATTCCGGCAGCGTGGCGCGCACCGAGCCGGTGACCGTTGGTGCCTCGTCCCACTGGTATTGCTTGAGCCACCGCTGCGCCTTCGGCGTGAGCAGGTCGAACGCATGGTGCAGGTTGAAATCGGCCCGGCCCGCCGCCTTGGCCAAGCGGGTGGCGACGTCCAGTTCGGCCGTGCCGCTCACGCTGCCGCCGTACACCCTGGCATCGAGCCGGCTGATGGCCAGACGCGGCGCGCGCCAGTCGCCGGCGAGCGCCACGTCGGCAATCGCCAACCCTTTCTCGCCGGTGATGCCGTTGGCCAAGCCGCTGAAATCCGCCTCATACGGCGCGAGCTTGGCCCACTGCCCCCAGCTATCATCCGTCTCCGGCGGTGAACCGGCCCGGGCCAGGCTGCCGCTGAGTGTCACCGACTCCACCGCCGCCTTGGACACCGCCGCTTGGCCAAGCGACAACGCGAAACGGACGTGGTCGGGAACGGCGTTGGTGCCTGACCGCGGCGCGGTGACCGTCGCCGTCGCCGATCCGATTTTTGCCGTCGCCGTCGCCAAGCCGGTGACACGGAGCGACCCCGCGATGCCGTCCGGGTCATCCAGATTCAACTCGACTGCCAACGCCTCCAGTGATCCCTCCGGCATCGTCGCCCCAACGGCCGTCAACGCCACGCGGCCGGTCATCGCGCCGGGGCGCGTCGCGTCGCCGTCGAGCCGCAGCTCGAGACTGGGCGTGTCGCGGAAGCTGAACGTCTCGCGGCGCTTGGCCAAGCCGGCCAGGCCAGCCTTGAACGGCTTGAGCTTTTCCGAGAGCCCGTTGGCGGTGAGCGGCTCGGCGCGGGACTCCCGGGCAGCGGACGGCGCCATCGCATTGGCCAGGCTCACGGTGGCGTCCACCGAGACGCCCATCACGTCGCCGGTCAGGTTTGTTGCTGTCAGCGTGCCGGAGCGGGCCAGGCGCAGCTCGGCCTCCGGCCAACTGACCCGGATCGGCGGCAGGTTGGTGCCGCCATCAGCCAGTTGCGCATCCAGTTGAAACCGGGCGAGGGAGAACTCCCGGACGGCGGCCCGGCCCGCGAACAGCGCGCCGTAATCGGGGCGGAAAACGCCCGAGCCGACGGTGACGCCAACCCTGCCGGCGGCATCCGCCTGGCCAAGCCGCAGTTGGGCGGCGCGCCAGGCACCGTCCCAGTCCATCCGAAGCCAGTCGAAATCGAGCTGGACACCGCGCTTTGCCAAGCGCGCCTGCAGGCTGCGCTTGGCAAAGCCCGGCAGCCCGGATTGATTCAAATAAAGCGCCGCCCCGGCGAGCGTGAGCAGCAGCACGATGCCGACGCGCAGCGGCCAACGCCACCAGCGCCGTTTGCGAACAGGGGTCTTTGATTCTTCAGGCACAAAAACAGAAGCCGAACCTCCGAAGCAGGTCAGACACAAAAACCGGCGGAGCATTCAATCGCCGACCGACGAGAATAGGATACCGCAAGCGAAGAAGAAAGGTTACTGGCTGCCGCGACCGGGATGGCGGATGTTACTGCAGTTTTTGGATCGCGGCGCGGTTCTGCCGGAGCAGCTCGTCCACCATGTCGAGCGTGGCCTCGAACACCGCCACGTCGCCGTCGCTCATCCAGTGGTCGATGTACACGACCTTGGCCTTGGCACCCGCACCCCCACCAGCCGCTCCTGCAGCGGCAGCCGGGGCCGCGGCTGCGGCGGGGGTGGCTGTGGGATCCACTTTTTCCATCCCGGCGGGAAACGCCTTGTCCTTGTCCAGCAGCAAAAAAGCGGCCCCCTTTGGGTCGTTCACGAACAGCAGCGGCTGCTCGGTGAGGGTGACTGCGTAGTTCGCCTCGACCGCCACCGGCCAAGGGAGCGTGGCCGGGAACGGCCGCCGAAGCTCGGTGCCGGACGGGCTGGCGGCGCTCTCGGTTTTCCACTGCCTGAACTTGGCCAGGGCGTTCCGGATTTGGGGCATGTCCGCGGCGGAGAAGGTGCCGAACCCGGGATCAAAAATCGGCCGGCTGAACAGGAGGGAAATCGAGATCACCGGCCCCTTCGTTTTTGGCTTGTCCTTTGGGGAGGCTTTTTTGCGCTGGTCGGCAACCCTCGCGGTGTCGTCGAGATGGTTCACGGACACCTCGACGGCGTTTAAGGCCTGAAAGCTGTTGTCGTCCCGGTACCGGCTGACGTACTCGTCGCGGGTCAGCAGTTTGCCGCCGCCCGGCGCGACGTAAAAATCGGTCTTGCTGCCCAGCTCCAGCGGGGTTTGGGCGCACAAAAGCGGGCCGCCCAAGAGCAGAAGCCACATCGTTAATTTGGTTTTTTGCGTCGTCACGCGCGTGTCAGCCAGCCAAACCCGTGCCAAATGTAGACGGTTCGATGGCAAAAAGAAGGGTGGAATCCGCCGACTTGAAGGGGTTAGGGAAACTGGGAGCAAGGCTAGTCCGCCAACCGGAGGAGATATGTGGCGGGCAACCGGAATGAGCGCCCCACTCCCAGTCGTTTCCCCAAACAACGTCGTAGCAACCCGAAGAACGACGTCAGCCACTCCTTTAGCACCGGTTATGCCAAGCCAAATCCAAGGCAAAAAGTCCGCTTTTTGGCCGGTTCAACGCTTGGCCAAGCGGGGGTGATGTGAGACCGGCGCTCGGAATGCGTGAAGCCCACGCAGGAAGCGGATGCGCTTCGCCGGGCGGAAGGAGCAACGGGAGGGGCAAGTTCAACCTTGCCCCATTTTCAATGGAAAAGGGTGGGACGAGGTGGAACTCGTCCCTCCCGAATGAACCGGCGGCTGGTCAATTCTCGCGCTCCGCTTGGCCTACTCTCCCCCGTCGCCCGCGGCCAGCACGGCGCGGTAAAAACGGGTGCCCTCAGCCCACGTCTCCTTGGCCAAGGCGGCCGCGCTGGCAGCGTCGGTGTAGACGGCATTGCCGGTGTCGTCGGTGGTGACCGTGGCCAAGGCGCTCCAGGCGTTCAGGTCGGTGCTGAACTGCAACTCATACCCGGTTGCGGGATCGCCCGTGACGGCGAGCTGCAGCCCCCCGTCGGTGATGCCCACGACGGCCAAGGTCGGTTCCGTTTCCGGCTCCGGCTCAACGACCGGCACTTCCGGTATGAATACATTGTCGATGAACGCCGCGTCCATCCCGGCGAAGGTACTGGGATCCTTCCGGTAACGCCACTCAAGCCGGTTGTTGCCGGCCTGCAGCGGGAATTCGAACTGCTTCCAGTTCACGCGGCCGGACCACTTGGCCAGCACGCGGCCGTTTACCGCGAACTCGAGGTAATCCCAATCCTGCTCCGAGCTGATTTTCACGAAGAACGACCCGGTTCCGGCGCCGGTCTCCCGCTCGAGCACGAGGATCGACTCCTGCGCGTCGGTGATCTTGCCGGAGCGCAGCGCGTAGCTGCCCTCGTACACCTGATCCGTCTGCGCGTACCACGGCTTGTTGCCGGAGCTGCTCCAGCCGGAATCCGGCGGGATCGTTCCCGTCTCGAAGGTGGTCAGGCCCGGCACCGGCTGGTCGTTGTCGAGCACGGTGATCGTCGCAGTCAATTCGCCCACCAGCGTCAGGCCGGCAGACGGGTCGGACAACGTGACGGCCAGCTGTTCGGTCGGCTCCTCATCGAAGTCGTCCACAATGCCGATGATCAACGAAGTGGAGGCCGCTCCCGGGGCAAAGGTCAGCACGCCGGTCGCGGCGGCGTTGTAATCGTCGTCCGCCGTCGCGGTGACGGCGGTGACGGCGTAATTCACGGTGGACTCCTCGCCCAACCCGCCAAACCGGCTGACGGCCAGCACGACCTCCCCGTCGCTTTCGCGCACCTCGTACGCCAACTGGTCCAGGCTGGCGGAACTCTCGTTGTCGATCACCACCACCTCCAGCGAGGTGCGGCCACCCAGGTCGATGCCCACGGCGTCGCTGGTCAGCTCGATGGTGAACGACTCGGATCCCTCGGCCAGTTCGTCATCCAGCAGGCTGATCGAGATCGTCGCCTCGCGGCCGCCCTTGTCGAAGCTGATGTCGCCGGCCACAGCGGTGAAGTCCTCGCCCTGCTTGGCCGTGCCGTCCACGGTCTTGTACTGGACAGTCACCGGTTCCTGCACCTTGCCGGAGCGGATGACTTTCAGCTCATACGTGGTCGCGCCCTCGTCGTACTCGATGCGCGGGGTGCGGAACTCCACCCGGCCGAGCGCGAACTGCTCGCCGCCGAAAACGCGGGTGATGTTGTTTTGATCGTACTCACCCACCCGGGTGAACTGGCCGCCGAGCAGAATGTTGCCGTCCGGCTGCAGTGCCACGGTGAACACCGGGCCGTTGGCGCCCTCACCGGGATCGAAGTTCCGGTCGAGCTCGCCGTTGTAATGCAGCCGGGCGTAACTGTTCCGCGAGTACCCGCTGATCTCGGTGAATTCGCCGCCGATGATGACCTTGCCATCGGAGAGTGTGCCGACGTCAAACACCGCGCCGTTGATGCCGACGACCGCGCCGCCCCAAGCCTCGTCGAGGATGCCGTTCGGCTGCAGCCGGGCGACGTACGGGTAATCCTTGGTGTCCACGGTGGTGAATTCCCCGGCGATGATAATGCCGCCATCCTGCTGGAGGCCCACTGAGTGGACGATGCCGTTGGCCCCCATGCCGGGTGAGAACTCGGCGTCGGGTGTGCCGTCGGGATTCAGGCGGGCGACCTTGCCGAAGCTGCCGCCGGAGACGATCCCGAACTCACCCACCACGACCAGCTTGCCGTCCAGCTGAATGGCGATGTCGCGGATCGGCTTGTCGGCGCCGGTGCCCACCGCAAAGGTGGTGTCGAGCGTGCCGTCGGGATTCAGGCGGGCGATGTTCTTCGCGGCCTCGCCGGCGATTTTCCTGAAGTCACCCCCGAGGACGATGCCGCCGTCGGGCTGGATCGCCACGGCAAACACCTCGCCCTCCACGCCGGCACCGATGGTGAAGGTGGTGTCGTACACGCCGTCCGCATTGAGCCGGGACGCCGACAACACTGCGTTGCCATCCACGAAGGTGTAGCGGCCGCCCGGGATCGGCTTGCGATCCGGCTGGACGCCCAGCGACCAGACGATGTCGTCAAGGCCGGTGCCGACGTTGAAGCTGCTATCGACATAGCCATCCGGATGCAGGCGGCTGACGTGGCCGTAGTTCACGCCGCCGACGCGGGTGAAGTCGCCACCCAGCAGGATGCGCTCATCCCGGTCAACGATGATGCTGAACACCGGGCCGTTGGCGCCGCCCTGCAGTTTGAAGCCGGGGTCGACGCCGCCGGGCATTTCATCATCAATGATGGTCACCTCCACGCTGATCGAATCGCCCAGAGTCGCCGAGCCTTCCAGCGCGATTTCCGGTGACACGCTGGCGGCGGTCAGGTTGAGCAGGAACGTCTCGAGCCCCTCCATCTCGATGTCGTCGATGATTGGCACCACGATGACGGCGGTGTCCTGGCCGGCCTCGAACGTGACTTGGCCGGCGCCCTTCAAGTAATCGACCGTGTTTTGCGCCGTGCCATCGGTGACGTCGTACTCGATCAGGACCGGGTTGACGACACCGCCGGTGCGGCTCACCTGAACCGCGAGCGGCCCGCCGTTCTCCGCCGTCTCCACGACGTCCACGGTCAGGTCAAAGGAACATTCGTCATCGATGATCCCAACGACCGCAGTTGCCTGGTCGGCAATGTAACCGGCCTCGGGGTTGCTCAGGATCATGCCGAACAGTTCAAGCGGCTCGGTCTCGATGTCGTCGAGGATCGGGACCGCCACGAGGGCCAAGCTCGTATCTACGGGGAACTCGATCCGCACGCCGTCGCTCCCGTAATCGACGTTCGGCTCAGCCTCGCCCTCGGCCGGGTTGGTCGTGTCAAACAGGGCCACCCAGTCGTTGGGCACGGCCTCGTTCACGTGGATCAACTCCCATACGCCGTCCACCTGGTTGTAAACCGCGGCAATCGCCGGGTCGTACGGATCCGGTCCCGATTCCTCGGGCTCATCCCCGCCATCGCCATCGCCATCGCCATCGCCATCGCCATCGCCATCGCCATCGCCAT
>JACNJE010000153.1 GCA_014382705.1 Verrucomicrobiota bacterium | reverse complement strand
AACCTGTTTTCAGCCGTTATTCAGGGAGCCGGCTTAACGGATTGTCCCGGCTTGACAGGGGGAACGCCACCCGCGCGCCGCCCTGCCGGTGCGACTCGAACAGCGCCACGATCATCTCGGTCGCCGTTCGCGCGTCATGGATGCTGGCCTCCGGGTCGCGATCCTCCTCCACGGCGTCGATGAGGTCGCGGATGGCCAAAATGTTGCCGGCGTGCAGGCCGCCGTCCTTGAGGGTCTCCGCTTGGCCAAGGCCGTTCGAGCTGATGGGGATCCACGGTTTGCCGGTGCGCGCCGGCGACCAAGAGCCGTCCGGCAGCAGGCTGGCGCTTGGCAGGTAGCCGGTGGTCATCTTGATGATGCCTGCGCTGCCAAAAATCGTCAGGCCAAAGCGGTTCGGATTTCCAGCGGCGCGGCGGACGGACCGGAAGTGGGCCGTCACCTCATTCGGCAGCGCATACGTCGCGCCGACATGGTCACCGGCCAACGGGCCGATGCCTTCGTTGCCCGGCTGGACGTGCCTCGCCGCGACCGGTTCGCCGCCCTGCCGAGCGTAGCCCTGGCACCAGAGCGGATCGCCGGCGAGGTGGTGCGTGAGGTCGAACACGTGCGTGCCGAGCACCCACAGATCCTCGCCGCCGCCGCGGTTGTCCTCCTTGCCGTGGAGTTGGTACTCGAGCGGCCGGCCGATCCGGCCGCCGGCGATCAGTTGCTGGACCTGTTCGAGGATCGGGCTGTACCGCGTCTGATGCGCGACGGCGCACTTGACGTTGTTGCGCTCGCAGGCGGCGACCATCTCGTCGGCCTCGCGCAACGTGCGGCAGAGCGGTTTTTCCTCGTAGATGCCGCGCACGCCCGACTCGGCCGCGGCCACGAGCATGTCGTGGTGCTGATCGAGCCATCGTGGGCAGATGCTCACAAAGTCAAACGTCTCCTTATCGAGCATCGTGCGGTAGTCGACATAGCCACGCGGGTTGCCCAACCGCTTGACCGCCTTGGCCAAGCCGCCGGCGTTGTCGTCCGCTACGGCGATGACTTCCGTGTTCGGGAACTCGCGCCAAACCGTGTCCAGTCCGTGGCCATAATTGCCACGCCCTGTGCTGCCGATCACGCCAACTCGATATTTTTTAGCCATGATGCAATGGATTGCTTGGCCGCGAATATGCTCTCCGCTTGGCCAAGCGGCAAGGCAATTGGCCAAGCGAGCGCGTATTGGGCTTCAACCTTTCCCGCCGCTTGGCCATCGGGTAGCCTGCCGCCCGCGCGAATGAAACTGCCGTTTGAACTGGCGCTGGCGCTGCGGTATTTGCGGCCCAAGCGCACGTTTGTCTCCGTGATCACCTTGATCTCGATCATCGGGGTGACGCTGGGCGTGGCGGTGCTGATCATCGTGATGAGCGTGATGAGCGGCTTCGGCCAGCAGTTGCGCGAACGGTTGCTTGATATCAACGCGCATATAAAAGTTTCGGAGCGCGGCAAGCCTTTGAGTGACTACCGATCCATCCGGGATAAGGTTTTATCGAACGAGGCCGTTTTAGCGGCAGCGCCATTCATCATCGGCCCGGTGCTTGTGGAGACACAACCTGAGGGTGAGGAGAGCCCCCAGGTTTTCACGCCATGGGTGCGCGGAGTGGATCCGGGACTGGAGCCGACGGTCAGTTCGTTGGTCTCGACCAACAATCTTTTGGCGGGCGACATCGACGTTGCGTTGAACGGGTTGGTGGTCGGGAAAGAGTTTGCCCGGATGTTGAACCTCGGGGTGGGTGATTTTTTGGCGGTCCATTCGGCGAGAAGTTTTCATCGAATCCAAAAGGCTCAACAGGAGGGGAGTGAGACAGTTCTTTTGCCGGATGACTTTGAAGTGCGGGGTATCATCGATACCGGGCACTACGAGTACAATGCATCGATCGTCCTGGCGTCCATCGAGGACGCACAGGCGCTCTACGACCTGGGCGATGCAGTCCACGGGTTGTCGGTGAAACTGCACGACTCCAAACAGGTCGAGCCGGTGCGGCAACAGTTGCTCAAGACCCTGTCGCACGGTTTTGTGGTGACGACGTGGGAGGACGAAAACACTCAGATCCTCGACGCGTTGAAGGTGGAGCGCAACGTGATGTTTTTCCTGCTGTTTTTCGTGATGATCGTGGCGGCGTTCGGCATCACCAGTTCGCAGATTACGTTTGTGGTGCAGCGCACGCCGGAGATCGGGACGCTCAAGGCGCTCGGCGCGACCGGTTGGCAGATCATGCAGGTGTTTTTCGCGCAAAGCCTCGTGGTGGCGTTGTTGGGACTGACGTTCGGCTTCGGGATTGCCTGGCTCGCGCTGGAGTATCGCAACGAATTTCTGGACTTGTTGAGGGTCGCGACCGGGTTCGAGTTATTCCCGGCCGAGATTTATTTGTTTGATCAACTGCCGGCCCAGGAGTTGTCGGAGATGGGCGGTGACCTGACAAAGATCGGCGTCGGGTCGCTGTTCATCTGCCTGCTGGCCGGGGTGATTCCGGCGTGGAACGCCGGCCGGCTCAAGCCTGTGGAGGCCTTTCGGCATGAGTGACGCGATCCTGTCAGCACACAATCTGCACAAGTCGTACGACCTTGGCCGGCGCAAGGTGGAGGTGCTGCACGGCGTGAGCCTTGAGATTGCGAGCGGCGACTTCCTCTCGCTGCAAGGCGCGTCCGGCGCCGGCAAAAGCACGCTGCTGCATCTGCTCGGCGGGCTGGACGAGCCAAGCGCCGGAGAGGTGTTTGCCGGTGACCAGTCGTTGTTCGGCATGGGCGCGTCGCGCTTGGCCAAGTGGCGAAACCGTGAGGCCGGTTTCGTCTTTCAGTCGTATCACCTGCTGCCGGAGTTCGACGCGCTGGAGAACGTCACCCTCCCGGCGCGCATGGCGCACACCGGCGCGGCCGCCGCCGAGCAGCGGGGCCGGGAACTGCTCGAGCGCGTCGGCTTGGCCAAGCGAATGCATCATTTGCCGACAGAGATGTCCGGCGGCGAACAACAACGCGTGGCCTTGGCCCGGTCGTTGATCAATCAGCCGAAAATTCTGTTCGCCGACGAGCCAACCGGCAACCTCGATTCCAAAACCGGCGGCGGGGTGCTTGACCTATTGTGCGAACTGCAGCAGGAGGGCAAGCTGACAATGATCATCGCGACTCACGACGACTCCGTCGCCGCCCGGGCACACGCCACGCTTCGCCTGGCCGACGGGCTGATTGCCTAAAGCAGTTCAAGCGACTCGTCGAGGAGGGCGTAGAGCGACCGCATGGTCTCCTCGGTTTCGTCGCCCATGCTCGAGAGGCGGAAGGTTTTGCCCTTGATTTTGCCGTAGCCGCCGTCGATCAGGACGCCACGCTCCTTCATCAATCCCTGCAGCTTGGCCACGTCGATTTCGCGCCCGCCCGGCTTGGCCCCGTTGTTCACGCAGGTCAGCGTCTGCGACTCGAAACCGGCCTCGGGGAACAGGGTGAACCCGTGCCTGGCGGCCCAGTCGCGCGTCATTTGCGCCAGCTTGGCGTGCCGCGTAAAGCGGGCGTCGAGCCCCTCCGACATCATGTCGTCGAGCTTCGACTTTAGCGCGTAAATATGCCCAATGCTCGGCGTGCTCGGCGTCATGCGTTTCTCGGCGTTTTTCTCAAACTCGTGCAGGTCAAAATAGTAGCCGCGGTCGCCGATCGTCGCAGCGCGGTCGAGCGCGGCCTGCGATGCGGTGAACACGCTCAGTCCCGGCGGCAGCGCAAACGCCTTCTGCGTGCCGGCCAGCAACAGGTCGATGCCGAGTGCGTCAAACTCGATTTTCACCCCGGTCATCGAGCTGACACTGTCGACAATGAACATCACGTCCGGGTACTTGGCCTTGAGTTGGGAAATCTCGGCGAGCGGGCTCATCACGCCGGTGGACGTCTCGTTGTGCACCAGCGTGATTGCGTCGAACCTGCCGGTGGCCAAGCGCTCGTCGATCTGCTCCGGCAATATGGGGGAACTCCACTCCACCTGCAGCGCCTCGGCCTCCTTGCCACACCGCTTGGCCACGTCGAACCATTTGTCGGAGAAGGCGCCCTTCATGCAGTTGAGTACGCGCTTGGCCACGAGATTGCGGATCGCGCCCTCCATCACGCCCCAGGCCGACGACGTGCCGAGATAGACGAGCCGCTCGGTGTAAAGCAGCGACTGCAGTTGCGGCATTACGGCCGTGTACAGGTCTTTGAAATCCTGGCTGCGATGCCCGATCATCGGCGTGCGAAACGCCTCAAACGTCTTGTCGCTGACCTCGATCGGTCCCGGTATGTGCAGTTTCAAGTGTCCCATAAAGCGCGTGAAACTATTCACATGCCCCCGCCGGTGGCAAGCGGCCAATCGGTTTGCACCATGAAAACACCCGATGCGGTTCAATTGACTTGCCGCTGGGCACTGCTTTTCACACAATGCGCGCCCGCTTGGTGGAGAGGTGGCTGAGTGGTTGAAGGCGCACGCCTGGAAAGCGTGATTACTTGAAAGGGTAACGAGGGTTCGAATCCCTCCCTCTCCGCCACATTCATTCGATACGACGTTTTTCCTAGGGAAAATGCCGAACATTAGTTAATCTCGACGAGGCTCGATTTGGGGGTTGACATCCCCGGCCAAGAGGCGAAATATCTCCATCCGATTCGGGCAGCGGCACGTTTCTTCTGCGGTGTTCCCCACACCCACCTCCTTGGCGTCTGTTGTCCGGATCATTTTTTTACCCTTGCGGCTTGACCGGTGCAAAACTTCTGCTAGGTTCCGCCTCCCCTTGTCGGGGGTGTAGCTCAATTGGTTAGAGCGCCTGCCTGTCACGCAGGAGGTCGCGGGTTC
>JACNJE010000135.1 GCA_014382705.1 Verrucomicrobiota bacterium | reverse complement strand
CCTCATCGCCCGCAACTCCGGCGCGGTATCGGTCGCACCGCGAACAGACAGCCGCATGCCAACCCCCCCCTCGGCATCGAGAGGGGACCGCTTGGATCCGAAGTGCATGCCCCCCGCGCGGCAAATGTCTGTGTTCTTCCGAATAAATTGGGGGGGGAGCGAATGGGAACCGTTCACCCCAACCGAGGGGGGGGGGGTAGTTTTTTATCCCGAATATCCCTTAAAATACGGTGGTTTCTGTTTCAGGACAACAACCCAGGTGCTGGTTGGCACACCGGATGCTATAGTGATTTCGATTGCAGTTTCCGTAACTTGCAGCCGTTCAACGGTCGGGTGATCCGCCGTGGATGGAAGGGACAGGCATCGGCGAATGCGGTCGGTGAAGCAAACAAAAAAACAACATCAAAGAAAAGGAACAACAATGGCTAAAATCCAAAAGAGCACGGACTCCTCGAGCTTGGCTGAGGTGGTCGATCGTATATTGGACAAAGGTATCGTGATCGATGCCTGGGTGAAAGTGTCGCTGGTCGGCATCGAGTTGGTGACGGTTGAGGCGCGCGTGGTCGTGGCTTCGGTGGACACGTACCTGAAGTATGCCGAGGCAGTGGGCCTGACGGCGACTGCGGCGGCTCCAGCATAAGCACCCCGGGTGGGAGCCTGTAAGGGAGGGAGCCGGGCGTCCAGGCGGTTCGGGTCGTGAAAAAAAAACAAGAACCGCCGGCATCCGGCTCCCGTTCCGGCCCATCGCCACCGACGCGGCGGCGGGATCGGCATCACGATGGTGCGTCGGGGAAAGATATCAACCACGGAGAACTGAAAAATGAGTGTAACCATGACAATGAGCGAATCAATGCGGGAGTTGCGAGACAACCTGAACCGCAGCCAACGGGAGAGGCGGGAGTTTGTTGCGGACAACCAACAGCGTTCGCGGATGCAGTTGCAGCAATCCCAGCAGCAGCAGCAGCGGATGGCCGCGCGCCAAGCGAAACGCTTGCGGGACAGCAACAACGCGATGCGCAAAGCGACAAACAAAATGCAGGATGAGTTCCGGAAGGAGCACCGGAACACGGTCAACGCCGCCCGGGCCGAGCGCCAACAGGCCGTGGAACGGAACGCAGCGGACATACAGCGGTTCCTGTTGGACGCGGCGCATAGCCGCCGGGAGACGCAGGCGGTTTTTCAAAAACAACTGCGGCGCGACCTGGGCAAAACCATGCGCGATCTGGGCAAAACCATGAACGCCACGAGGAAGATGATGCTGGGGCTGCGCAATGACTTCGACAAAGCCCACGCCATATTCCTTGGCGAAGAGCAGACCGATGCAAAGCGCGAGCCGACCCGGGCCAAGGGCCAGGATAAGGCAAAAAAAGGAAAAAGAGAATGAAACCCCCTGTGACCGTACCCGGCCGGCTCAACGCCGCCCGGGCAGCGGCCCAGCCACTAACGCTGACATGAACGCAACGGAAACGACCGCTTTAGGAACAACTGCCCTGCGCCTCGAGCCCCGGGCGGACTTTGTCTCGCCACCGCAACTGACCGAAATCGCTGAGCGCGCCGTTGGCTTTCTCGAGGCGGGCTATCCCGTGCATTTCTGCGGGTCGGCCGGCACGGGCAAGACCACGCTGGCGCTGCATCTGGCCGCGCAATTCGGGCGGCCGGTGGTGCTGATTCACGGCGATGACGAGTTTGGCACCAGTGACCTGGTGGGCGACAACCAAGGCTATAACAAGCGCCGGGTGGTGGACAATTACATCCACTCGGTTTTAAAGACCGAGGAGAGTATGCAGCGCCAGTGGGTGGATAACCGCCTGACAACGGCCTGCAAGCACGGCTTCACGCTGGTGTACGACGAGTTCACGCGCTCGCGTCCGGAGGCGAACAACGCGCTGCTCTCGGTGCTGGAGGAGGGCATCCTTTCGGTGCCTGACGACCACTTGGATCCGTACCTGAAAGTGCACCCGTCATTCCGGGCCATTTTCACCAGCAACCCCGAAGAGTACGTGGGCGTGCACAAGATGCAGGACGCGCTGCTGGATCGGATGGTGACGCTACGCATCGACCAGCACAACGAGGGGAGCGAGACGGACATCGTGGAGTCACGCGCAGGCATGAACCGCGCGGCGGCACAACGGGTGGTGCGCGTGGTACGCGTGCTGCGCGAGGCGATGCAGAACCAGCGGCCCTCGCTGCGGCAGACCATCCGTCTGGCGCGCATGACCATGCTGCGCGGCGCGCGGCCGAACGCGAAGGACGCGGAATTTCGGCGGCTGGCGCATGAGATTTTGTCGTACGATAACATCAAGGTGACGCGGGGCGGGAAGTCGATGATGAGCGGCAAGATTGACGAGTGCATCGATCAGGTTTGTTCCCGCGACTTGCCCCGGAGCCGCCGGGGCCGCACCCCCCCCACCGCCGAATCCGGCAACGTCCCCGCGAACGGGAAGGAAACCAAGGCTGATGAAACCATGCAACACAACCGGCTCGCCACCGCCATCCAGTAAACGGCGGCGTGGCGCGGATGACATTTTCACGCTGGGGATGTGGCGGGCGTTGGACAGTCGCCGGGCCTCCGCCGGGCGCAGCCTCGACGGCGTGCCGAAGAATGGCCTTGGCCGGCCACCCAGCCGGGCGTTGACGTCCTTGGCCGCCATTCAAGCAGCCAAGCCATTCTGGAGGAGGATCAAGATATGATACCCAGTCGACCCCGCCGCAGCGTGAATAAAATTCAGACCATGACCGGCTTGTCAAGTCGGCGCACCCAGCGCAGCCCGAACGACGTGTACAGGGAACTCTCCGCGTTGGCGCTGCAAAAGGAACGGCTGTTATGCGAGGCGAACGCCTTCAGGGGGCGAATCAACGAGATCGAGAACCGCGTTCGGGAACTCGATGACAAGGCGGCGACCATCAGCAAGCTGCTCGAGTCGGCACCGGAAAACCCGTTGCCCGAGAAACTGGCACATCCCCCTCAACCCGAACGGACCAGCGCCCCCCACGAGGGAGTGGGGGTCAAGGCCATCCAGTATTGAATGGTTACATTTATAACAGAAATCCCAATTCCACACCCCCCATGTCAAACTATCTCTACGCGATCACCGCCGCTAAGAATCCGCCAAGGCTGGGCGACCTCCAGGGCGTAAGTCCCATGCCCGGCAAGGGCGGCAGAGTGGAGTTGTTGACGGCCGGGTCGGTGGCTGCCGTCGTTAGCGATGTTGCCGGCTCTAGAATTCGCCCCGAGCGCCGCAATCTGGCCGCGCACCAGAAGGTGCTCGACGCGATCAAGGCCGGCGGCCAGCCATTCCTCCCCTCCGCCTTCGGCATCATGGCACCGAGTCAAAAATCCTTGGTGGCCATGCTCGAGGCCAACGCCGACACGTTGATGGGCGACCTGAACCGCCTGGCCGACAAGGTCGAGATGACCCTCAGGCTGAAATGGAATGTGCCGAACATCTTCGACTATTTCGTGGGCCGCACCCCGGATCTGGCGGAGTTGCGCGACCGGTACTTCGGCCAGCCGGGCGGGCCGTCGCGTGAGGACAAAATCGAGCTGGGCAGCCAGTTCGATCAGCTCCTCAATCAGGCGCGGGAACGTCACGTCGCCACGTTGCGTCGGGCGTTGGGTGGGGTGGTGGAGGAGTTCGCTGAGAAGCCCGTGGCTGATGAGACGATGGTTTGCCACCTCGTCTGCCTGATAACCCGGGATGCCGAGGGTGCGTTTGAAGACAAACTCGTCGAGGCGGCGCGGCTGTTCGACGACCATTTCGCCTTCGATTATAACGGGCCGGCCGCGCCGCATCACTTTGTCCAGGCCAGGCTGGAGATGCCCGGCCTGGAGGAGGATGAACCGGCCGGCACTGCCCTTGTCGAGGCGTGAGGATGATATGTTTCTGGTTGACGACATCCTGTTGGCCCCAGTGGAGGGCTTGGCTTGGATCGCCCAGGAGGTGCAACAGCGCGCCTCGGGTGAGTTCGAGGCCCAAAGCCGAGGCACGGTGGCCGAGTTGCAGGAGTTGTATATGCGACTGGAAACCGGCCAGATCACCGAGGCGCAATTTGACGCCCGGGAGGAGGTGCTGCTGGCTCGGCTGGAGGCACTGGAAGGCATGGATGAGGTGAGCCGTGACGAAGACAAGGACATCATTCCGGCAACGGCGGAGGAAGGTGATTGATCCCGCGCGCGGCCGCCGCAACCACCCCGGCCCGGATCCGGAGTCCGGGTTTGCGGGCATTGCCCCGGTGGCAACTCGGCGGCGGCTTATCTTCGTGGGCGGCAAGGGCGGTGCCGGGAAGACCACCATCGCCAGCGCGCTGGGCTTGGCCATGGCGCGGTCGTTCCCGAGGCGGAAATTCCAAGTGCTCTCCATCGACCCGGCCCACTCGCTCTTTGACGCCTTTGGCGGCGGTTCCGCGACTGCGAGCCACCCGGCCAACCTCAAGCTTTGCGAGCTGGACAGCACGGCAGTCTTCCGTCAATTCCAGCAGCGCCACCGGGAGGGCCTCAACAAGGTGGCGATGCGCGGCACGTTTCTGGATGGGCGGGATATCGAGGCCTTTCTCGACATCGGCATGCCGGGCCGCGAGGAACTCTCGGCGCTCAAGGCCATTGCCGACCTGCTGCACGACGGGGCTGTGGATCATCTCATCGTGGACACCGCCCCCACCGGGCACACGCTGCGCCTGCTGGCTCTGCCCAAGATCATCCGCCAATGGCGTGACGCGCTCGACCGACTGCTTGAAAAGCACCGCTTGATGGCCGCCTCCTTTGCCCGCCACTATTCGCCGGACGACTCGGACCGGCTCGTTGAAGAGCCGGGCGGGATGCCCGCGCCGCTTC
>JACNJE010000134.1 GCA_014382705.1 Verrucomicrobiota bacterium | reverse complement strand
CAGTTGGCTCGCCGCGGAGGGCACGGATGAGGAACAGACCGACGGCATGATCACCTCCGGCCCCTCCTTTTACGACCCTGGCCTGAGACACGCCGACACACTCCCCATCAAGCAGGAGTTGAAAAACTACCGAAGCCCGAAGGTGCCGTGGCCGATGTGCTATCGCGGCCGGGTGCGCGGCAATTACATGTACTACCCGCAATCCGACCGCCCGGCGCGGCCGAACGCCAAGAATGACGTGGAGGCCCAGTGGCGCCTCGTGGCCCGGAAGGCGAGCGATTTTTCCTCGGAACGCTCCATCGTCACCGACCTGATCTACACCTTGGCCACCCGGCCGCACACCGGCAACGACACTCCCAGCGGCATCAACGCGCTGTGGGGCGACACGCACGTCTCGTTCAGCAACACCAAGGCGGCGTTCAACTCCAAGCTGTGGGACCAGGGCCAGCACCATGTTGGCAAGCAGAACCCCGGCGACAACCCGGTGAAGTTCCGCACCATTGTCGGCCTGCTCCGGCCCTGAGGTTCCCAATAAAAAAGGCGCACGAGTGTGCGCCTTCTTCGTTCGGTTGCCCGCTTAAAGCTTCAGCCCTTGGCCGCGTCGTAGTTGGCCGCCACCGCGTCCCAGTTGACGACGTTCCAAAACGCCTTGAGATAGTCCGGCCGGCGGTTCTGGTACTTGAGGTAGTAGGCGTGCTCCCACACATCGCACCCGAGAATCGGGGTGCGGCCCTCCATCAACGGTGTGTCCTGGTTGGCCGTGCTGCAGACGCACAGGCCGCCGTCCGCCTTCACGCACAGCCACGCCCAGCCGCTGCCAAAGCGCGTCGCGCCGGCGGCCTCGAACTTGGCCTGAAACTCGGCGAAACCGCCCAGCTCCGCGTTGATCGCCTCGCCCAGCGCGCCGCTTGGCTCGCCGCCGCTGTCCGGGCCAAGCACGGTCCAGAACAGCGAATGGTTCGCGTGGCCGCCGCCGTGGTTGCGCACCGCGCCGCGGATGCCCTCCGGCACGGCGTCGAGGTTGCTCACCAGTTCCTCGACCGACTTGGCCTCCAGTTCGGCGTTGCCGGCGATGGCCTCGTTGAGCTTGGCCACGTATGTGTTGTGGTGTTTGCCATGGTGGATTTCCATGGTCTGCGCGTCGATGTGCGGCTCGAGCGCATCGTGCGCGTACGGAAGGTCGGGGAGTGTGTGTGCCATGATGGTTTTTGTAAAAAAGTTTCGCCGACCAATTGGTCGCTTGGCCAAGCGGCTGCCAAGCTACCAGCTCCACCGGTTCGCACAAGCCCTATCCCCGTCTCCGCTTGGCCAAGCGCCCGGCTCACCGTGCCAACTTCACGAAATTCTCGAGAATCTTCAGCCCGACTTTCTGGCTTTTTTCGGGGTGAAACTGCGTGGCGTAAACATTGTCCTTCCAGACGGCCGAGGCGAACTCCACGCCGTACGTCGTGCGGCAGGCGGCGATTGAACCATCCTCCGGCTGCGGATAATAGCTGTGCACGAAGTAAACGTGGCTGCCGTTCTCGACGCCGTCAAAAATCGGGCAGTCCGGCTGGACGATCTCGATCTGGTTCCAGCCGATCTGCGGTATCTTCAGCCCTTGGCCATCCGGAAAACGCACCACGCTCCCCGCAAACAGCCCCAGCCCGGCGGCGCGGCTGTCGAACTCCTCGCTCCGCTCGAACATCGCCTGATAGCCAACGCAAATACCGAGGAACGGCCGGCCGGTGTTGACGAACTCCCGCGACGCCTCGAGCAGTTCCTGCCGCTGCATCGCGTTGACGCAGTCGTCGAACGCACCAACGCCGGGCAGCACCGCCGCCGAGGCGTCCTTCATGCCGTCGGGTGACTGCACCAACGCCACGTCGCCGCCGACGAAGCGCAGCGCCTTCTCCACGCTGCGCAGGTTCCCGGCGCCGTAATCCAGCAGGGCGATCATCGCACGCGCTTGAGCCAGCCTTTCGGGTGGTGCGTAATGAGGAACCGCTCGCAACGCTCGTGGTCGATCTCGAACTCGGGATACTGGGCCAGGTATTTCTCGAGCGCTGGCAACGGCCCGGGGCGGCCTTTGCGGAACATGAACAGCTCATCAATGATGCCGTCCTGCACGAGGCAGTAGCTGCCAACGGTGGTCAACGGCGCGTACAGTTCCAACTCCTTCGCGACGTGCGCCTCGGAGTGGTCGCTGTCGAGGATCACCAACACCGGGCCGGTCGCCGCCTCCGCCATTGCACGAATCTGCCCGGCGATCTCGTCCGACACCGAGCTGCCGACGAGGTAGGTCACCCTCGCGTGCGACAGGTCGTGCAGTTTCTCGATGTCCACCGAGACGACCTTGCCGTCGGTGCCCATGAGGTCGAACAACTGCGCGTAAAAGTAGGCCGAGCCGCCACGGTTCGTGCCGCACTCGATGATGAGCGACGGCTTCACGTCGTGAATCGTCTCCTGCGCGATCCAGAGGTCGAACGTGTTTTGCCAGATCGGCTTGCCGAGCCAGTTGCTCGTGCCGAAGTTGTTTGTCTTGGTGACGAGTTGGTGAAAAAATAGCTTCTCCACGGCACGCGCAAACAGCGCGTTGTAGAGGGAGATCACCAGACTGCGAAGGCGCATGTACATTTCGATCCAGACCGGCGGACAACCGGTTCCGCCGGGGCGCGAACCGTATGGCGAAAACCGGGCAGTGGCAATCACCGTGTGCCTTTTCCGCTCGCCGGCTGACCCGTGAAGAATCCCATCTCCCAGGCCCTGCGCTGCTGGAGCGAATGGCGGCGCCAACAGAAACTCCACGGCCGGTTCGCCTTCGGCGACGCACGAATACAGCTGGGCCGCGCGATTCTCCCGGCACGGCTGCACAGCCGGGCGGCGGCCAGGCACCTGGCCAACGAGGCTGAGATTTCCCAAGCCGGTGACGCGTGGCAGGTGTGCCTGCGAGACCGCGGGCTTAGTTTTTTTTGGCCCAGCGAGCCGGATCAAAACCTGCATTTTGTCATCGAGCAGGAATTCTCCGCCGCCAACCCGCACCATTACACCACCGAGCCGATCCGGCTCTCGCCGGACAGCACGGTGCTCGACATCGGCGCGTGCGAGGGGCTGTTTGCGTTTCGCGCGCTCAAGGACGGCTTGGCCAAGCGCGTGGTCTGTTTCGAGCCGAGCGAACGGATGGCCGCCCTGCTCCGGCGCGGCGCCGAAGCGAACGGCTTGGCCAGCGGCATCGCCATTGAGCTAAGCGGCGTCGGCAGCCAAAGCGGCCAGGCGCGCATGGTCGACGGCGACAACCCGGACGCCGGTTACCTCGACTACCTTCCAAACGGCGAGGCGCACGTCGACGCCGTGCCGGTCACGAGCATCGACGACTACTGCCGCGACCACCAACTGGCGCTTGGCCCGGGCGACCTCATCAAGGCCGACGCCGAGGGGGCGGACCTCGACGTGCTGCTCGGCGCGGAGGAACAGATTCGCAACGGCGCACCGCAGCTCGCCATCACGACGTATCACGTAGACGACCACGCCGAGCGGATGATCGCCCGGCTGCGCGAAATCCGCCCGGATTACACGCTGCGGCTCAAGGGATTTTCGTTCTGGACGGCCAAGCCGCGCCCGGTGCTGCTGCAAGCCTCGACGCTCCCATGAGCGACTCGCCCCCACTGATCGTCGGCCTGGGCGAGGCGCTTTACGATTTGCTTCCCGCCGGCCCGGCGCTTGGCGGCGCGCCACTCAACGCCGCCGTCCAGTCGCATCAACTCGGCAACCACGCCATCGTGGCCAGCCGTGTCGGCGACGATGCGCTTGGCCAAAGGCTGCTCGACGACTTGGCCAAGCGCGGCATCGACACGACTTTCGTTCAACGCGATCCCGGTGCCCCGACCGGGACGGTCGAGATCACCCTGCGCGACGGCGAACCGGACTACGAAATCATCCGCGACGTCGCCTGGGATCGGCTCGCCTGGGACGAATCGCTCGCCGGCTTGGCCAAGCGGTGCGACGCCGTCTGCTTCGGCTCGCTGGGCCAACGGCTCGAGCCGGCGCGATCAACAATCCGGCAATTCGTCACCGCCGCCGCCGGCCAAGCCGTGCGGCTGTTCGACCTCAACCTGCGGCAGGATTATTTCTCGGCCGGGCTGCTCGAGACCGGCTGCCGCGACGCCTCCATCGTCAAGATGAACGAGGCCGAACTGGCCGCCGCCGCCCCGCTGCTCGGCCTTGGCCAAGGGGAGCCGATCCGTGCGCTGATCGAGCGGTTCCATCTCGACCTGTTCGTGTTGACTCGGGGACGGGACGGCACAACGCTGCACACCGCCAACTCGGTCGTGCTTGGCCGACCGGCGCAATTCGCCCCGGAGCCGGACGCTGACTCGGTCGGCGCGGGCGACGCCTGCAGCGCGGCGATCCTGCACGGGGCGGTTCGCCGTTGGCCCCTGCAACAGACGGCCGATCTGGCCAACCGGCTCGGGGCATTCGTCGCCTCCCGCAAGGGCGCCACCCCGCCGCTGCCCGCCGACCTGCTGCCGGGTGGTTGAACGGTTCCCGCTTTACACCGGGGCGTCTTGCAATCACTCTCCACCGCCCCGCGCGGGGACGCGCAGGCCTCCACGATGAGCAAGGATAAAAAAGACGAAAAGGATTCACTGGGGAAACTTGAGGAACTGTTCCTCAAGTCGCGAACCATCATGCTGTACGGCGAGATCAACCAGAAGGTGGCGCGCGAAGTCTGCACCAAGTTGCAACTGCTCGCCTCCGAGTCGGACGACGACATCACGGTGTTCGTCAACTCGCCCGGCGGCCACGTGGAGTCGGGGGACAGCATTCACGACATGATCCGGTTCGTGAAGCCGCGCGTGAAAGTGGTCGGCACCGGCTGGGTCGCCAGCGCCGGGGCGCTCATCTACGCCGCCCCGCCGGTGGCGGATCGCTTCAGCCTGCCCAACACCCGCTACATGCTGCACCAGCCCAGCGGCGGCGTCGGTGGCCAAGCGTCGGACATCAGCATCGAGGCGGAGCAGATCGTCAAGATGCGCGAGCGGCTCAACCAGATTTTCGCCGACCAAACCGGCCAGCCGATTGAGACGGTCGCCACGGACACCGACCGCAACTTTTGGATGACGCCGGAGGAGGCCAAGGAGTACGGCCTTGTCGGGAAGATCATCCAGTCGAAAGAGGAGTTGTAAGCCGCGCGCCGCGTTACGGGCGGGCCGGCGTCACCAGCCTGAAGAACCGCTCACGACTCACCCGCGGGGAGACGATGCGGGACACTTCCCCTCCTGCTTCGGGGTAAAAATGGGTCAATGGCTGCCACGCCTGGCCAAGCGCCTGCGTGGTCTGCAATGAGTAACTCCGGCCCGCCTCCGCCTCGAAACCGACCCGCAACATGCCGTTGCCCAAGCGCGTCACCGTCAGGATCAAGTCGTCCATCGGCTTGGCCAAGCCGGGATCATCCCTGCCGGGGGTGCCGCCAAGCGTCGCGCCGGCCCGAAAACCCAGCTCGCTCGCGGCGTCGGCGACCAGCGAATAGCCTTGGCCATCGGCCTTTACCGGCCACGGCGCGGCGTCATCATACGTCATGCTGAGCACCGGCGCACCGAGGCCGGCCGACAGCGTGATTGTCTCCCCCTCGTTGGCCAACCGGCCCCGGTAGATCCCGTCCACAGCCAAGCCCGGATGGCGGCTCTTCAATGCCGCCCGATTTTTGGCGAGCAGAAATAGTCCACCGGGCGCGAGGATGCTCCCCTCGGGAAAAACAAACTCGATGCCGCTGCTGAAAAACAGGCCGCCCAGGTCCAGCGCCGAATCACCGATGTTTTTTAACTCCAGAAACTCGAACTCGCCACCGTTCACGCCCGCTTGACCAAGCGGGTTGTACATAATCTCGCTGAACGCCAGGTTCGCGCGGAGACCGCCCAAGTCCGGCTCGCCGGCGACGAACTCGACCGGCGCCGACCAATGGCTCCACGCCATCGTGCCGTTGCGCATCCGGACGCGGGCGCGGTACGTGCCTCCCTTGCGGATGACGCTTTGCGGGACAGCCACCGGCCCGGTAAACTCGTCGGCTTCCAGTTCCCAAGCCGGTTGGATCTCGTATCTCCAAGGTTGGCCAAGCTCGAAATGGGGGGTCTTGGGATTGGACACCTCAGCCAGCCGCCACTGGATGCCGGTGAACGTTTTGTTGTTGCCCGATCGCCCCGGCTCAAACGGGCTGCTCTGAAACTGCAGCTGGTCCAGTGGGAACCCGGCCGGCCCGGCATAGGTGATTGTCGGCGTGTTCGGGATGTCGGTGAACTTGGCCTCCTGCTCGAGGTAGTTGTAGCCGTAGCCGCGCGGGTCACCGTCGCCAATGCTCCAGCGGCCGGGATCGGTGTCGGTCATGAAATCGAGCATATGCTGCATCATGCCCTCGAAATCCTTCGTCTTCAGCCGGCGCGTCCATGTGCCGCCCCGGTTGCCTTGGCTCTTTGGCGAAACATAAAACTGCCCGCGATGACTGCCGGCGGTTCGCGGGTGGTAATTCCACATGAACTGATCGACATCGACGAATGTCAGCGGCTCGCCCGGCGGGTTGATGAAGCGCGCGTGTTCGTCGATGAACTGGCCAATCTGGCCGCCGGTCGGCGAGGCGTCATCGAGCAGCAGGTCGAGCAGCTCGCGGGCACGGTTCTTGAACTCGATCTTCAGCGCATTGTGCCGGCTCAGGCAGCGCTCAATATTGATCGAGCCCTGCCAATGCGTCTCCGGAATGATCAGCATGTCCAAGTCCCACGGCACCGGATACCAGCGGCCGTCCGGATGATGGTAAAACACCTTGTTCCAGCCCTCGCGGATGTCGACGTTGCTGATGATCCGGTTCACGCAGCGGAACGTGTAATACGTCGGCAGGTCGAGGTTCTCCCGCCACCACTGGAGCGACTGCGACCGGCCGTAGCCGCTGCGGAAGCTGTTCCAGTCCGACGCATTCACGGACTGTGTCGGCCCCTGGTTGCGCTTGTCGCCGTTGCCGCCCTCGATCTTGTAGACGTTGCCGTCCGGCAAGCCGTGTTCCTCGAGAAACCGGCTGTCGGTGTGCTCGATGTAGAGGTACAGGCCCCACAGATCGCCCTCGTACTGGGCGTTTCGCCGCCCAGTCGGCGACTCCTCGGCGTCATCGATCACCCGGAAATGCACAAAGTGCGTCTTGGGCGCGAGGCCACCGGCCAGGTTGTACAGCTTGAAGCCGATCGCCTCCTCCATCCCGGCCATGCCGCGGTTGACCGGCATCCACGGTGAGGCACAGCCATTGAGGTTGATCGTCTTTTTCGGCTGGGCGTACTTCCTGCCGTAATTGTCCCGGGCCTCCAGTCCCCTCGTGCGGTTGAAATAAAGCCGCCACTTGTTCTTGCCGGAGACATACGTTGAAAACTCACCGCGATTCCGGAACTCGATATGGTCGTAAACGGTGCCGTCATAAACGAGTGTCCCGTTGAAATGCACCGTGTCAAATGAGCTGCTGTATTGTGAATTGGTGACGTCGGTGCTGTTGGCGATCAGGTGGTACGTTGGCAGCGACGCCATCACGCTGGAGGGGAACGTCTCCTTTTTGCCGTTGACTTGGTTCGAGCCGGTCCAAGCCGGCATGCCGTTGTAGCAAAAGTAGGCAAAGTTCGGCTGCCCCTCGTCGGCGTATGGCA
Organism: Verrucomicrobiota bacterium; assembly: GCA_014382705.1. Taxonomy (GTDB): domain Bacteria; phylum Verrucomicrobiota; class Verrucomicrobiia; order Limisphaerales; family UBA1096; genus UBA1096. Next base: position 17,582 of record JACNJE010000134.1, on the reverse strand, counting down.
AAGTGACCGCATTGCCGAGAGTGTCCTCGACGCGTATCCGGTACCGCACGAGGGTGCGGTGCTCCTGCACGCTTGGCGGGATCATCACCGAGAAAACAGACTCCGCCGCCGCACGGCCGGCCATCGGCAACGCCGTCCAGCCCTGCTCGAACGCGCTGTCTGTTTTTCGAATGTAACTCCCGGGTCGAACCGCCTGATAGAACAACGTCACGGCGGCGACGCCGTCCGGGTCGCTCACCTTGGCGCTCACGCGCACCGGCGCATTCGCGCTTGGCTGCCCCGGTTCATGGTTCACTTGCCGTGTTTGTGGCGGCGCATTCGCGGCGTACACGGAGTTGGCTGCCGCCGGCGTCGGCGTGCCCGAGATTTCACCGGCGTTCGGGGTGCGCAACTCGGCGTCGATTGAGAAATCGCTGCTGCCCAGCGTGGCGTTCAGCGCGTGGATGGCGATAATGTTTTTGCCAACGTTCAGGATCTCGCCCGGATTGGAAATCACGACCTCCTCCCACGCCGCCTCGTGGTTGTTCGCGAACGAATTGAATCTCAGCGTGCCGCCGGGGACGCTCACACGCGCGACCTCCCTGCCGTTGATCCAGACCACCGCGCCGTCGTCGGTGTACACGCGCAGCGCCAGCCGCGCCGGGATGTCGCCGGCCTTCACATCGAACACACGCCGCAGGTACACCGACGAAAACTTGTTTTGCATCGAGATCGTGGTCCGGTCGTCGCCATCGCCGTAGCCGATCGGCGCGCGGCCGGTTTTCCAACTGTTGTCCTCGGTGAAATCCAGTGTGCGCCAGGCCGACTGTGGCGAGGAAGCCTCGCTGGTGCCTTCGCGGTATCGCCAGCCGAACCGTCCGGCGGCTATATACGTAACCGGCTCGCCGACAAGCACTTGCATACCGGACGAACGCCACGATCCGCCCAAGTCGTTGTCGAGCGAAGGGTGGATCAGTTCCATCGAGCTGCCGGCGCCACTCGCCGCCGTTGGCCAAGGGAATCCTGAGCCGTACTCCACGCGATCCACCCGCTGACCCGCCGCGTTGCGCAGCGTCAATTCTTCGCTGTTCGAGAGCCGGTTGTTGTACGGCCCTACGACGACTGACGCTCCCAGCTTGAACTTGCGCCGCAACTCCGCCGGAGCCTCGGCGACCACCAGATACCCGCTTGGCTTGAGTGTCGTGTTCGCCGGAAACGCAAACTCAATGCCGTTTGAAAACCGCCAGCCGGACAAGTCAACGTTGCTCTCGCCGGTGTTGTGTATCTCAACGAACTCGACCGCATCCGTTTTCGGATCGGCGTCGTAGTGAATCTCGTTGATGACGACCCCACCCAGCGCACCGCTTGGCCAAGCGAAGGCAAGTGCGGTGATGATTCGAAGCCGAAGACAATTCACCGGCGCGTTACGGGGTGGCCGGTGTCACCAGCCTGATGAACCGCTCCCGACTCACCTGCGGAGAGAGCGTTCGTGACACCTTCCCGCTCGTTTCTGGAAAGAAACTGCCCAGCGGTTGCCACGCTTGGCCAAGCGCCTCGGTATACTGCAGGGAGTAACTCCGCCCCTGCACTCCCGCGAACCCGACCCGCAACAGGCCGTTGGCCAGGCGCGTGACTTCCAGCGACAGGCTGCTGGTGGGATCGTGCGGATCGGTTCCGGCGGCGAATTCCTGCGCGTTGGCCAAGCCGTCGGCGTCGGCGTCGAGTATCGCATCGGCGGCATCCTGCGGGTCGAGCCCGTGCGCCGTCTCCCATTCGTCCGGCATGCCGTCAAGGTCGCTGTCCCGTTCGTCGCCCGGCTTGGCCCAGTTTCGCGCGTTGTTGCCGAAGGCCGACAGGTTGACCCGTTGAATTGTCACGCCACCCTGCACCGGCGGCACCGGCCAAGGCGCGGTCGCGCTGTATTTCACCTTCTCAACAAGAATGTACGGCACCAGGCCGATGTTCGGGGGGAGCGTCTGCGGCGAATCCGGCCGCAGCAACTGCAGGCTCTCGCCGGCGTTGTTCAGCCTGCCGTCGAACGGCCCCAGCACCGTCGTCTCCTCGTCGAGTTCGTATTGCGCGAGCAGCTGCGCCGGCTCGCCGCCGCCGACGTACACCGACCCGCCGGCTGGCAGGACAAAATCGGCCGGGAACGTGAACTCGATCGCGTTGTCGAGTTTCCACGCGTTGCCGGGATTTGCCGGATCGAACAACGGCACGGCCACATCCGAGATGTTTTTCAGCACCACGTACTCGGCCAAACCGTCGGCCGGGGCGTACAGGATTTCGCTGATGACGACCGGCCCGATGAGCGGGCCGGTGTTTGCCGCGCCGACGCCTTCGCGGAACGCGGGCAGCAGCGCGGCGTCCTGCCCGGCGCGAACCGATGAACCAAGCGACAGGCCGGCCTGCACGACGAGCGGGCCGGTGCCGTCCGGGTAACGGCCCAGCGACACGCCGTTGGCTGAGGGGCCAAAATCGACCTTGTCCGCGAAGCGCGTGATCGCCCCGTCCGGCTGGGTCTCGGTGAGCCAGACCTCGTCGCCGCGCGCGGAGCTCAGTGAGAAACCGTCGTCGGCGTTTTCGAGCAGGAAGGCTTTTTCATAAAAAACCAGATAGCCGCCGGGCGCGATGGTGGTGCCGTCCGGGATGCGATACTTTCGCAGGTTGTTCGCACTGTCGCTGAGGTACCAGCCTCCGAGATCGACTGGCGTTTGGCCAAGGTTGTGCAGCTCGATCGCGTCCTCGAGCGGCGCGTCGGTGTGGGCCAGCACCTCGTTGATGACGACCATCGGCGCTTGGCCAACGCCGCCGCCCGGTGTGCCATTGTAGCGGATGCTTGAGTTCCAGTTCGCCGGGTCGTTCAAGTCGAGGCGCGGATCGATCACCTCAAGCGAACTGCCGTTGCCGTCGGCCCGGCCGGGCCAGGCACCGCCGTCGGAATAGTCCACCACGAACACCGAGTCGCCGTTGGCGTCGATCATTGCGACGGTTTCGCCGCCGTTCTTCAGCCGGCCCTCGTATTGCCCGGCGGCCAGCCGGATGCCCTTCGTGCCGTAACGCAACAGGAACGACTCCCGGTCTTTCGCCACCACGATGCGCTCTCCCGCTGAGAGGGTCACTTTGCCGAATCGGTACGTGATGCCGCGATCGAACTGCGCGTCGCTCAACTTCACCGCAGCGTCCCCGGCGTTGACCAGCTCGACGTACTCGTACGCATCGCCGCCGATGGGGTTGTACATGATTTCGCTCAGCCGCAGACTGCCCTTGAGCGGCGACACGGCGGAGGGATCGATCAGCATCGCGTAGTCGAAGGCGACCCGGATCGACTGCGGCTTCTCCGTCGCGAGGAACAGGCCGCCTGTGATCGCCGTTGTGCCGGCGTCGATGCTTTCGCGGTGCAGTTCCTCCCACGCGTCGCCGACCTTCCACTCAAACACCAATACGTCGCCCTCGCGAACGATGCGCACGGCGATCTCCTCGATCCCGATGGTCTTGGTCTTGAGCGTGGTGGCGGTGCCGCCGGGGCTCACTTTGCGAACCAACAACTTGGTGCCGTCGTTGAATCCGACGGTGTAACGCGTCGAAACCATCCCCTCGCCGAGCACCGCCATCAGGCCGGCGTCGTAGTCACCAAACTGCCGCGAAACCAAGCGCAATTTGGTTTGCAGCGCCCAGTCGCCCGTGGCCGGCAGCGATCGGTTGATGAACGGGTATTGCGGCATCGACCTGGCCAACGGTCTGGCCGCAGTATCGAGCAGTTGCAATTCAAGCCAGCCCGGCACGTCGTCGAGCGAGTACCAGCTGTACGGCGAGAAATTGCCGCGCGGCGCGACGTTGGCGGCGGCCCAGTGCGGTTCGAGCATCGGCTCGGCAAACCCACTGAATCCCCCCATGCCATGCACGGCGGCTTCCCGATCCACTCGCGAGGTTTTGCCCGACTCGTCGGTCACGTTGAGGGTGAAACCGTACAGACCGGGCCGCGTGAACATCGCCTCGGCGCGCGCTTGGCCAAGCGGACGCAATTCGATCTCCTCGATGTGGCTCGCGGCCCAGTCGAACACCAGCGCTTGGCCCTCGGGATCGTACGAATCGCGGGCGTCGAGGCGCAGTGCGCTGTCGGTCGAGATGTTCCATGAGGCCGGTTGCGACTTGAGAACCGCCACCGGCGCGGCGTTGCCGGTCTTGTTGACCTGAATCTCGTCCGCGCTGCGGACCTTGCCCCATTGGTCGGTGCCGATCACCCGGAGGGTCTGCTCGCCCTTGCGTAGCTGGATATCGCTGATCGACCAACCGACGAGGCCGGTCCAGTCCGGCTTGGCCTCGGGATGGCCCTCAACCTTCACATGGATGACCCCGTAAGGGGAGGTGCCCTTGAGGTTGAGGCGATCCCCCGTGGCGGTAATCGGGGAGCCGCCGTTGGTCGTGATCTCGAATTTCTTGCGTGAGTAGTTGGTGCCCAGTTCGCTCTTGACCGTGCCACGGCGCCTGGAAAAGAACGATTGGTACTCGCTCGCCCGCGCCGAGTAGGAACCGCTCACCCGCTCCTCTGCGGCGAGCCACGCGTTCATGCGCGGGGAGTCATGGGTGTAGTTCTCGGTGAACTCGGCGAGGTAGGAATAGAAAAGCCGTTTGTTGTACCATTTGCTAATATAACCACTGAAGCCGGGCATGCCCTGATACAGCTTGGCCGAGGGGTTGCCATACGCCAGATCGCTGTCCCAATGCAGGAACTGGAACTTGCCGTCGTCGTGCCGCTGGTAAAAGTAGCCGTTCTTGCCCCGACGCAGTGAGAAGGAGTCCCAGTCGTCAATGTAGCCGCGCACCATCGACATGATCATCGTCTGGTGCGGGTCGATGAGCCGCTCGACCTGCTCCTGCTTGTAGCTCTTGCTCACGGTGCGGAACAGGTTGATGAGCGCGCTGTAGTCGTCCTCCCACTCGTTGGTGCGCTTCATCCACTCGGAACGGTAGCGACCGGGGTTGTCGGAGTTTTTGTAGCTCCAGTCCGCGTTGCGATTTTGCCGCGACCAGCCGTCGGTGAACCACCACTCGTCGTCGATGCGGTACAGGTTTCCCTTCACTCCGTCGGTGAAGTTGCGGTTGAGTAAATCATTGGCCACCGGCTCGACCTCCTCGCGCATCTGCGGGGAGCTGCTATTGACCGTGAACCAGATCATCTCGTTCTCGTTCACCACGTGCCCCATCAGGTAGAGCATGTAGCGGGTCAACCGGTTCCGGCTGACGCGGCCATTGGCGTCGTCGTCCCATGAGAGCTTGTACTTGCCGCGGAACCGCCGGTCGTTGGGGATCTTCCACTTGCCCCGGTTCACGTGGTTGCCGCGCGTCCACGGGCTGCCGCTGTTGCGCATCTCGCAGTTGTACCGGATGTCCGTCTCGTTAGAGATGAATGTGGCGTTGAAGTAGTGGTTGGAGAGGCGCGGGAAATCGTAGTCGTATTTCGAGCTGCCGCCGTTGCTGATTGCCCCCATGTCGTAGTCGGAGACAACGAGGCGCACGTTGCGCAAGTCCGTCTTCGGCTTGCGATTGTCCACCACGTACAGCGCCGGCCGATCCGGCCCCCACTTGGGCTGTCGGTGGCTCGCCCCCTCCCCGGTTCGAGCCTCCACGTAAAACTGCACGCGCCGGCCGTTGGTGCGGTACCCGGTCAGCGTGCCGGTGAAGAGACCGTCTCCGGCCACCTCGTCCCCGCCCCGGCTGCCGTCGTCATGCATCGCGGTTGATTTCCATGCGCCGGTGTTATTCGAGGAATCAGCGCGGTGACGCAGGTTCACTGCAGCCAGCGGCTCGGTCGACGTGATGCGCGCCATCACGCGCACCGACTGGCTCGACGTTGGCACTGCCGGGCTGTGCCTGAGCTGATCGACCTGCGGCGGCGTCTGTTCCGAAAACATCGAGTTGCGTTTTCCGGGGGTGCCGAGGTTCTCCGGGATCTCGACCAGAAAACTGCCGGCGACACTCTTGTCCCACGTCCACGCGATCAGCCTCGGGTTGCCCCGGATCCAGCGCGCACCGAACTTGATGGTCAGGTCGTCGTTTCGGCGGACGTCGGCGGTCATGTCGATCTCCATCCGGTTGGGCCGGTTGTCGCCGTGACCGTCGGAGATCAGGTGCAGTTCGCGGCCGTCCATGTACGTCGCCCAATGGTTGCCCTGCGCCAACCAACCGTTCGAGCTGGTACCGCTGGTGGACATCTTGTTCGCGTTTTTTAGGACATTCTTTTTCGTGCGGGAGCTGACCGCCTCGATGTCCGTCAGCGCGATCTCCGAGTCGCCCACCAGGTGCAGGTGCAGTTCCCGGTAGTCGGTGGCACCGCCCATGGTTTTCAATTGCCGATACCGGCCAGTGGTGGAGTATTGGCGAAAGACACTCTTGTTGGTCTCGTCGCTGTCGCGCCAGGCTGACGGCAGTCGGTTGTCGGCCCACGGGTTGACCAGTTCCATGCTGCTGCCGCCGCCCTTGGTCCAGCTCGGCCAGTCGCCACGGTTGCGATAGTCAACCTCGTCGGCCAGGTTGCCGTGGGCGTCCTCGAGCCGCAGCAATTCGCCGGGGTTGCTCAGCTCCCCGCCGTAGTTTCCCAGCACGTTTTTCAGTTGGTACACCCGCCGCATGTAGGCGGCGTCCGCGGCGATGACGAGGTAGCCGCCCGCCGCTATGGTGGTGCCGGACGGAAACGCAAAGTTGACCCCGTCGACAAACCGCCAGCCCGAAAGGTCGATTGCCTCGGTGTCGCGATTGTACAGCTCGATGTACTCGCCGCCGCGATGGTCGGCCGGCGGGTTGAACATCACCTCATTGATGACCACGTTCTCGTGCCGCGCCGGGTTGTTGTTGCGCCCTTTCGAGCCGTTGGCCACGGTGAACCATTCGCGGCTCCCGTCCGGGTACGCCTGCACCGAGCCTTCGCCGCGGGGCCGCTCCGGCACCAGCGCCTGCAGCACCGTGTCGCCGTTGAGCAGGTAAACCGGCGCTTGGCCCCGGCCTTCGAATTCGACCGCGACCACCGCCGTGCCACGGCTCGGCGCTTGGCCAAGGAGCGGCGTGCGGTCGGAGAAATCGCGCCGCGTGGCCACCGACAGGCCGTCCAGGTCCACCGCACCCTCGCCGCTGTTGTACAGTTCCACCCAGTCGATGCCGCCCTCGGCCGTGTAATGCACCTCGTTCAGGCCAAGCGCTTGGCCAAGCGAGGCACGGCTCATGTCCGCCGGGACCGACGCGCTCAGGCGGCAGCCGAAAACGATGTCTGAGCTGGTGGTGTTCGTCTGGTGCACCTCCACCGCCAATACGTTCTTGCCCTGCTTCAGTTTGCCCGGCTCAATCGTCACGACGCCCTTTTCCTCGGCGGCGTTGCCGACCGTTGCCGACGTGCGCGTGGTGAAACTCACCGTCCCGCCCGGCATGCGCGAGCGGCCGACCTCCGCGCCGTTGAGATAATAGACCGCACCGTCGTCCACGATCTGGTCGATCGTCAGCGTGACCTCGCTCGGGTCGCTGCTGTACGTGAACTCTTTCCGGAAGTAGTAGCAGAGTTGGTTGCCCTTGTTGATGCCGGTCTTGAGGCCGGGATCGGGCAGTGCGGAGTTCTCCAGCCCCAGCAGGCCGGGACCGGATTTCCACGAGGCGTCGTTATAGTTCGAGTCGCGCCACGCCGTGCCGAGGTTCTTATTTAGGTCGTTGTACTTCCAGCGGTCGCCGTAATCGACCAACACGATGCCGGAGGAGAGATTCACCTCCGGGCTGGCCACCGGCGTCTCCACGCCCAACACCGGGTCACCGCCCGGTGTGCCGCCCGGCCGTTTGCTGAACGACCAGTTGCGCCAGTCGTCCACGACGCGGTCGGAATCCCGCAGCACCAGCGTGTGCCCTGTGCCGTCAGCGGCGACCGGCCACTTGCCGCGGTCGTTGTAGCCCAGCGTGCAGACGGTCACGCCGTTCTTGTCCCGCACCGTGATGCGGCCGCCGTCGTTCGGCAGGCTGCCGGTCCACGGCCCGAACACCTTCACGCTCGACGGGACGCCGTGCTGCTGACGGAACTGCCCGGGGTCGACCCCGGTCAGGATGATTTTCCCCCAATGCCCGAGGAATGCGTCGTCCGCCCGGTCCCCGTCGAACGCCGGGAAATCCAGCTCCGCGTCGCCACGCAGTCTCCAGTCGGCGATGTCAAACGGCGTGGCGGTGATGTTGGACAGCTCGATCCACTCCGGCGCGTCGCCGCGCGGGTTGTACATGACCTCGCTGATCACGATCTGCTCCGCCCTCGCGCTGCTCGCTGCCAAGGCAGCCCAAGCGACTGTTGCTCCAAATAATATCCTGTTCATGAAAAAAACCACTCCCTTTACACGACCGGAACCGCACAAGTTTCGGTGATGGACAAAAAATGCAGCAGCCGTCGTGCCGGGGGAATTTGTAGCCGGTTTTCAGGAATTGAAAACCGTTTTCCTTCAATCACGCGCCCTGCCCACTCATCCGGTGTGCCGATAGCGCGATGGTTCGTCCGGCGATCTACCAGAGGTTTTACAAAAAATCACTCAACGATTCGCCCTCATCCTGCCTCCGGCCACCGTCTCCCTTAGGGAGGAGAAATCAAGACGAACGCGCTTGGCCAAGCTCCCTCTCACAGCGGGAGAGGGCCGGGGAGAGGGAGAACGCATGACAATCACGAGACCATGAGTGAATTGTTGAATCGCCGGATAAATAGATCAGCGACCCGACGCGCGCACCGGGGCGCCCAAGCCGCAAAACTCGGCGAGCGTCGGGTACACGTCGATCAGGCCAACCGGCCGCGCGCAGTCGCCCTTGGCCAAGCCGGGGCCGGCGACGATCAGCGGCACGCGGGTGGACTCCCCCCACAGCGACCGCTTGGCCCAATGCTGCTTCTCGCCGAGGTGCCAGCCGTGGTCCGACCACAGCACAACGAGCGTGTTCTTCGCGTGGTCGCTGGCATCGAGCGCGTCCAGCATCACGCCGACGCAATGATCGACAAACTCGGTGCAGGCAAGGTACGCCGCGACGGCATTGCGCCAGTTTCGCGACTCAACGATCGACTTGTGGTTGCGCGGCGCGCCGTGCATGGACCGCGTGATCTTGATTCCGGCCGAATTTCAGCGTTTCTTCGTCTTGGCTTCCGACCGTTTTTTGGAAACTTTTTTACCGGCGCTGTTGGCCTTCAATTGCTTTTCGTAAAGCTCAATATATTTCTTCACCGGCATCCGCTTGATCGCCTTGCCGATCACCTCCAGCGGCACGTCGTCCAGTTTTTTGAAGCGCACACACGACTTGCCCATGTCGAGTTTCTTGCCGGTTTTCATCCACTCCTCGACGAACCACCTTGCCTGCGCCTCGTCAACGTAAATTCCCATCCCGTAAAAAGACATATGGTTTTTCTGTGAAGCAAGATTCGCAAACGGCAGCGGATCGGTCGGCGTGCAATGGTAGCCTTCCGGGTAAATCGAATGAGGCACATAGTACCCAATCATCCCGTACAAGATTCCCTCCTCGTAGCCCTTGGGCAGATTCTTAAGGATGACCTTGCGGATTGCCTCGATCGCCTCCCGGCGATCCTCCGGCAACTCCGCCAAATACTCCGCAACTGTAGCCGCCTTGCTTTGCACTTGAACTCAATCGAGGTTAGCGTGCATCTCTTCCTTGGTCGGCGTCTTGGAGGGCACGCCGTCGTTGGGAATCTTCACTTTAGCCGTCCAGAGAATGGCGTTGAGCATCAGCTTGCGGTTGTCGTCGTGCTGCCAGTTCATGTGCACATGACCGCCGGTGAAGCCGAACCCGCGACCGCCATCGGCGCGTTCGTACGTCCAAGCCACATGCTGGCTCTCGCCATTGGCCACCGCCTTGCGCACGGTGGGATTTCCGCTGCGGGCGCCATCAGGACGCTTGAGCGTCGAGGCCGGCGGGACGTCGGTAAGGATCGGCGTCACGCCCTTGAGATCCTTCACAAAGCGCATGTGATAATACCATTCGTCATTTACGCTGAAGGGCTTTACGCCGTTCCAGATTTCGTGCTTCTGCGCTTTAAACTTCGGCACCCAGTGCGGGTTCACGCTCCAGTGCAGGTCACAAAATCCGCCCATCCATTCGAGGAACTTGTCGCCCGGATCGCCCTTAATCGCCTCGGTCGCCCAATGAATCATCACCACGCCCTTACCCTTTTTCATCAGCGCATCAAATTCCTTCAGCTTCGGATTCAGCACATGCCCGCCGTGGCCCGTGCAAAAAATCACGATGGTCGCCGCATCCTCCAGCACGGATTCATCCTTCGGATAGCCCACGTCCTTGAGCACCACCGCCTCCACCGGCAGCCCGGATTCGTTCAACGCCTTGGCCAGTAGCGTGTTTCCCGCCCGATGTTCATGCGACAACCGCCCATGGCTTGGCTTGCCCGAGATGAACACCACCTTGGCCTTGTCGGCCGCCACAAGCGAAACGGCCATGGCCAACACGAAACCATAAAACGAAATACGGTGCGAAAACTTGGTCATGCGCCGATGATACAATCCAGCCGCCACTTGGCAAAACTTAATCTCACCGGCCCGCTGGCGCGTCGAGTTTTTTTTCGCCCGGTCAGGCGGTTCAACCGGGACTTATGGCTGCGGCCGTGGCGGCTTCGGCATCTTCGCGCCGGTGTCAGCGAGCCATTGGCCAAGCTTGCGATTCAGACGAGCGGCGATCTCCGGATGCCGCTCGGCCAGGTTCGTCGTTTCGCCCAGGTCACTCTTTACGTCGTACAGTTCCACCGAGCCGTCGTCGTAATTGCGGATCAACTTGTGGTTGCCCGCGCGCACCGCGCCACCCAGCCGGTTGTCCATGTGCCAGGCGTAGTTCGGAAAATGAAAAAATAACTCCCCGCGCCCGGGCCGGCCGGTTTGTTGAAACAACGACACCAGACTTTCTCCGTCGAGCGGTTTGCCGACAGTCGGCTTCAGACCGGCGACCTCGAGGAAGGTCGGGTAAAAATCCATGCTCACCACCGGCACATCGGAGAGCGCGCCGGGCTTCACCCGCCCCGGCCAACGCACGATCATCGGCACGCGGATGCCGCCCTCGTACAGGTGCCCCTTCGACTCGCGCAGCGGCCGGCAGTCGGACACCCCCGCAAAGCCGCCGTTGTCGCTCGTGAACACCACCAACGTCTCGTCGTCCAGGCCCAGCGCCTCGAGCGACGCCAGCAGCCGGCCGACGGCCAGGTCCATCGCCTCGATCATCGCGCCGTAACGCGTGTCGTTCAGCCCGGGATCGGTGCGATCGGCATACTTTTTCAACAACGCCTCCGGTGCCTGCATCGGCCAGTGCACAGTGTAAAACCAGAGGTGCACCATCCACGGCTTGGCCTTGTTTTTGCGAATGAACCCGATCGTCTCGTCCACCAGTCGATCCGGCAGGTACTCGCCCGGCTCGCCATCCGGCAGCGTGGCATTGCGGTACGGCGAGAAGAAACTCGGCGGGCCACCGTACGACGCGCCGCCGATGTTGATGTCGAACCCCTGCCCCAGTGGCGAATGTTCCGGCGCCACCATTCCGCGCGGCCCGGCACTCGGCGCGATGTGCCACTTGCCGAGGAAGGCGTTGGCGTAGCCGGCTTCCTTCAGCCGCTCGGCGATCGTGATGTGTTCGGGGCCGATCGCCGGCACCATGTCGGCCGGCTGCGGCCGGTTGTCCTTCGGGAAAAATTGCCCCGGCAGGTGCGACGTCATGCGCAGGCGCGCCGGGGCCTGCCCGGTGAGCACCGCCGCGCGCGTTGGCGAGCAGACCGGTGCCGCGGCGTAGGCGCTGGTGAAGCGCATGCCCTGCCGGGCCAAGCGATCAATGTTCGGCGTCTCGACGAGCTTGTTGCCTTGGCAGGCCAAGTCCATCCAGCCGAGGTCGTCCGCCATGATGAACAGAATGTTCGGCCGCTTGGCCGTCGCCCCAGCCGCTTGGCCAAGCGCCACCAAGCCAAGCGCAACGGCGAGCGAAACCGCTCCCGCCTTGGCCAAGTTCGTTGTTCGAGAAAATAACATCACTCGCGCTTGGGGGGAATGGTTTTGGTCGGGCAGTCGCAGCCTCCGCCGCATGAACCCCCCGATTTACCAAGGAGGCGGCGCGCCATCCATACGGCGGCGAGCGCGACGATGCCAAGCGCGATCCAAGTTTGCCATTCTCCGTCCATGAACCTCAGTAACCGAGGAGGCCCGCTCCCTGATACACGAGCAACGCTGCCAGATAGGCGGTCACTGTCAAGTAGCCGAACTGAAACAGCGGCCATTTCCAACTGTTTGTCTCACGCCGCGTGATGGCGAGCGTGGCCATGCACTGCATGGCGAACACGTAAAACACCAGCATGCTCAGGCAGGTCTTGCCGTTGAACAACGGGCTGCCGTCGGCGCGTTTTTGTTCGCGCAGGAGGGTTTGCAGCGGGCGCGTGCCTTCGTCGTCGGCGGGGTCGTCGGCGCGGTACAGGATCGACATGGTGCTGACGAACACCTCCCGCGCAGCGAACGAGGCGATGAGGCCGATGCCCATTTTCCAGTCGTAACCCAGCGGCTCAATCAGTGGCTCGATCGTTTTGCCAAGCTGCCCGGCGATGCTTTGGGTGAGGCGGTCGGTGTCGTCGCCGTCGGCCGGCTTCGGGTAGCTGGTGGCGGCCCAGAGCAGGACGGAGATCACGAGAATCACCGTGCCGGCCTGGGTGACAAACACCCTTGCCCGCTCCCACAGCCGAAGCAGCACCGCGCGCAGCGCCGGTACCCGGTACGGAGGCAACTCGAGAATCATCGCCGAGCCGCTGCCGGAGCGCAGCCTGCGGTGAAAGAGCCAGGCAAACAAAAACATCCCCACCGTGCCAAGCGCGTACAGCCCCAGCATGAAGGCGACCTTCATCCAAACGTCACCGGTGCCGCCCGGCAACAGCACGCCGATCATCATCACGTACACCGGCAGCCGCGCCGAGCAACTGGCCAGCGGCGCGACAAGGATCGTGATGAGGCGCTCGCGCGGGTTGGCGATGGTGCGCGTGGCCATGATCCCCGGGATCGCGCAGGCGTACGAGCTGAGCAACGGAATGAACGCGCGGCCGTTCAGCCCGACGAGGCCCATCAGGCGGTCCATGATGAACGCGACGCGCGCCATGTAACCGGTGTCCTCCAGCAGGCCGATGAAGAAAAACAGAAGCAGGATTTGCGGCAGAAAAATCACCACGCTCCCCACCCCGGCCAGCACGCCGTCGGTCAGCAAGTCGCGCAAATCGCCCTCGGCCATCCAGGTCTTGACCCAGTCGGCGGTCCAGCCGAAGCCGGCATCGATCCAATCCATCGGAACCGCCGCCACGCTGAAAATGGTCGCGAACAGCCCCGTCATCAGCCCCCCGAGAATCACCCAGCCAAGAATCGGATGAAGCAACGCGCGATCGAGCTTGTCCGTGGCGGTTGGGCCGCCGGCGGCCTGCTGCTCGGTGGCGTCCCGCACCAGTTCGCCGATCCGTTTGTAGTGGCTCGAGACCAGTTTCTCCTCCCAACCGGGGCAGTCGTGATCCATCAACTCCCGAGCCGCCTCGATGTCGGCGACGGCGTCTGAGCCGTCCGGTCCAAGGCTACAGAGGAGACTGGCCGTCCCGGTGAGCGTCAGGCTCCCGTGAGTTGTCCCCTCTCCGTCAAGCCGTTCACGCGCCTTGGCCAAGGCCTCGCGCAAGGCCAGCGGATGCACCCCCGGCTTGGCCAAGGGCAATTCCGCCTGGCTCATCGCCACCCGCAAACGCTCCATGCCTTGGCGCGTGTTGGCCTGCATCGGGATCACTGGCACACCGAGTCGCTCCTGTAGCGCCGCCGCGGAGAGTTTCAACCCGCGCGCCTCGGCGACGTCCATCATGTTCAACACCACGATGGCCGGGATGCCGAGGTCAAGCACCTGCACCGCGAGGTAAAGGTTGCGCTCGAGGTTGCTGGCATCGACCACGCAAATGACACAATCCGGCTTAGCCGTGTCGGCGCGCCGCCCGAGCAGTACGTCCCTCGGGATGACCTCGTCCGGCGTGCGGGCGCTGAGGCTGTACGTGCCGGGGAGGTCGAGGACGCGCATCAGTTTGCCGTGCTGGTCGTGGCAGGTGCCCTCTTTTTTCTCGACCGTTACCCCGGCGTAGTTGGCCACCTTTTGGGAAAGACCGGTGAGCGCGTTGAACAGCGTCGTCTTGCCGGTGTTTGGGTTGCCCACCAGCGCGATGACCGGCATTCGCGCGGCAGCTTGGCTGTCAGGCATCGGCTGTGATTCTCACGCTTATCAACGCCGCATCCGCTCGGCGCAACGCGAGGTGCGCACCGCCAATTTCCACCTCGATCGGATCCCCCAACGGCGCCCGCCGAATCACGCGCACCATCGCCCCCGGCAGAAATCCTATTTCCCGAACCCGAAGCGAATCGTCACGCATCAAGTCAATGGTTTCAACCGCGCCGGCTGCTCCCACCTGCATACCGGACAACGGAGTCAAAGTATTATCCATCAGAACAAGGAGGCAACTTAACGAGACTGCGTCTCAAGAGCAAGCCGTTTTAGTTTTTTCTCCACCACGGTCGGTGGCGCTTGGCCAAGCGGCCTGCTGGGCTCTCCTTCACGGCGCATTGCACTTGCGCCCGGTGGCCAAGCTTGCCACGTTCCGGCCATGCCAGAGGCCCCGAACCAATGAACCTTCCCAGCCCCTTCACTCTGCTTGCGGAATCCGAAGCAAACGTCATCGCGTACATCCTGTTGATCGCCGGGCCATTGCTCGCCCTGCTGTTTGGGTACTTTTGGCGAAAGGCAAAACAAACCCGCGACCTGATGAGCGCCACCGAGACGAGCACGATCGGACAACTGACTGAAGGCCCGGCGGAGATTTGCGGCCGTACGGCCACCTCCGAGGAACCCCTGACCAGCCCTTGGCGCCAACAACAGTGCGTGCACTACTGCTTCCACGTCCAGCAAAGGAGAAGCAGCACCAACAGCAAAGGTCACACGACCCACTACTGGACAACCTACATCAAGGACGAACAAACGCTGCCGTTCGTGGTGAAGGACGAGACCGGCCAGGCGGTGGTGGATTCCAGCAAGATCAAGTTCGTCGTCAATCAGGACAAATATTCCCGCTCCGGCTTTATGGACGACGCCGACTCGGATTTGCAGCAACTGCTCGAGACACGGTACCACAAAAACACCAAGGGGTTAATCTTCAACAAGACGCTGAGGTACACCGAGACCGCTCTGGAACTGGACGAAGAAGTTTACGTTTTCGGCGACGCGGCACGCCTCGGCAATGGCTGGGTGCTACGCCACGGTGCGATGCCACTGATCGTCTCGGACAAGGGCGGCGCAACGGTCGAGAAAAGCTACTCGACCCGGGTAATCGTATTTGGCGTGCTCACACTGCTCTCCGCCGCCGCCGGCTGCGCCGGACTTTTCATCCCCGCCAGATAAACACAGAGAACGCCGAGCCGGAGATATGAATACGTTACCTCTCAAACTTCAAGACGGACACCTCTTCGTCGAATTGGGCGGCGAGTTGTGGCTACTCGATACGGGAGCACCGAGCAGCTTCGGCACTTCCGGCAGCGTCTTCATAGCTGGCGAGGAATTCAGACTTGGCAGCAATTACCTCGGTCTCACCGCCGGAACGCTTACTCGCTTTGTCGGCGTCCCGTGCGTCGGTCTTCTCGGCGCAGACGTGCTGGGGCGCTTCGACCTCGTCTTCGACGCCGCGAGCGGCACACTTGCCATTTCAACAGGCGAGTTAGTGCATAGCGGGCAGACCGTGCGTTTATCCGAGTTCATGGGCATTCCGATTCTCACGGCACAGATTGCCGGCACCGACTATCGGATGTTCTTCGATACCGGCGCGCAGATTTCTTACTTCCAGGACGATTCTCTCTCTCACTTTCCCGCCGCTGGCAGCGTTACCGACTTCTACCCCGGCGTCGGCCAGTTCCAGACCGACACGCATCAGGTCGAGGTCTCGCTCGGCGGCGTTGCCTTCACGCTGCGCTGCGGCACGCTTCCGGGCTTGCTCGGCGCGACCTTGATGATGGCCGACACCGAGGGCATCGTCGGCAACCAAATCCTCTGTAATCGAATCGTTGGCTACTTGCCACGCCGCCGAGCGTTGGTCTTATGAGCATCGAACGAACGCCTAACCATGCGCTGCAGCGAACCCGGCCATCGCGTCGCGCTTGCAATCGGACGCCCTCGTGGGCCGGGTCGCTGAGCTTGGGTCGTTCGGCGTATGAACCATGAAGCGAATCTGCCCTAACCCAATGCCATGGCATGACGTCTTCAGGCGGCTGACTGAGTACACTCGGGGTCGTTCGTGTATCCCGCCCTCCCCGCCTACGCCCCTGATACTTGCCGGCTGGGCGTACAGCAACGACGTCGAGAAGATGCGACGCTGGATCGAGACCGTCGACTGGGCAACGAGTAACGGGTGTCCGGATCTGGTCGAGGTTCCAGACGAGGACTTCTACTGCGTCGAGGAGCCGACATCCTATGCAGTGGGCCCGCTGGGAGGCCCGATGTATCGGCCATGGGACTTCGAAGGAAAGGACTATCCCCAGGCAGGAGAGTTTGCAGAGCATCTCGATGCGCTCAGGTCCCGCTGGCGGAACATCGTTGGTCCGGAGCTCGCCCTTGTCAGCCAGCCGCTGGCGTTCACAGGGGCCAAGGCGCGTCGCCTGCTCGTGCGGACTGATGAAGACGCTCGACCTCCGTGGGGTAGCTGGTCCCATCTTTCAGCCGTGGAATCCGAGCGTCGGTCATTCACCCGCTTCCGCGCATCCATCAACAATGCCATTGCTCCGCACGAGGTTGACCACGTTGACTTCACGACGGAAGGAAACGCCGAACAAGGCGATGCACCGGACGGCGCTTCGCGCCGCCGGTGAGCTTGATCGTTAAAGATCCTCCGCCTTCCCGCCGTTGACCAGGTACAGTGCGGCTTAAGCAGTTTCTTGCATGTGAGCAGCACGTCCGTTGGGCTGATCGTGTGCTCGAGCACATGGTTCATCATGATGAGGTCGAAGCTCGCGGGCTTGAGCTTGTGCGAAATCTCGTCGAGCAATCCGATGCGGACGTCGAGCCCCTTTGCCTCGCGCGCGAACTTTGCGTGGCCCTCGTGCGGTTCCACGCCGACGAACGTGCCGGTGGCGCCGACTTTTTCGCGCATCGACCACAGCAGCGCGCCGACGCTGCATCCGACTTCGAGCACCTTCACGCCGGGGCGGAGGAACGGCTGCAACTGCGCGAGCAACGGGCGGATCTTCGGCAGCCGGCGCCGGAAGAACCGTTCGTCCGGCACGGTCTGGGAAAGGTTCATTCCGATAATTGAATAATCGCAACGTGAGAAAGATGATGTTAAAATTGGCAGTGCGCCTACCCCATTCTTCGACCACGGATCGGCTTTTTCAAGGTGGAACCTGCCATGTCCCAGTTACGTGTTGTAGCAGCCCTACGGCCACCTGTTTCTGATGCCGTTGCGTAGTGGAGTCCGTCCCCGTAGGGGCGGCCCGCAGAGCCGAGGGCGAAGGGCATCGCACACATCGTTGAGGCTCATCGAGTGGGTGAACTGCGCGTAAAGC